>JANOPT010000035.1:0-39671 GCA_031421975.1 Sphingomonadales bacterium | reverse complement strand
GTGCCGATGGCGAACGCGCTTGAGCAAGCGTGGATACCGTCGAAAGATGGCATCAAGCAGGCGGTTCGCACCGCGATGGGCTGGCAACGCTAGGCATGGGGACCGAGATACGCATTCCCAAGATCGGCATGTCGGCCACTGAAATGACGCTGACCGAATGGATGTTCGGTGACGGCGAGGATGTGGCCAAGGGCGATGTCATCTACACGCTCGAAACCGACAAGACGACCGTCGAGATCGAGGCGCAGGCAGACGGCACGCTATGCATTTTGGGCGCTGACGGCGAAATCTATCCGGTTGGCGCGTTGGTTGGCACGATTGAATGAGTTGCCCTAAAGCGATTGCCCGTCGTCTATTGTAAAGCCCACACCGGTGACGAATTTTGACGCGTCCGACGATAAATAGAGCAGGGTCGGATCGAGCGACTCGATGTCCATCACTCGCTTGCGCGGAAAACGCTGCACCTGTTTCTGCCCGCCTTCGGTGACGAACCAGTCGCCGTTGATTTCGGTTACGATATAACCGGGCAGCACGCTGTTGACGTTTATCCCCTGCCGCGCCCAGTCGCGGGCGAGCACCTTGCCCATTTGCAGAACGGCGGCTTTCGATGCAGAATACAGCGCAAGGCCGGGCTCTATTGCCTGTGCGGTAATCGAGGAAATGATGACGATGCGGCCATGCTCGCGCTCTCGGCTGCCAGCGGCGATCATCCGTTTGGCGGCTTCCTGCACGGTCAGGAACACACCGCGCAGGTTGACTGCCATCAACTGGTCGAACTGGTCTGGGGTGTGATCGAAAAAGGCGTTGTCGGTGCCCATCCCTGCATTGGCGATCACGCTATCGACCGGACCAAAAGACGCTTCGGCTGCGTCGAAAGCGGCGATAGTGGAAGCCTTATCGGCAACGTCCATTTCGACTGCGAGGGCTTCGCCTCCACCCGCCTTGATCTCCGAAACAATGCTGTCGAGCCTGTCGGTCCGCCGCGCGCACAGCACAACCTTGGCCCCTGCGTCTGCCGCAACGCGCGCAAAATGCGCGCCGATGCCAGACGACGCGCCAGTAATCAGCAGCGTTCTGCCCTGAAGTGTCAATTTCATGCGGTAACCTTTTTTAGAGCGGCATGCCGATGGCGTCGGCAATGTGTCGGTGGACGGCCTGCACCGCATTTTCATTGGAGCCGAGCACCACGTGGAAATCGTCGGGTGCGGTCAGCAGATTGGCATAGCCGTGCGATGCGACACGATAGTCCTCGGTCTGGACGACCTCTGCGGTGCCGTCATAAGCCATGTTGCACATCGCCAGATGCTCGTCGGACTCGACGCCAAACGGCGCATAGACCGCGAACTGGCAGCGCGTTTTGCCAACGCCATCGGGAAACAGCCGGAACACCTGCGTGAAGTAAACGCCAGGTGTAACCGCCCCAAAGAAGATGATGGTATTGGGAAACAAATAATGGACGCCGCCATAGTCGGTCACCGGCCATTCGTCCTCCGGCTTGCCGACCAGAGCGCCGATGCTTTTGTCGGGAAAGGAAACGCGGTGGTGCCGTCCGAACCGTTCGACCGCACAAATATCGCTATAATGGGTGTGCGCCAGCGTCGAGGCGTGCAGCGTTCCGAAATGATAGCCCTCGGCATAGGTATCGAGCGCAAATTTCCAGTTGGAATTGGCGGTCAGTATGCCTTTTTTGACGGGTGTTGCGCGGTGCAGTTCGAGGGCATTCAACACGTCAGCCAACTCGCCAAGATGCTCTGCGGCATCGATAGGATCGCCGCCGCCCGGCCGGACGAAAATCAAACCCAGATACTCGGCGCAGGGGAGCTCGAGCAAGTTTCTGGAACCGATATAGCATCCCGCAAAACTCTCCTTCGACGGCTGGCCGATGAGTTTTCCCGCCGGGTCATATGTCCACGCGTGAAACGGGCAGGTTAGCCGCGCACGGTGGTCGGAAAAGGGCTCGTTTTCCTCGATCAGCTTTGCACCGCGGTGGGTGCACATGTTGAGGAATGCCCGCGCGATTCCATCCTTGCTGCGGGTGACCAAGATGGATGGGCCTGCGGCATCAAAAACAAGCACATCGCCGGGCTTTGGAATGTCACCCGAAAGGCCGGCAACAATGGGCTGGCCCAGAAACAGCTTATCCTGTTCAGCAGCCAGACGGGCAGGGTCGGTATAGACCCGTTTGTGGAGCGGCAGCGGGCCGGCCGCGCGGTCGGTTGACTTAGCTTCGACCAGCGCCACCATCCGCCGGACGGTATCGTGGGCCATGCCCCGGCGCCTTGCTTGCCAGTCTATCGGCGCTGGATTGTCCATTTCCTCTCAAAACTCCCAGTAGGAAACACGGCCGTATCATGTCAGCTTTGGGGAAGTCTGCAAGCTGTTGCATTGGATAGGAGCGTGCATGGGTATCAGTGCAATCGGGCCGGTGATGCAGATCGCTTTTGTCCCCAAGGATTTCGACGCCGCGATTCGCTATTGGACCGAAACGATGGCGGTCGGCCCCTTTTTCCTGATGGAAAATATCCAACTCGGCGAAATGCGCTACATGGGCGAGCCCAGCGATTGCCTGTTTTCCATCGCTATCGCCTATTGGGGCGACATGCAGGTTGAGCTGATCCGGCAGGAAAATGACGCACCAAGCATCTATCGCGGACAGGAGGGTGGTGCGCTACATCATACTTGTGTGCTGACCGACGACATTCAGCAAGCGCGGCAGATTGCCGAAGATTCGGGTGCCACGATATTGGTCGAAGGCAAGGTCGCGCCCGACGGCGCGGTGCTCTATGTCGACACCGGCGGCGGCCCCGGCAGCATCGTTGAAATCCTGCAAATGTCTAGCGGCAGTGATGGCCTGTTCGCGATGATAAAAGCCGCGTCGGTGGGTTGGGACGGCAGCGACCCGGTTCGCAAACTGGGCTAGGAGGCTGCGCCCAAAAAGCCCAGCTGCCCCGCCTTGAAAACCGCCTGACTGCGGTTCACGGCATTGAGTTTTTCCCCCGCACGCTGGACATGATAGCGCACCGTTGCGTGACTCAATGACAGAATCGCACTGATATCGTTATCGGTTTTGCCAATCGCGGCCCAACGCAAACACTCGACCTCGCGTTTCGACAATGAGCAGTTGCTGGGTATCCATTGCTGCGTCCGCACCGCCGCAACATAGCCCGCAACAAAGCGGCGCACCAATAGGCCCATGCTGTCGGAATATAGATGAAATGGCTCGCTCAGGTCAGACCTCTCCTTATCAAGAGGCGTCAGGCTGACCGCGCCGATTTGACCGAAGGAAAGATGAACCGGGATCAGAATAGCCGATCGGGTGGTGTGCGGGCTCTTGAAATCCTTGATCGCAATGCCCTCGAGATATTTGTTCCGCCAAAGCGTCTTGAACCCGTCGTCATTATACCAGAACGGCTCGCTTTCATAACGGCAGGCCCGCGGCAAAAAGGATTTGAGCGCGAGACGGGTATCCTCCCACCAGCGCTCGCCATCGGCCACCCAGCCGAATATTTCCGCGTTTAATATACCGCCGTCGGCGTCCAGCATCGGTTCCTTGGAAGCTATGTCAGCCGCTACCGCGATCCGGAACCCGCATTCGTGCGCAGCGTCGTTAAGCGCAATAGCGGCGGCGCGGATATCATCCACGCTGCGGATGGTGACCCGTTCCAGGGTTTCCTCATCCAATCGCCATTTCGGCGTTTTGGACAAGCTTGCTATGCTAGCCATCTGTGTTCTCTCCTGCGCGTTAGACTATGTCATTTGCGTCGCAAGTGGAAGGTGTAAAATCCTTGAGCGCCGGTGCCGATTTGGCATTGGCTAACTTGTGAAAATCAAGTCCTATCAATTTGAACGGATGGCACGGGCGGGTGGCGGGCTTATAGAAATATGGATAAACCGAGATAGCCGCTTGCGCCCCTAAAATTTTGGGCTTGGGCCGTAAATCGGGAAACGGGAGATCGACAGTGCAACTCAGCCGAGATCAGTTGTTACGCGCTTACAGCCAGATGGCAATCATCCGGGCCTTTGAAGAACGGCTGCATGAAGAGATAAAAACCGGAGATATCGCTGGTTTCACGCATCTGTATTGCGGGCAAGAGGCCGCTGCAGTTGGGGTATGCGAGCATCTTGCCAATGACGATTTTATTGTTTCGACGCACCGCGGCCATGGGCACTGCATCGCTAAGGGCTGCGATGTGAAGGGCATGATGAAGGAAATTTACGGCCGCGCCGACGGGCTGTGCGGCGGCAAGGCCGGATCGATGCATATTGCCGATGTGTCGGTCGGGATGCTGGGCGCGAACGGAATCGTCGGTGCAGGCGCGCCGCAAGCCGTGGGGGCAGCGCTCGCTGCAAAAATGGACGGCAAGGGCAAGGTCGCAATCGCTTTCTCAGGCGACGGTGCGTGCAACCAGGGCACGACGTTCGAAGCAATGAACATGGCGGTTGTCACCAAGGCACCGTGCATTTTCGTCTTCGAGAATAACCATTATTCGGAACATACCGGCTTCGATTACGCGGTCGGCACCAACAAGGATATTGCCAGCCGTGCGGAAGCTTTCGGCATGAAGGTCTGGCGCGCTAATGGCAGCGACTTTTTCGACACCTACGATACAATGCGCGAGGTGCTGGAGTATGTTCGTGCTGGAAATGGACCAGCGTCAATCGAGCTCGATACGGAGCGTTTTTATGGCCATTTCGAGGGTGATCCGCAGCGATATCGCGGCCCCGGCGAACTCGACCGTATCCGCGAGGAACGCGATTGCCTGAAGGCGTTCCGGGAGAAGGTTACGACCGCCGGACTGCTGGATCATGCCGATCTGGACGCCATCGACGCCGAGACAATGGCGTTGATCGAAGCGGCTACCACCGAAGCTCAAGCTGCAGCTCCGCCCGATCCCTCGACCGTCACGACCGACGTCTATGTTGCATATTAAGAGGAGCGCGGCCCAATGGCAAAAATGAACATCCGCGAGGCGATCAACCAGACGATCCATTCCGAAATGGAGCGCGACCCCGATATTTTGGTGCTGGGCGAGGATATTGTCGGCGGCAATGGCACCGCAGGCGGCCCCGAAGCGATTGGTGGAATCTGGGGCGCAACGACCGGGCTTTATGATAAATTCGGCGCGAACCGGGTGATTGACACACCCATTTCGGAAAGCGCGATTATCGGCGCAGCGGCGGGGCTGGCGCTTGCTGGCAAACGGCCGATTGCCGAGCTGATGTTTGCCGATTTTGTCGGAGTCAGCCTCGACCAGCTTTGGAACCAGATGGCGAAGTTCCGCTATATGTTCGGCGGCAAGACCACATGCCCAGCCGTCGTTCGGATGATTTATGGCGCGGGCATGAACGCGGCAGCGCAGCACAGCCAGTCGGTTTATGCAATGATGACCTCGATTCCGGGGCTAAAGGTTGTGATGCCGACCACGCCCGCCGATGCCAAGGGCTTGCTGATGGAGGCGTTGCGCGGCGATGATCCCGTGATGTTCTTTGAACATAAGTCCTTGTTCGCGGTGAGCGGTGAAGTTCCTGACGGCGAATATCGGGTTCCCTTCGGCCAAGCCAGGATGGTGCGCGAAGGCGGCGATGTTACTATCGTCACCTGCGGCCTGATGGTCAGTTTTTCCGAAATCGCGGCGGACAAGCTGGCTGCGGAGGGCATTGGTTGCGACGTCATCGATCTCCGGACCACCAGCCCGCTGGACGAGGAAGCCATTCTCGATTCGGTCGAAGCGACGGGACGGCTGGTCATTGTCGATGAAAGCACGCCGCGTTGTAGTCTTGCGTCGGACATAGCAGGGTTGGTCGCGTCGCGGGCCTTCAGTTCGCTCAAGGCCCCGATTGAAATGGTCACCCCGCCGCACACGCCGATACCGTTTGCGCGCGAGCTTGAAAAAGCGTGGCTCCCCGGCCCCGCCGAAGTCGAAGCCGCAGTCCGCCGCACATTAGCGTTTCGATAGGGGCGGGCGAATGGCAAATCTCAAGGCTTTTACCATGCCCAAATGGGGCATCGAAATGAGCGAAGGCACCATCGCCGAGTGGATGGTGGCGGAGGGCGAGAGCTTTTCGCGCAATGCCGTGCTTACCCTGATCGAAACCGACAAGATCACCAACGAAGTCGAAGCCGAGGCTGACGGTTGTTTCGTCCGATTTGTCGCAGAGGCAGGCGAGACTTATCCTGTTGGCGCGTTACTTGCCGTGTACGGCGATCCCGGTTCAAGCACCGAAGAAATTGATGCCTTCGTGAGCAATTTCAAAGGCCGCGGTAGCAGCGCGGCAGCAGCCAGCGCTGTGGCAGCGGTGCCTGAAACTGCTGCAACTCCGGTAGATGTCGCTGACAAGGCGATCATCAGTCCGGCTGGACATGCCGAGGCGGCCGCGAACGGAATCGACATTGCAACGATAGCTGGAAGCGGACGGGCTGGACGCATTTCGCTTCAGGATGTTCAGCAAGCTTCGCGCGACGAAAGTTCGCTAACACTGAAAGGTGCTTACGAGCTGACCCCCGTATCGATGGCATTCGCCTCGCCGATGGCGCGGCGGTTGGCGGCGATGCACAATGTCGATCTGTCGGCAATTAAAGGCACCGGCCCGCGCGGGCGTATTTGCAAGGCCGACATCATGGATGCCGCCGGGGTTTCGGCTCCCGCGTCATCGGGCGTGCCAACTATATTGCCGATGTCGAAAATGCGCAAAGCGATTGCCCGCAGGCTGACCGAGTCGAAGACGACCATCCCGCATTTCTATGTCCGCAGGCGTGTTCGCGCCGACAAGCTTGTCAAGTTGCGCGCAGCCGCCGACCCGAAGCCCAGTATCAACGACTATCTCGTCCGCGCCTGCGCGCTGGCGCTGATCGAGGTGCCCGCGCTTAACATTCAGGTGCATGGCGACGAGGTCCACCAGTTCGCCAGCGCGGATATCGGTGTTGCCGTTTCGACCGATGGCGGGCTGATTACGCCGATTGTTTCCGGTGCCGATCGGCTTGGTGCAGCCGAAATCGGCGCAGTTATGGCTGACTTGGCGGCGCGCGCACGAAACGGCAAGCTTCAACAGCATGAATTCGAAGGCGGCAGCTTTGGTCTGTCCAATCTGGGGATGTTCGGTGTCGAGCAGTTCGACGCAATCATCAACCCGCCGCAAGGCGCGATATTGGCGGTCGGCGCGGCGCGTTCGGAGCCGGTTGACGATGACGGCGCTATCCGCGTCCTGCCGGTTCTGCACCTATCGCTTAGCTGCGATCACCGCGCGATCGACGGCGCCGACGCAGGGCGGTTCATGGCTTCACTTGCCGATCTAATCGAAAACCCGGAGCGATTGTAACTAGGTTAGCAGCAATCTAACCCGCCGATGGCCGGTGCGCGTCGTCGGACCAATCCTGCCGCGCCGCCCATTGCTCCATGGTCTCCAGCTTAACCTCGGGCAGGCGCTCATGCATCGCGTCGGTGTTGATCTTGAAAGGTTTCAGCGGCGTATCGTTGTTGTAGTGATAAAACGCCGAAATGCCCGCCGAGAAATCAGCCCGCGCTTCTGGCGGAATGGACTCGCCAAGGGCGTTTACCAGCAAATCGCCAAATTCCTCGGGCGTGCAGGGGTCATATTTGATCGTCCTGCCAAACACCCTGGACAGGATGGCCGTCACGTCGGTCGGCTTTAGCGTTTCGGGGCCGCCAATATTCATCCACGCACCTTCGAGATCGGGCCGCTCAAGCGCCGCGACCATACATTTTCCAACATCGTCGAGACTGATCCAGTTGGCCTCCAGCTCCGGATTGTGCGCGTAGACATAGCGGTCCTCATGCACGATGAAGGGCCGCGCCCAGTTGGTCAGAAGATTGTCCATGAATAGCACCGACCCGAAAACTGTGGCGGGCGTGCCGGACCGAAAAAGCGCATTTACCGCTGCGGTATAGGAACCATAAGCACCGGGATCGCCGGGCTTGTCGGGAATCCAGCCTGATGTGTTCCACACAAAGCGTTTTGCTCCGACCGAATGCGCCGCTCCGCCCAACTTAGCGGAAAGCTCCGGCCCGCTGCCCATTTCCAGCAGCGGGCGCGTGTAGAATATGGCATCGGATCCTTCGAAGGCCGCCCCGCATAGCTTGCCTCGTCATGCAGGTCGAAGTGGCGAACCTCGTCGACGGTGTTGGCGCCTCCGAAATCAGGGTTGGCAACGCGGGAAAGCGCGCGCACCTTGTAGCCCGCTGCCGACAATTGCCGCATCTGCGCCAGCCCTTGCCGTCCCGCCGCACCAATCACCGATACCAATGCCATTTTTGCTCTCCCATCGTGGGTAAATGTTACGGGCGAACCAGAAGATTGCCGGTATGACCACCGCCGAACAGCAGGAACAAGGCTTCCGGAAAGCGCTCGATACCTTCGATGACATGTTCAGGCAGCGCCATCTTGCCAGCGCGCATCAGTCCTGCAATTTCCCTGATCGCTTCCGGATAGCGCGCCGCATAATGGCTGACGACAAAACCCTTCATCATCGCATTGCGTTCGGCGAGGCGCAGATATAATTTGGGGCCGCGGACATCGTTCAAATCGGCATATTGGGATATCGCTCCGCAAATCGCAACGCGGGCGCCGACGGGCGAGAGGTTATCGAGTGCGATGTCGAGCAGCTCTCCGCCGACATTGTCAAAAAATACATCGATGCCGTCTGGCGCAGCCTTCGCCAGCTGCTCCGCAACGTCGCCATTTTTATAGTCGATTGCAGTATCCGCGCCGATGGTTTCTATGAGGTAGCGACATTTTTCCGGCCCACCGGCAATGCCGATTACATTGGCACCGCGCGCCTTGGCGAGTTGCACAACGACCGACCCGACCGCACCCGCCGCGCCCGAAACCAGCACGACATCGCCCGCCTGCACATCGGCAACGGCGATCAGGCCGACCCATGCGGTGAGGCCCGTCGTCACACCTAAAGGCCCGACATAATCTCGCGGTTCCACACCGTCTTGCAGGTCGAGCTTGTTGAGCGCCGCGTCGGGCAATAGCGCATGGGTCTGTGCGGACAGCAACCCGTAAACCCAGTCGCCCGCCGACAGTTCTTCGCTGTTGCTCTCGACTACCCGGCCGACGCCAAGCGCGGGGATGCTCGCACCGATATCAGTGGTTTCGTGCATCCCGGCATGGTTCAGTGTCGTGCGAATCCATGCGTCCATCGACAGCGTATCTACCTCTACCACGACATGCCCCGCAGGCACCTCGCCGATGTCGGACGTCTCCAGTCCGAAGTCGTCCATGACGGGCATTCCGTCGCGATAATTCTTGATGAAAACCCTGCGGTTCTGGATAGCGATGGCCTGTCTCCCGGCTGCGGTGATTTAGAATTTCGGGCTAGAGAGAATTCGCCGAAGCCACCATTATCGTTTTGGTTAGCGACCGTAAAAAGTCCGTCATTCGGCGATTTCGGCCAGTCTTGTCCGGTAATGTTGCAGTCCCCACCAAGCAGCCATAACACCGCCGACATAGCCGAAAAGCGAGGCGATTGCGATCGACAGGCCGATGGCATTCTTGTCCTGAAAAACATAATCGTTCAATAACGCCACTATAGTTGGCCCAAAGCCCGAACCCAGCAAATTAATGATAAGGTAGATGAGCGCGACCGCTGTTCCGCGTGCTTCATTCGGGGTACCCGTCATCAGGATCGTCGGCGATGCAATCGTCGCCATGCTGGCACCGAATACTCCGATAAACAGCACCGCGATCGTCACCCACGGCGTGCCGAAAAGAGGCGCGGCGACATAGCAGGGGACAAACACCGCGATCCCCAACAGCAACGCACGCCATGCCGCGTCGGCCTCACCGCGCGCCCTTCGGCGGTCGATCCACCAGCCGCTGAAGATCATTCCGGCAATACTGGAGGCCAGCGAAGCCACGCCAAAATAGAGTCCAGCATCTGCAGGCGTCCAATTATGCACCCGGATAAAAAAGGTCGGCATCCATGCCAACGCGCCGAATGTGACAATGGACAGCATTGTCATCGTCGCACAGATGGCGGCGTAAAATTTCACATTCTGCCGGAAGAACGCCAATGTCTGCGGTATCGTCCATTGTGCATCGGCGGACATCCGGCCGGTTCTCGCCGGTTCTTTCACACCCGACATCATGGCGACGAACAACAGTCCGCTCAGCCCCAGAAAAACAAAGATGACCTGCCAGGGGGCAAGACTATCGATGATGGGGACGCCCAATTTTACGCCGCCAGAAGCGGTCAGCATGGCGATTAGCTGGCCGCCGAGGATGAGTGACAACCCAGCGCCACCGGCAATGCCCAGGTTGAAGATGCTGAGGGCCTTGGCCCGTTCGTGCGGTTTGAAATAGTCACTGATTAGTGAGTTGGCAGACGGCATCAATGTCGCTTCACCGAGGCCGACAAAAATGCGCGCAAAAAATAGCTGCCAATAGCTTGCCGAAAAGCCGCAGGCTGCCGTCATGATGCACCAGATGACGGCACCATATTTGATTATGCGGACACGGTTCCAGCGATCAGCGATCAGCCCCATTGGCACCCCGGCGATCGAATAGAGAATGGTGAAGGCCAGCCCCATCAGGAGGCTCATCTTGGTATCGCTGATATCGAGATCTGCCTGTATCGGCGCGACCATCAACCCGATCATTGTCCGGTCGAGAAACGCGAACAAATAGCCGATCATTAGCGTGATAATCACATAGTTTTGATACGGTTTCGATGGCGTGCTGGCGATGACATTACCAATCATCGTGTTCACTCCATTTCGCCAATCCCTTCCGAAGCCGGTCGCGGCGTCCGATGACGCAAAAAGGGGCCAGAACAGTAATACTGCCCCGGCCCAATATGATCAGCAGGAGAGTGCGGATCAAAACTTGAATGAGGTTTCCACGAATAACTGGCGTCCCCGATTTTGGGTGTGAATTGTATCATCGGCCGAGAACGGCGCGCCTGCATTGGTATTTGTCCAAATCTCGTCGGTCAGGTTGGTGCCGATCAACGACAATGTCCACTTGCCATCCGGATCTCCGACCGAAATTGCTCCGTCAAATGCCACATAGGACGGTTGCCGATAGTAGCTGTCGGTTGCATTGGTCCAGTAGGAGTCCGAATATGTTGCATTGCCACTCAGCCCAATTTCGATCGCATCGCCGACTGGCGTTCGCCAATCGAAGGCAATATTACCGGAGAATTTGGGAGCGCGGGCTACTGACCGCCCATCCACAAGAGCAACCGATAGATTAGGCCTGACAATATCTTCTGCATATTTGGTATCTGTATAAGACGCGGCACCAGACAATCTCAAGCCTTCGAGCGGCGTGCGCCACGCCCAGTCAATATCCAAGCCCTTGGTAATGACCTTACTTGCATTGTAGGTTTCGAAGTTAAACAGCGCCAAGCTGAACTCCTGGATCTGCAGGTCCTTGAATACGTAATAAAAAGCAGTTGCGTTCAAAGTGACGGCACGGTCGGCAAACTGCGACCGAATTCCGATTTCGCCACCGCGAGAGGTTTCGGATTCAAAGCGCAAACCATCTTCAATCGCCGCGCGGACTGCCGGGTCAGGGCTATTTAGCTGTGCCAAAGGGCCAGATGGTAATGCATTGTTGTCAACGCCACCTGATTTGAAACCGGTTTTATAGGCTGCATAGATGTTGACGTCGTCTGTCAGCTTGTATTTCAACGAGGCTTCTGGCGACAGATTGCTATCTGAAAAACGGACAGGCCCGGCGAAGAACCCCGATGGCAAAAAGCCGAAGCCGAATGTGATGATATCATGCACGAACGGAAACCGGACCGTTGTCGATTTCTTTTCGTCGGTCCAACGCACACCGCCCGACAGTTCAAGCTGCTCGGTAATGTCCAGCGTCGCGCTCCCGAACACTGAAAACGCCCGGGCTTTCGAATCGCGTTCCGCATACCAATCGAACGTTTCGCCATTTGTAGTAGGCCCAAGGAAGGCCGCCACGAAAGCGTTTTGCGATGTGCCGTAAGGCATATTCCGGTCTTCCCAGAACGTTCCCAGCATGAAGTTGAACGGACCGTCGAAATCGCTGGTCAGCCGGAATTCCTGAGTGAACTGCGTCAATTCATTCCGGAACGGTGCCATAAAACCGCCGACAAGCCCAGCGGTGCAGCCCGTCACAGCGTTGAAATTGGCGAGAGGACAGTTGCCAGTGTAATTGAAATTACCGTTATATTCGTTGAACAAATCTACATAGCCCGATACGCTCGAAAGCTTCAGCGTGTCGGTGAAATTCAGATCCCACGCCAGACGGGCAAAAACGATCTCGGTTTCGTTGTAGGGCTGTGAAAGATCCCGGCCATCGCCGGTTGATCCTGCAAAAACCTTGTTAAGGCGAGGATCGCCATCTGAATCGGGATACCGGCCGTCTTGTATGTTGCAGGAATGGCTGGATTGAAAAACGACGGCACCCAGTAATCGGGTGGGGCTTACGAGGCCGTCGGGGCCGCAATCGAGGTCGGAATGGCCCAGGATAGTTTCGCTATCCTGCTTGTTATAATTCAGCTTGAGATTGGCGGTAAAGTTATCGGTAGGCTCCCAATTCAGTGTCAGGCGACCGATGAAATTGGTTATCCCCTTATTCTTGTCGCGGGCAGCAACTTGGGGTTCGAGCTGGACATATTTATTGAGGTCTTGATATTGCGCTGCGACCCTGATGCCCAAAGTGTCGCTGATCGGTCCGGATATATATCCGCCAAACGTATAACCGTCTTCCTCGAATTCATATGAGCCTTTGCCAGCGATTTCCCATTCACTGGTCGGATTGGCAGACTTTATTGATAACACACCAGCAGAGGCGCTTTTTCCGAAGTAAAGCGACTGCGGGCCTTTCAGCACATCGATCTGCTGGACATCGAAAAATCCGGTTTGCAATAAGCGTTGCGTGCTGACCAAAACGCCATCGAAATCGAGACCGACGGCTGAGTCAAAGGCAGACGAGATATTGCTCGATCCAAGTCCGCGAAGGCTTATTTGTGCGCCTGCGCCGGAGCCGCCAACCTGCACGTTAAGGGCGGGGACCCGGCCGACCACGTCGGCGATTTCGTTGACCTGAAATGTATCCAGGGTTTCGCTGGCGAGCGACGTAATATTCACCGGCACTTCCTGAAGCGACTCCGCCTGGGCACGCGCCGTAACAATGATGATGGCGCTATCGTCTTCATCGGCCGCTGCTTGCGCGAACGCAGGTGCCGCGAATCCTGATAAAGCGAGGTATGCTGCCGAACCAAACAGAACCGAACGGACCTTATCGCGAGCCGACGTGACGTGATCGCTAGGTATCAAGTGAGTCATAAATCCCTCCCAAATTGCAGCCGCGCTTGCGCGCTGGAACGCATTGCCCGCATTGATGTGAACCATCATATATGTCGGGCCTCAAAGCTAGTTGACGTTACGTCGCACTCAACTAGCTAAAATGGGAATCAGTGAATCGATTGCTTTTGCTGTGCTACAGGCGCGCTGAAACAGCCCGTAATTATCGTGCGAACCTGCCTCATGCTTTGTCTTTTATTCGCCCAGCCCGAGGATCATTTTGCCGTCATTGCTACCGCTGAATAGGCGCATAAAAGCGGGCAGCGCGTTTTCGATACCGTGGTCGACATGCTCGTCGAAGACCAGCTGGCCCGACTGCAGCCAACCCGCCATTGCCATTGCCCCCTCGCCAAAACGCGGGACATAATCGGCGACCAGCAACCCGGTGATCGACGCGCGCTTGACGATAAGCTGCCAGACATTGCGAGCGCCCGTTTTCTCGCCCGGGTTGTTATATTCGCTGATTAACCCGCACAGTCCGATCCGCGCGCCCATTGCCAGATTGTTGAGGCCTGCATCGAGAATATCACCGCCGACATTTTCAAAGATGGCGTTGACGCCGTTTGGCGCATGAGCGGCGATTTCTGCGGACAACTGATCGACCGACTTGCCGCGATAATCTATCGCCACATCGAAGCCGTAACGGTCAACCAACCGCGCACATTTTTCGGGCCCGCCGGCGATGCCGATGACTTTCGATGCGCCGTTGATTCTGGCGATCTGTCCGACCAGCGAGCCGACCGCACCGGCAGCACCGGTCACCAGAACGACATCGCCCGCGTTGGGCTTGCACACCTCGAGATAACCGAAGTAAGCAGTCATCCCGACAGCGCCTAGCACGGACAGAAAGTTTGTCGGTGACGGAACGATGCCGACATCGACTACTGCCGAGAACCCGCCTGCCATCGACACCGAATATTCCTCGATCGCGTTGAGCCCGGACACCCATTGGCCGACCGGAAAATCCGCTGTTCTGGATTCCGCAACCACGCCGACGGTTGACGCGCGAACAGGATCGCCGAGCGCGATCGGAGGCATATAGGACGGGGTATCATCCATCCATCCGCGCATCGCCGGGTCGAGTGAGGCATAATGATTCCGGATCAGGAACTGGCCATCGGCAAGCTCGGGCGTTTGTGCGCTTTCCAACTTGAAGTCGTCTGCTACCGGCTTGCCTTGCGGCCTGCGAACTAAGAGAAACCGTTTGTTTTCCATGGAATGTTTCCTGCCCATCTGCCAGTTGCCGCGTAAATGGCGACGAGCACTACACGGTCGAATAAGCTGCCGCAAAAGGGAACTATCAAAAACAGCTAAGCCGGTGACCCTCCAAATTGCGGGGTGCTGATCGACTTGATCAATGTCTCGTCGGCCGGGATCATGCCGTCGAGCATCAGCATTGCCATACCATGAACCATCGACCATGCATGGATCGCGGCCATGCGCTGGTGCGCTTCGGCCGAACCGGGAAGAACTGCGGCCACATCGTCGCGCAAGCCGCGCATTGCTGCACCTTTATCGTCCAGAACATCCGTCAGCCAGCCAGTCGCTGGCCTGATTGACATCATGAGCCGGAACAGGCCCGGATTGGCGAGCGCAAAACGGACATAGGCTTCTCCCGAAGCACCGAATCCTGCAACGCCGCCACCTGCGGCTTCTGCGGCGGCGCGTTGCGCGGCGGCAAGCTCGGCCTCTCCACACTCACATAGTGCAGCAATCAATGCCTGCTTGTCGGGGAAATGCCGGTAAACGGCAGTCGCACTTACGCCAACCAAGCGCGCGACCTCGCGCAGACCGATGTCATCGCCGCACTTGGTGGCGAGCAAGGACAGGCTGGTTTCGATGAGGGCTGATCGCAAATCGCCGTGGTGATAATCACCACGCCTATTAATGTTGACAGTGTTATCATTGCTCAGCATATTTACAGTGTAAACATTATAGATTTTGAACGCAAGCAAGGGAAATTTGTGATGGCCGGTGCTGTTGGAACGCTAATCAAAGACGCGTTTTCGAAGGGCGCCGCAAAAGTTGCCGATTTCAACCGCCGCCGGAAGGAGTCCGACGAGCCCAATCCTTTCCTAATGGGCATCCACGAGCCCTTATCGGCGGAAGAAACGCTCACGGACCTCACCGTGACTGGCACCATCCCGGACGAATTGGACGGTCGCTATATCCGCATTGGCCCCAATCCGGTCACGCCGCCCAATCCGGGGTTGTACCATTGGTTCATGGGCGACGGGATGGTTCATGGCGTGCGGCTCAAGCAGGGCAAGGCGCTTTGGTACCGAAATCGCTGGATCCGGTCGCACGCGGTCAGCGACGCGTTGGGCGAACACCCGGCGCCAGGTCCGCACAGTCCTCCGTTCGACATCGTGAACACCAACGTCATGGGTCATGCCGGCGAAGTCTGGGCATTGGTCGAAGCAGGCGGCTGCCCGGTACGGATCGATGGCGAGCTCAATACGATTGCCTATGATCCGTTTGCCGAAACGCTGAAGGGCGGGAGCTTTTCTGCACACCCCCATCTCGATCACCAGACGGGCGAGTTGCATGCTATCTGCTATGCCGCAGAAAATCTGACAGAAATTCGCCACGTCGTGGTCGATGCCAACGGCAAGGTTCGCCGCGAAGAGCCGATTGCCGTTCAGGACGGCCCCTCGATCCACGACTGCATGATAACCGGCAAATATGTGATCATCCTCGATATGCCGGTAACCTTCTCGATTAAGCGCTATCTTTCCGGCGAAGGCTTTCCTTACAACTGGAACCCGAAGCACAAGTCGCGGGTCGGGCTCTTGCCCAGAGAAGGCAAAGGTTCGGACACGATCTGGTGCGACATCGAACCTTGCTATGTGTTCCACCCCTGCAACGCCTATGACAATCCCGACGGCACAGTCACGCTCGATGTCTGCGCCCACGCCAAGGTCTTTGCGACGGTCACTGCAGGTGTCGATTCCGAAGAAATTCCGTTCGAACGGTGGCAGATCGATCCGGTTGCCAAACGCGTGCAGCGCACGGTGATCGACTCCGATCCGCAAGAGTTCCCCCGCGTGAACGAATCACGGATCGGTCAGCATTACCAATACGCCTATGCGTTGGGCCTGCCAAAGGATGGCGATCAATCCGCCCCCGAAGAGGCTAGGCTGTTCAAGCATGATCTGCTTTCCGGCACCCGTCAGACTCACGACTTTGGCAGGGGCCGCGTCGCCAGCGAATTCGTTTTTGTGCCAGCAGCCAACACGACCGCCGAGGATCATGGCTGGCTGATGGGCTATGTCATCAACCCCGCCGACCAGACGAGCGAGTTGGTTATTCTCGATGCCCGGGATTTTGAAGGCGCACCGCAGGCGGTGATCCATATTCCGCAGCGCATTCCGCCAGGATTCCACGGCAATTGGGTGAAAGAAAATATATAAATAACAAACTGTTATATAGCCTTGGGAGGGGCGCAAAAATGACGAAAAATCGTAGAATGGTTGCCGGTGCGGCAAAATCGCTTCTTTTTTGCGGGGCAATAATGCCTTGTTTTAGTATGGCATATGCTCAAAATTCGCCAGATACAGAAGCGACGTCGGGCGATGACGGATCGATTCAGGAAATAATCGTCAATGCCCGCCTGCGGCAGGAAAGCCTGCAAGATACGCCGCTTGCGATCAGCGCCGTCAATGCGGAGATGATAGAAAACTCGGTGGTGACCGACATAGCGGGCATCCAGAAGTTTGTTCCCAATATTCAGCTTGGCCGCGTGGCGTTCGCCGGGAATAGCCTGTCCGCTGGCATTCGCGGGATCAGCTTTGGCGATCTTGAAAAAACCTTCGATCCGGCGGTCGGTCTGGCAATCGATGGTGTGTTTCTGGGAACCAGCACAGGTGCCAATGTCGATCTGAATGACGTTGAATCTGTCGAAGTGCTGCGTGGCCCGCAAGGGACGCTGTTTGGGCGGAATACGGTTGGCGGCATCATCAACTTCCGCCGCACCAGACCAACGGGTGAAATGGGCGCGCGGTTTCACGCCCGCTACGGCAGTTTCAATGCGCTTGACCTTGATGCGGTTGTCAACCTCCCGAAGATAGGCGACGCGATTTCGATCAAAGTTTCCGGTCTTCGCCGCACATCCGATTCCTTCACCCGCAACCGGGTAACCGGTAAGCGCGAAGACGGGCGTGACTATTTTACGCTGGGCCTTGCGGTGCTTGCCGAGGTCAGTCCCGATACGTCGATCTTGGCTTCGATAGATTACCAAAAAGACCGCAGCACGTACCCGTCAAATATCAACCTGACCAAAGCCAACGGACTACCGTTCGGCATCGGCGGAACGATTTGCGACCTGACGCTACAGATCGGCCTTGGCGATCTCGGCTGCGACACCCAGGGATTTTTGCGCCAGCGAGCAGAGCGTTTCAAGTTCGCAAACACGACCATCCCGTTTGAAAGCTTTATTGACGGCTGGGCCGCGTCGCTGGAAATTAAATCAAAGATAGGCGATTTCAACCTTACAGCCGTTACTGGTTACAGGGACACCAGCGATAGCCTGCTTCAGGAGGGCACGGGCACGCCGCTCATTCCCGTTGCGCCGGGGATTGCTATCCCGTTATTTGTTACCGCGCGCGATCAGGATTATGAGCAGCTCAGCCAAGAAGTCCGGATTCAGGGCGACCTTTCCGACAGCGTAGATCTCGTCGCCGGCCTCTATTATCTTCATACCGATTACAAAATTCGTCCGCTTGCCTACAACGGCAGCGCGGCTGCAACAGCGTATTTCCTTGGCGGCCCGGCGCAACGGATCGACTCATCGCAAAAACTCGATTCCTTTGCAGTGTTCGCCGAATCGATCATCAAGCTTGGTAGCAATGTTCGACTTACATTGGGTGGGCGCTACACAACCGAGACCAAGAAATTCACGACCGCGTTATCTGTGCCGGCACCCGCGGCCTTCACGGCCAGCCGTAAGGCGACGTTTAAGGACCCGAGCGGACGGATCATTCTCGACTGGAAACCGAACGATCACACTATGCTTTATGCAAGCTGGTCGCGCGGAATTCGTTCGGGCGGTTTCAACGGTCGCGGCGCGAGCCCGACGTCGATTGGGCCTTATCAACCTGAGAAGGTCGACAGCTATGAATTGGGGCTAAAGGCAGATTTTGCCAATGGGCTGGTTCGTTTCAACCCCACGATCTTCCAGGCCAATTACGGCAACAAGCAAGAGGATATTCTGCGGCCTGCTCCCAGTGGCTTCGGAACCGAAACCGTTGTCGAAAATGTCGCCTCAGCGCGCATTCGCGGCATCGAATTGGAGTTGCTGGCGCGGCCCACGCCTGAACTCACGCTGCGTGCCGCAGGCTCCCATCTCGACGCGGAATATCGCCGTTTCCTGATACCAAATCTGTCCTTGCCCGGCAGTCCGTTGGTAGATGTTTCAGGCCTCCGGAACTTCCGGGCAGCGCCGAAATATTCGTTTAATGCCGGGCTCGATTATTTGCGCGAGATTGGCGGCGGCAACAGCCTTGGCCTGACGATCGACTATGTCTATACAGATGACGTTTTCGCGGCGGCAGTCGCCGACACAACCGGTGCCAAACGCGATATCATCCCGGCCCGCGCCACGGTTGGCGCCTCCGTTGCCTTCATCCATTCGGGTAACAGGGTCAAAAATCTGCGGATCAGCGGTTATGTGCGTGACTTGTTTCATAAAGAGGGCGGCTCTCTGGCGGCCTCAATCGACGCCGGACTATTCTATTTCGGCGTCGTAGTGCCAACCCGCGAATTCGGACTGGAGGCAGCGATCAAATTTTGATCTCGTTACCGCGTCACTAAAAGCATGGAGTTATTTTTTGCCAACAGGAGGATTGTTGCCAACGCGCATTGACTATTCGAAAAGCAGCTGATCGCAAATGAACGGAAAGTTGTGCCGTCAGGTAATGCGCTGCTACCGATGCCCATTCATTCGGTGCTGCCATTCCTTGGCGGTGGCACCACTCAAATGTCGTCGATCTGGAAGGCGCGACCGGCACCCCGATTTCATCGATAGTGCGGGAAACGATTCCGGCGGTGCAAGCCAATCATATCCACCTTACTCAGGTTATAACCAACGTCCCGATAAACGCCGCAGAAGCGATGAAAGCAGGCGACAGACAAGACTGGGTGCTGACGGTCGATACCACCACCGGTGCCGCTAACGGCGCGGTAGAAATTGCCATTTCGGACAATGGCGGAGGTGCCGATCAAGTGGTGCTTTCGCAGGCGTTCGAACGTGGCTTTAGCACGCGCAAGGATAGGTCGAGCAGCATGGGTCTGCACTGGTCCAGCAATACGATGCGCGCACTCGGCGGCGAATTGCTGCTCGAAAGCGCGGGCTCCGGACAGGGCGCAACGGTTCGTTGCTAAGCCAGACTGTCGGGCAAGGTTCGCTTGGCGCGGAAATCAGCTACGCCCCGGCGCAATCCAATATCGGCAGTATCGATAATGTGTATCTGGGCGTTTCGGGGGAGGTACCGTTTATGGAAACACCCCTGACACTGAGCGGTTCTTTCAGCTATGAAGATGGTGCCTTTGGCGACAGCACGCTCGATTGGCGGGTGGGCGCTGAGTATTACCTTGGCAAAGGTTTCGCCGCCGGGGTCGGTTATGTCGATAGCCACCGCAGCCAGCTGCGCGAGGGCCGCGCCCGCATGGTCGCGAATGTACGGTTCGATTTCTAGCCGACTGTTGCGCTGCGACGTCGGCGCTGCCCAGAATTATTAGTCTGGCCACACGTCCAAATCCAGTTCGGCCCTGCTGTTGCACATGCCGGGCAACCAAATGCCTTACGAACTGGAACACGTATTCGGCGCAGGCTCTCCCTGAAAACGCCGATCGATCCAATCGAGCGTTTCGGTTGCAGAATCGGCTCCGCTGGTTGGGTGGCCGCCGCTGCTTTGGATCGAAATATATTTGAGCCGTGCGCCGTCGCGACAGAGTTTGCGAACGAACTCTTTGGTGGTGGCCGGGGCGACAATCGTGTCGCCGTCATTTTGGGCAATCAAGAATGGCGTGCCGTAATCGCGGGCCGCCGGACTGTTGTCACGCGCGATATTTTTCCACGGCGCAATGCGTCCCAAATCGACATTTTTCAGCCGCGCGCGCAGCAGGGCAACCCCGACCATCGTGCCGATTCGGGGCTTGGCCCCCAGCGTGACGCAGTTGTTGCGCCCCAGACGGTCGATAAGGTCGCCGGTGGATTTCGATCCCAGGGTGCGAAGCGAAATCCCGAAATGCTTGGACCAGCTATGGGCGGTGAATGCCGTGAGGAATGCCCGGATCGAAGGATCGGTCCCGCCGGTCAGGTTTTCGATCAGGTCGGTCGGCGGCGCGGCGGCGGCAACCCCCACCAGATTCAGGTCGGGCGCATAGCTTCGGGCCAGTTGCCCCGTCCATAGCGATGCATGCCCGCCCTGCGATTCGCCCCATACCGCGAACTGCGATGTCGCGCCCGCTTCGGCGATGGATCGAGACGCCCGCACCGCATCGAGCACCGAATGCGCCGCGCTGCGGCCGACCAGATAAGGATGCACCTGCTGCGTTCCCAATCCAGCATAATCAGGGGCGACGACGACATAACCGCGGGCGATCATTTCGGGCAAGGCCGGGGTGGCGCTGAAAAAATTGTTCGACATTGAAACGGTGCATTTGTCGGATATGCCCCAGGTTCCGTGGGCCCAGGCCAAGACCGGTCTGCCCATGCGCGATGGCGGTCCGGCAGGCGCGATGACAACGCCCGTCATTTCTTCGCGGCGGCCTGTCTCATTTGCCGAAAAATAACGGATGCGCCAGGCCTGCATCCCGCGCGGCGTGTCGGCAATGCGGCTGGACGAAATCAACGTTCCCGCCGTTTGTGCCTGGGCAGGATAGATGGAAAGACCCAGCGTCACCAGGATGGCCATGATTGTGGCGCGTATCGGTCGTTTGCAAAAACCCTGAGTCATATTGTTCCTTGTCGCGCAATGGCCCCGGGTTCTGGCAGAATGCAGGCACCGTTTATGCTTCACGGGAAACGAAAGAATTCCCCAAATCTTCATTTTCGCACGAAGCGGCTCGTTGCTCCGTTCGCGGACGTCACGATCATTAATCCTTCTGGCGTAACCGCAACCGATGAAGCCGTTTCCAACAGGCTTCGGTAATCCTGTTCTTGAGTCATAAGCGCGGGTGCGCAGGCCATGCGTGTGCCGACCATGGGGGGATATATTTTCACCGCCGCGCCGGTAATCTGATAGTTTGCGCTATAACCGTTGCAACCCGATTTACCGCCAATCTTGCCATCGCTGCCGAGCATCAGCGTGACTTCGCTGCGATCAATGATGCCTTTGCCGCCGATGTCTTCGGCCCGCCACCAGATATCCTTGACTGACGCAACCTGCGCCGGCGGCATCGCCAGCTCCTGAACTTCGACGCGCTTGTTCTTGCGATTATAGAGACACAGCATTTGGGCCGCTGCGCCCTTCATATGCGGTTGCGGCCATGTCCCCGTCACTATGCGCGCATCGATCGAGATTTTATCCGAAAAACGGATGGCAGGGCCAACAATGGCTGCGGTAAGATTGGCCGCTTTGACGCATGCGGCTTCCGTGGCCTTGTCGAGCTTGGCATAGCTGGCAGGCGTTGCCGCCATCACAGCCGCGGTTGTGCCGATTGCGATAAGGCCGACGAGCCAGCGAGTTCGTCGCATAATCAATAGCCAGACCGAACGCATAACACGTCCGCCAGGTAGACCCGGCGATTGACGGTTTCCTGCGACTCGTCTGCCGAACCATTCCAGCCAACGCTGCGGCAGAAATCATCTGCGGTTCTGGCGGCGCAATTGGCGCTGCTGTTGCCATTCGGGCACGATAGAATACGGACATTATACCGACCGGGCGCTGGAAAGAATTCGGCTGCCATACCGCGCAGCGATGGTCCAGCAGGTGGATCGGGCTGAACAGGTGGTTGTATTTGCGGTCCGCCCAATGGCCGCATCGACTGAACCGCATAGAGTAGCCGGCTTACCCGCCTCAAATCGGGTTCATCCGCCGATACTTTTGCACAAGGGGCACGAAAGCGCGTGCGAGCGCATAGCTCCCACGTTCCACTTCGTACCCGGATCGACCGGACGGGCCACGACAGCTGCAAATCGCTTTTTGCTTCGCCGACATACACTGCGGGTCCCTGAAAGCCGGTATCGCGATAAATCGTTGCTTCACCCTGACCGATGGGGGCCATTTTATCGGTTTGGCTCCACACTGCTGATGCCATTCCCAACGCAGCGGCGAACATAATTGCGGATTTGATATACATGCCGTCCTCCTCAAGACCTGTGACGTGGCGCACCTGTGCACCTGCTATGCTATCGCCAGGGTTGTGAGAAGCAACATGCACGAATGCGGCTTGCCATTCAAATGGCATATCGTTGATGCGCTTACGCAATTGTCGCGCAGGCGACTATTAGGTTGTTTTCGATTGAGGTGACGTCGCATATTCTTGCAACGCGACAATATCGAGTATCTCTATTTTGCCATAACCGACCTTGATAAGACCAAGCGCCTCAAGCGCTTTTAGCGCGCTGTTCATCGTCTGGCGCGATACGTTGGTGGCGGCCGCAAGCGCGTCCTGATTGACATTCTCGATGGGGGAGATCGGCCCGGACCGCTCGCTATGTGTCCAACGGCCAAGATCAATCAACCGTTCGGCGATGCGCTGGCTTGGTGGTCGGCGGGTCATCTCCACCAGCCAGTGATAAGCCCGTCTGGCAACACGAATCTCCGGGACGACCAGCATCCGAAACGTCGCCGCGTCTTTCTCAAAGATATTGGTGATCGCGTCCAGCGGGATCGACCATGTGGTGCAATCTACCGCAGCTAATGCGGAGAATGCATGTGGCTGTTTGTCAATGCAGGCGAGAAACCCGTTCCAGTCCCCGGCCCGATGGATGGCCATCAAAAGATTGGCGCCGCTACTGCCAGAGCCGGTAATATGGAGTTCGCCCGAAATCAGCCCGTGCAAACCGGTCGCGGCATCACCTTGCCGATAAAGTTTTTCGCCCGCGCGGACATTACGACAAAGCCCGGCGGTCATCAGCGCATTTTGGACGTCATCGGGCAACTGGGCAAACCAGCTTCCTGACTTGAACAGAAATTTTATGGCGACAGGCGAAAAAGACGGCTCTTTCACGAGCGGGATCCCCTGGGTTTAATTATTTCATCTGATGATGTGCAATACTGGCTATCAAACTGCAATGAAGCTGTTTTTAGTCATTTGCACAAGGCCTAACCCGGCCGCAATCAAGCAGCAATTTAGGATTATGGTTGCATTGCCGGACGGGATGGAGGAGGTCGCGCCGTCGTTTACGCATCATGGAGGCGATGAACTGCCGCAATCGACCGATGCGGGCGTAACGGGGCAATTGATCGCGGGCAGTGCCTATGGCCTGACCGCTGGCGCGCAAACGCACTCGTCGCTTTTTTACGCCCATCTCGAAATGGCACCGGGTGCCACTGCCGAGTTTCCGGCGGAATATAAGGAGCGCGCACTTTATGTCGCAGCTGGGGCCGTAGAGATGGACGGCGCGCGCCATGATACCGGCAGGATGCTGGTGCTCGCTGCTTCCGGCGCTGGAATTTCAGGTGAGGCCAGTCATGCCGGCAGAGGACGCCATTCGAGCAGAACGTGAGGTGATAGCTTGGCGCGATAGCCTCAAGCTGGAATAAGGCGCGCGGCACATGGGTCCATGTTGCGGCTAACCGGCGCGATTTTCACGGCTAGTCCATGAAGCGATGCACATGGTCGATTAACGGTTGTGCTGCCTTGGCGAAACCTCTTGAGCAAGGCAGTCCCACGACAGTTGAATGGAACCACCGGATGGCCAGTTTTCGCAACCACGCCCTGATGTCGTTTGGCACAGTATCAATGCTGTGCGCGTGCGCGTCTCAAAACCCGTTCCCGGTCGAAAGCGCCGCCGTTCAGGACGTTAATCAGGCGTATGTTTTGCGGCCCGGCGAGACGCTCAGAATCATCACCTATGGCGAAGAAGCGCTGACCGGCGACTTCAATGTCGGCACCGACGGCACATTGTCGTTTCCGTTGATCGGCACGATCAAGGCGGCCGGCGAGACGCCGTCGGGATTGGCAGATTCGATTACAGCGGCGCTGGCGACTGGCTATCTTGCAACGCCCAGGGTGACCGTCGAGGTCAAGAATTTTCGTCCGGTCTATGTGCTGGGCGAAGTCAACAAGCCAGGCGAATATCCTTATACCGCCGATCTGACGGTGCTGGCGGCGATCGCCAAAGCCGACGGCTTTACCTATCGCGCTCAGCAAAAACGCATATTCATAAAGCGCGCCGGACAGCCGGAGGAGGTGTTGACCGTGCTAAGCAGCAATACGCCGGTCTACCCGGGTGATATCGTCCGCGTCACCGAACGCTATTTTTGAGTGGCGGTGCCGTCCGGTTGTGCGGCGCGAAACCTGCGGCGACCATCCCATTCGACACGGCGGTTGATATACCCTTCCGAACCGTTCGTTGAAATAATCTTCGCCGGAATACCGCCGACGGCGAAACCATCGGGAACATCTCTGGTCACCACGGCATTCGCGCCGACCGCCGACCGATTGCCGATGCGAATCTGTCCGATAACCTTGCAACCCGCAGCCAGAAACACCTCGTCACCCAGCACGGGGGAGCCCTGACGGGGGCCCCTGTTCATCTGGCCGAGCATTGCGCCGTGGGTGATGTTGCAATTGGCACCGATGACGGCATCGCCGTTGACCATGATATTGCCGAAACGGTTGATAAACAATCCCGGTCCGACCAGCGTATATTCGGGAATGGCAATGCCATATTTATAGCGATAGCGGAGCAAGAGCAGCTTGAATGGCGGATAGACCGTGTAACGCAGGGTTGGCCGCAGCTTCATATACCCGCACAGACGCATGACTGTCGTATATTTGAACCCGGGCGTGAACAGAAAATGGCGTACGAACGATCCCGCCCGCTGGTTACCGGCATAACGGTGGAGGTCCGACAGGATGAGCGCCCAAGTATAGCCTAAAGAATGGAAAACGTCTGGCTTTTCGATGGTCACGGGCGGGCTTTCTCGAATGGGATTCGCGGCATGGGGTGTCGTCCGACCCTGCGACTTACTGACAAGGAAAGCGAATGGCGCAACGTTGTTAAGACTGCATGGTGCCTAATCGCGTTGAATGCACATTCCGTCTTTGGGCGTCAGAACAGCGAGTGACAAAGCGGCCATGTGATGACACATGAGCATCATGAAAAGGTCTTAGGGGGCGGATAAACATAACTCGGTTTGTGGATATCGGTAAACCATGCGGTCGTCCTGCACCTTTGAAAATCCAGGTCAATAAGCGACGCTGCTGAACGGCAGCGGGCACAACGCATCGTGTTGGTGGTGATTTCGCATTTCAGTTGAATCGACCTGAAAGGTCCCTTGGATGAATTTACAGTTCGGCAGTCTTCATGACGCAGCATTTCTGCATGACAATAAAGCCGCGTCACTGGCGCCGGCGCCGAGCAAGCGAACCCGGCGTCTTGTCGTTTATGCCACGATGATCGGGACCGATATGCTGTCGGTCGTGGGCGGTTTTGTCGTCAGCAACATGATATTGTCCGGCGACCTGCTGGCATCGCCGGGCCTCAAATTATGCTTTCTGGCGGTTCCGATTTTTCTGGGGACTGCCTTGGTCAACCGGGCCTATGGTCGCCAGGTGCTTTACAAAAGCCTGCGGGGAACGACTCGCAGCATCATGGCGCTACTGGGCACCATGGGCCTCATTCTGTTTTTTCTATATGGTCTGTCGATACTGAAGCCGCATCACCTGTCGTTTATCGCAACCGGCTTTTTCGTTTCGGCCGCGTTGATTGCCGCGAGCCGATATTTTTGCCATGTTTTGGCCGAACAGGTGCTCAACAAAAACCCGATCAGCGAATTGATTATCGTCGACGGCCTTCCCGGTGCATCGGGTGTCAGGTCCAACGTGGTGCTGGCGCGGGACGCCGGGCTCCGCCCCGACATCACCTGCCCGCACATGCTCGACCGGCTAGGCAAGTTATTCCAGTCGGTTGATCGCGTGATGATTGCCTGCCCGGAACGGCTGCACCGCGACTGGACTCTGGTCCTGAAAAGCACAGGCGTCGAGGGCGAGGTCCATCATGATTTCAGCGGTCTGGGCGCTTTGGCGACGACCTGGCCACTGAACCCGCATCACATCAGGCCGCTGTCGCGCGTGCAACTCTGGCTGAAACGATCGGTCGATCTGGTGATCGTTTTCCTTGCACTCGCGTTTCTCGCGCCGCTGATGATATTGACGGCGATTGCGATCAAACTCGACAGCGCCGGCCCGGTCTTGTTCAAACAGCAACGGTTGGGCCATGGCAGCCGGCTGTTCAACATCTACAAATTTCGCAGCATGCGGTCCGAAACGTGCGATTCTGCGGGTGATGTTTCGACCATGCGCGACGATGTGCGGATTACCCGTATCGGCAAGTTCATCCGGATGACAAGCATCGACGAGCTGCCGCAGCTGTTCAATGTGCTGACGGGGTCAATGAGCCTGGTCGGCCCCCGTCCGCATGCGCTGGGTTCGCGTGCCGATAGCAAGCTGTTCTGGGAAATCGACCGCAATTACTGGCTGCGTCACGCGACCGTGCCGGGTCTTACCGGTCTTGCCCAAATTCGCGGATTTCGGGGTGCCACCATGGAAAAGTCCGATCTGGAAAACCGGCTCGCCGCCGATCTGGAATATATCCAGACCTGGTCGCTGGCGCTGGACGTCGAAATTCTGATCCGCACTTTTGGTATCCTAGTCCATCGCAACGCGTATTGAGCGATGGACTAGCGGGTATCAGCCGACGCTTTGATAAACCGCCGAGGTTTTGAGTGCGATGTCGTCCCAATCGAACTTCCGGCGAAATTCCGCTGCATCGACGCTATATTGTTCGGCAGGACGCGCCAGTGCGCGCGCCAAGGCATCGACATTACCGACAGGGAAATAATTCGCCGCCGTCAGCCCGATATCAAGATTGGGCTGAATGTCGCTCAACAGCATCGGCGTCGAGCAGGACCCTGCTTCGAGCGCCGCAATCGGCAGGCCTTCATGATAGGACGGCATCACGAATAGCGCGGCATTTTCAAAAAGTTCGCGCAGCGTCGCGCGGCCCTGGATCCCGGTAAAGACAACGCATTCGCTTGCCTTTGTCAGCAGCGATGTCGCATATTCGCTTGGGTGGTCGGTTGCACCGACGATAACAAGTGTGCGCGGGTCACGGGCGACTGCGTGCGCGGCGATCAGGTCATGCAAGCCTTTTTCCGGAACCAGTCGTCCGACCGCCAGTATATAGCCGCCGGGTGAAAGTGAAAATTCGGACAGGGTCTGGCCTGACCCTGTCGGCAATTCGGGAACGCCATTGGGAATGTAGCTGATGCGGTCTGCTGCCTGAGGGAAAGTTTGTTTTAACCGTTGCGTCAGTGACGGCGACACCGCGATAACATGGTTTGCAAACCGCACGCCGAACTGTTCGCCGGTACGGAGCGCAAATCTGGCAAATGCGCCCCATTTTGCGCGGTTATAGTCCTCGCCATGATGGGTCATCACGACCTTCAAGCCCAGCAATCTGGCGAATGGTGCAAGCAGGGCGGGGCCGATGGCATGAATGTGGACCACATCGGCACCGGCGCGGTGGGCGGCGATTATGCTGTTGAAGGTGGAGACGATGGCTTCGGCAGAAACCGACGAAGGCGACGCAACGGTGACGACCGACAGCCCGCCAAACCGATACGGAACGCCCGTTACATAGCCTTCGCGCGCGAACACGGTGATATCGATTCCGGGATTGAGCGCTTTCACGCGGGGCAGCATTTCCTCGCAATGCGTTTCCACCCCACCCATGACACCGGGTATGCCGCGAAGGCCCGTCACCGCCAGCTTCATCGCAACAGTGCCTCCGCCTTTTCCGCCGCTTGTGCCAGCGACCCGGCTTTCTGCATATTTTCGATGTCGGCGGTCCAGGCCTCGATGAAGTTAGTCAGCTTGCCATAACTATTATCGAGCGCGACGTGCGGAATATCCAACAGGACCGACATGATATGCCCGTGCAAGCGGTCAGTGACGACAACCTGCCCGGATGATAGCATGGCAATGCCGCGATTCAGCCGCGCCTTTGCCAGCCTGTCATATTTCGCCAGCCTTGCCTTGTCTGGATGGCTCGCGAGGCTCAGTAGCCGCGACACGGCGGCGGTGGTCCGGATCGCTAACCGGTCTTCATCCAGCCAATCGTCGATCCGGTAAGACCGCAATGGATGCTCTGGCAGGCCGACAACCGACTTTTCGAGATCGGTGCGGAGCAGGTAGAGCAGGTCCACCGTTGGCGTCTGCCGTGTCAGTGAGCCGATGCAAAAGGCCATGTCGGGGCATAATGATATTTCGCACTGGAAATGCTGCTGTGCGAATTCCAGCGATGGCCGATCGCGTACCAGCAGAACAAAATTGCCGTGGCGCTCGATCGCTTTTGCTGTTTCCGTTACACTGTCGGCGGAATCGAAATGGATCGATTGGGGCAATTGCACGATTCGCTGACCGGGAAAGCGTTGCAACAGATCGATACGGAAATCCTGGTGCGCTTTCCAGATCGTACCGAAATTTCCGCCCCCGTGCAGAAAAATAGTCCCATCGCCAATGGCGGCCTTCAGGTCATCGTAGACATGCGATTTGAGGCTGCTGCAATAGGTCGGGGCTAGTCCGTTGCCAGCAAAAAAAGCAGTTTCGCCCAGCCAGATCGCGCTGTCGCCGACATTACTGTGATCGGGAAAATCGACCAGCGCGAAGGGTCTGTCATCAAGCAGCGGTTCGATCTGATCCGCAATCCTCTGCTGAAGCCTGGTGATGTGAGACGCTTCGATAATGGCGAGATCAGGCATGCGGCGAAACCATCTTGTGCGGGAGGATGTTGAGAACGAGGTGACGATGGGTTTTCGATATCGCGAGCAATATCGCACAATAGACCAATGCCGAGGTCGCAATCGCGCCAGCCAGTTCGGTCCAGCCAAGCGCATGATCATTTGAAAGAAACCGCATAGCGCCCCACAGCAGTACGCCCATGACAGCCGATGCCATAAAGGGCGCCTTTACCGCGTCATAGGTTACCCGCGCGGTGATCGGCGAAGCTTCTTTCAGGAAATATATCTGCAAAGGCAGCGTCAGATAGGCGCGAACCACATACGCGATGGCAATCGCCATCAATCCGTAAGGCAGCGCCGCAAGCGTCAGCGCGACGGTAAGCACGAGCTGAATAACCGCCAACGTCCGCTGCCGGTGAGCATTGCCCATCGCCGTCAGCACCGGGGATGCAAAAAAATTGAGCGTAAACGGAACCGCCATGAAGGCAAAAACCTGACCAAGCTGTCCTGCATCCTGCCACTTGTCGCCAAAGACAAGCGGCACCAGCGCAGGCGCAATGACGCCAAAGCCCACCAACGCGGGAAATGACAATGCCGAGCAAAGGCCAAGCATCGCGCTATATGCCTGACGCAATGCTTGGGGGTTGGACTGCAACCGTGAATAGGTTTGCAGGCCGACTGCTGAAAACGGCTGGATCGCAGAGTTCGCAAAGATTTCGGTCGTTCGCCACGCGACGCGGTAGGTGCCGACTGCTGCCGCGCCCAGAAAGCTGCCGATCAGCAAATCCTGAATACGGACGAGCAGCAGAAAAATGATCTGCGCGATCGTCAGATTGCCACCGAAGCGGAAATTTTCCCTGGCGCGCTGCCATCGAAACTGACGGCCGGGCACCCAGCGATAAGACGTCCACGCCAGCACCGTTCCGATCGCTTCGGCGACGCAGCGCTGGATCACGAGCGACCAGATGCCGTATCCGGACAGCGCAGCGATAACCGCAGCACCGCCACCGATCACGCCTGCCAGCATCGATCGCAGCGCAACCGTCTTGTGCCCGAATTCGCGCAACCGAAGGGCCATATGGCACGCTCCGAGCGCATTAACCGGAAGGATGAGCGACAATGTCTGAAGCGGATGTGCAATCTCGGGATGATTGAGCAGGTCGGCGATGGTCGGCGCCAGCATCCAGATCAAAGCCGTCAGCAGCGACGCGACGCCCATATTGCTCCAGAAAATCGTGTCGGTTTGCTCGTCATCTATTTCCGGCGCGCGCGCGATAATCTGCACCAGCCCGCCAGTGGCGATAATGCGGCTGCCTTCGGCAAAGACATAGGCCATCGCAAAAATGCCGATATCCTCCTTGCTGAGCCACCGGGCAAGAATGATAAAAACCGCAAAGGAGAATAATTGATCGCTGAGTGCACGGCCAACGGTCCAGCCCAGAGAGCGCCGTGTCTTGCCGCGCAGATCCGAGTCGAACTCGGTCGACGTCGCATTCATGGTAACATCCGCCGGGCAGCCAAATGATACCGCAACCGTTCGGTATTGCGCGCGACGAAGCGCCGAAGCCTTAGCCGCGATGGAATGGCAAAGGGCTCGAACCGCGAACCGCCAATGTCGCTGTCGACCGCGCGTTCGACCACGGGGAACGGAAACACCGCCCGGTTTGGCATACCGTGGTTCCACGAACGGTCCATTTCATCGTCGATGGGGCGAATAACTTTACGCAACCGCCCGGCAAAATGCCGCGCTCCGTTCTTGGTCAGAAGATAGGCCTGCGTTCCGAAACAATAGCCCGACAGCTCAACCAGCGACGTTGAGCGCGCGAGGTAGTTTTTTTCCAACACGCGAAAAGGCGCAGGTCTTTTGTAATAGAGCCGGATATAATCATTTCCGGCGTCCTCGTGTCGCACCCCGGCAAATCGTTCAAGATAATGCCAATCGGCAATGACATCGTCTTCGAGAATTATGTACTGATCGGCATGCTCGTCATCGATCAGCTGCTTCCAAAGAGCGTAATGGCTGGAATAGCAGCCCAGCTCCCCGCGCGTTAGCGGGCGGCCCTTGGCGATGATAGCGTTGTCGTCGTCATAATCGAGATCGGGGTGAAGCGTTTCGCAGGCATCGAAAAACTTCCAAAGGGGTGCTCCCTTCAAATTGAATGCCACGAACGCTTTCCTGCGATCTTGAGCCCCGCGCAGGCTGACCACAAATATCTTTGTTCGCGGCAATTCGAGGCCCACATTTGTTCCTGACTATAATCGGCTCTGGTTCGCGCTCACCTGTTCCGCGATACGGCTGGAATGAGCTATGCTGCATTGCACAATCGTCCTGATAGGGCTTAGAATGACGGTGTGAAGTGACGTTATCATGGCGTACTTCGATTCATCGACAACGCGCAACGGGCCGCCCTAATCGCTGCAAAAATTGGGACAGAATGAGCAAACCGAAATTCTCTGTCATTATCCCGCTTCATAATAAAGCGAGGCATGTGGCTGCTGCGGTCAATAGCGCGCTGATGCAATCATTGCCGCCGGACGAGATCATCGTCATCGATGATGCATCGACCGATGGCAGCGCGGAAATCCTTGCGCTGATCTCAAGCCCCCGGCTGCGCCTGCTGTTGCGCGACCGGCCGGGGCCTGGCGGTTATGCGGCTCGCAATTTGGGGGTGACAGAAGCGACCGGCGACTGGATTGCGTTTCTGGACGCGGACGATATCTGGAGCGAAAGCCATCTGGCCGACATTGCAGCAGCCATCGCGCTGTCACCGGAAGCAGGCTGCGTCGCCACCCGTTACGACCATGTATTCGAGAACCGCCGGGCGGCCTCGAATATGTCGTCGGCCCTTGCGGTCAGCGAGGGACAGCCTGTGGATTTCGCAGGGTTTCTGAAGCTGTGGGTCGAAAACGGGGAGTGCCCGATCTGGACCAGCGCTTCGGCCTTTCGCCGTGACGTCCTGTTGAAAGCAGGGCCGTTCCCCATCGGCAAAGCAGTACGCGGCGGGGACAAGGATATGTGGCTTCGCGCCGCCCGCATTGCCCCGTTTGCTTATGTGCCGAATATCAGCGCCGAATTTCACAGGGATTCGGATAACAAAGTCAGTAAAACGACCAACACAGACACCGTGCCTTTGGTGGTCGAAACAGCACGGGAGATGATCCAAACCGCAACACTGGCCGAGCGCGCTTTGCTTCGTCAGCTTATCAACCAGCAAATCGGTTTTTACGCGCGGTTTTCTTTCAAAGGGCAGCGGATATCGGGACAGTTGGCCCGCAACCTTTGTTTGCCCGAGGGTGTTGGCCTCTTTCTGCTGATCGAGGGGATGCGGCTGATGCCCACAGCGTTCCGGCAGACGATCTATCGTATGTTTCAGGCGGCGCGAGGGCGGCGGCGGGCCGGATATCAATGACCAGAAAACAGTGGGGCCTGAAGAGAAATGATTTAACATGAACCACCCTCATATTCCCACCGACCGCATCGCTGCGGCTGAAAACAACGAACTGCTCGATATTCGCGCAATCGGTCGTGCAGTTCGAAGGCGGAAATGGTCGATTTTTATCGCCTCGGCGGTTGCCATATTGCTGACGGCGGTTGTCTATTTTCTAACCGATCCGCGTTATGTTGCGACGGCATCGATGGTCGTCGAACGACAGCCTGAAGAAGTCGTCCCCGTTGAAACCGATACGCCGGTTTTGGCGACCGATTCCCCAACCGTCGACACCGCCGTGCAGATCTTGCAGTCGCCATTTATTGCCGGGCGCGTGGTCGATTCGCTGAAGCTGGTTGATCAGCCTGAATTCAACCCAGAGCTGCTGGAAGCCAGGGCGCAGTCGCGCGTGACCGTGGCGCAGCGGAATGCGGCGCGCGAACGGGCAATTCGCATATTGGGCGGCGCGCTCGTTGTGACCCGCGAGGGCATTTCTTATGCCATCGGGGTTCAATATGCCTCGGCAAATCCACAAACCGCGGCAGCCATTTCCAATGAAATCATCAATCAATATCTTGCCACCAGCATTGAGGGCGAGGCGCGCACGACACGACGCAGCGTAGCCTTGCTTGAAGCACGGCTGGACGAACTGCGCGGAGAAGTGCTGACCGCAGAGGCCGAAGTCGCGCGCTACCGCGCCAGCCAAGGACTGTTCGCCGCGTCCAATGCCAGTTCGATCACCCAGCAGGAATTGTCCGTTCTGAACACGCAACTTGCCGAGGCCAAGGCGCTTGAGGCGGCCGCCAACGCGCGTCTGTCCACTGCCCGGAGTCAGACATCCCGGGGCTTGTCCGGCGACACGCTGGGCGAGGCGCTGAATTCAGAAGTGATTGCTGGGCTGCGTAATCAGCGCGCCCAGTTGAGCGCTCAAGTGGCCGATGTCGGCTCGCGATACGGTCCGCTTCACCCCAATTACATTAAAACCAGAGATCAGCTGACCGACATCGACCAGCAGATCAGTGCAGAAGTCGGCCGGGTCGTTGCCAGCCTTGCGAGCGAGGCCCGGGTCGCGCAAGGGCGCACAGGATCGATCGCCTCTTCGCTGGGCGGGCTGGAGGGGCGTCTGGCGACCGATACCACCGCCTCGGTCCGGTTAAGCGAACTTGAACGCAACGCCCAATCGGCACGCGAACTGTACCAAAGCCTGCTCGACGAATATAAAAAGGCCGTTACGCGGCAAGGCACCGAGGATAGCGGTGCAAAGGCGATATCAAGAGCTTCGATACCGGTCCTTCCGGCGTCACCGAGCCCGTTGTTGTTCATTGCAATCGCGCTGGTCGCGGCGGGCATTGCATCGGCGCTGGCCCTGATGGCGATGGAATTGTTCGAACGCGGATTGCGGACATCGGATGCGGTGGAGAAAAAGCTTAACGTGCGGGCGATCGGTTCGATCCCCGAACTTGGAACCCTGACCGAGGCGCAAGGCGCACAAAGCTGGCCGCCCGATTTCCTGCTTGAACACCCCCATTCCCGATTCGCCGAAACCTTCCGCGTTTTAAGGACATCGTTGCTGTTCGGTTCGGGCAATCGCGGGCTGAAAATATTATGCATAACGTCGGCGCTTCCCGATGAAGGCAAAAGCAGTGCGGCGATATCGCTCGCGCGCTCCGCTGCACAGGCCGGGATCGCAACGATTGTCGTTGATTGCGACTCGCGCAGTCGCGAGGCATCCGTGTCCGTTGGGGCGCGTGCGGATTTTGGGTTGAGCGATGTGCTTCAGGGAAAATGCTCGCCTGAACAGGCCATATATTATGAAGAAAAGTCGGGCGTTTCCTATCTTGTTCAGAAAGCCGAAAATCGGTCTTTGCCCGATCTTATGGCGGTGGATAAGATGGACGCGTTGCTGGCCCAGCTACGCAATCGCTTCGCCCTGATAATTCTCGATACTGCACCTGTGCTTCCTGTGGCGGAAGCGCGGGGCATCGCTGCGCTTGCCGACGCGGTTCTGGTTTTGGTGCGATGGAAGAAAACGCCGGTCAAAGCGGCAGAAATCGCGCTTCGTGAACTCGACGCCGTCGGAGCGCATGTCGTCGGCGTTGCGCTAAGCCGAGTCGACGTCGTCAGGCAATCGCGGAACGGATATGATGACGGGCAGGATTATGCCCAGCGATATCAGCAATATTACGCATGACTGAGCCCGTCAGCAATCGCCACGGGAATCGATAATGGACGGTGGCGGCGGGGCACCATCGCTTCCTTTATTGCTGCTTTTTGCGGTGAGCGGGTTACTCGCCTTTCCGGTCTATCTTGCGGTTAAGAGAGTCGACGGAGCCGCAGCGCGGTTCGTAATCGCCGCAATATGGCTTCGTTATGTCATGAGCGCATTCCACGAGTTTACGTTCAAACAGGCGTTTCCCGGCCTTAGCTGGAATGCGATTGGCTCGATCGTCATTGTACTGACCGGTCTTTACATAATGCGTCCGCGCGATTTGTTGTTCAAGTCGCTGGTGCCGGTTTATGCCATAATCATCGTTTCGTTTCTCAGCGCGGTGGCGAATGGCAACGGGGTTGATGCAGTCAATCCGGTGGTCAAACATCTCTATTTTATTGTCATGATGATCGCGGTTTACCGTGCCCTTAAAGATAATGGCGGCCCACGTTTTTCCTTGCCGCTTTTGTGGGCATTCGCACCGCTTCCGGTCCTCCAGTTGCTGTCGATCGTGCTGGGCAGGGCAAAGGCGTCGGAGCTTGACGGTTCAGTCAGTTTTATCGGCGGTTACAATCATGAAGCGACATTCTCGATTGCGCTGGCAACCTTTCTCATTGTCGTTTGTCTCGCGGTCACCTTGCCAAGGCTGATCAAATCAGCGTTGCTTGCGCTGCTGGTGGTGGCGATCGGCCTTGCCAATTATCGAACGACGTTTTTGGCGCTTTTCCCGTTTGCGGTGGTGCAAATGATGAGCGGCACGATTACGTCTTTCGTTCGCAGGCAGCGTGCGTTTATCGGCCTTTTACTTGTCATGCTTGCGCTCGTTTTCGTTACGCAACTTGTCGGTTCTTCACCTGAGCGGTTTAGCGATCTGGCAATTTTTATCGACGATCCATCGCGCTATATCAAACCCCCGGCGGAATTTTCGTTCGACGACCGCCGGCTGTTATCGGGGCGGGCCTATATATGGTCGGGATATCTGTATACCTGGATGGACGCCTCGCTTTTGAATCATCTGCTCGGTTTTGGCCCCGATAGCTGGCCTGACTGGTTCAAGGTATATCCGCATAATACCGTTGTCGCCTATCTTTTCGAACTGGGCATAGTCGGGCTTTTTCTGCTGCTACTGTTTTGGGCGACCATGCTTCGACTCGCGCTGAAAACGCCTGGATGGCCCGGGCTCACGCTCGTCTTTGCACATTTGGCTTTTATTTTCATGAACTTGGCAACCATGGCGCTCTGGCAAATCGAAGGTGTAATTTTTTATGCCATTATCTGCGGATTTTCGCTATTCAGTACGGTAAAAGCGGGGGCGCTTCAAAGACGGATGAAATCGGACTTTTCGCCTCGCTTGATGCCGAATGCATTAGGGGGGATGTCAGTTGGAAAAGGAGAACGAGGGCGTCTTCAGCCGTAGTACGGTGGTCAGCAATGCTCCGCTTGTGGGCAAGCCATTGACCGGCGCGACGGCGATGCTCGATCGTCGCGGCTCACCCTCCAGATCATTCGATATGCCCGATCGCGATGCGGACCAGCCCCCTTATTCGGCAGGCAACGGCAATAACCCGAAACTATCGCCGGCTGAGCAGGCTCGGCAACTTCCACGGCGGGTATGGATGATCGTTGCGCTGGCACTGGCGGCCTGGGTGGTCGTTTTGGCAGTGGGCTATCTCTTTCTGGGGTGACGCTTTACGTGCAGGTCTGACCAGCCGAAAATCGGGGCGCCTTGACGCCGCGCGATTGGTGGCCAGTTTATTCCTGATAGCGAGGGAAGTACCTCCCTAGTCCGGATAGATATTTTTGCTTCCCAAGGTTCTTTTCGTCATCAATTCGCTTGCCGGCGGCGGTGCCGAGCGAGTCATGACGACCCTGCTTGCCCATTCTGCCGACTGGCGCGACCGTTACGAAATTTCCCTGGCATTACTGGATGAGGAGCATGTTGCGTATGCCGTGCCTGAGTGGATACAGGTCTACCGCCTCGATAGCCGGAAAAACCTGCTGCGAAGCATGTGGAAGCTGCGTGCGTTAGTAAAAAATCTCCGCCCGGCAATTACCGTCAGCTTCCTTGCCCGGGCAAATGTTGCCAACTGGGCCAGCCATCGCGGCAAAAATACGCCGTGGGTCATCAGCGAGCGGGTGAACCCGGAAGCGCATTTCGGCACGAGTGCCGCTGGAGTAATTCGCAAGGCGATGATGCGGTTCTGCTATCGACGCGCAACGCACGTGATCGCAGTGTCACAGGGCGTTGCGACCGATCTCACAGATAAATTCGCCATTCCCCGCCATCGCATCAGCGTGATTGCCAACCCTGTGGATATGGATGCAATCCGGCGACAAGCGACCGCAGCGCCAGATCTTGCCATTGAGGCACCCTACATTGTCGCGATGGGGCGCCTGGTCGAAAACAAGAATTTTGCATTGCTCATCGACGCCTTCGCCGCGTCATCGATTCCGGGAAAATTGCTTATCATCGGCGAAGGCCCGCTTCGGTCGGTGCTTGAGGAGCGGATCGCCGTTTATGGTTTGCGGGATCGCATCATCCTCACCGGTTTCATGCAAAACCCGTTTCCGGTTTTGACGCAGGCGCAGTTTTTCGTGCTGCCCTCCAACGCCGAAGGCTTCCCTAACGGCCTTGTCGAGGCCATGAGCGCGGGCACCGCCGTCATCTCTACGCACTGCAAATCGGGGCCAGCTGAAATCCTGTCAGAAAATAGTTGTGCCGACTTTACGGGCATGACGCCGACCGATTATGGTATATTGGTGCCGTGCAATGATATCGAGGCCATGTCCCAGGCGCTGCGGTATCTGCAGCAGGACGAGGTGCGCGAAAGCTACGCGAAACGCGCGTTGGTCCGCACGAAGAGCTACACGCCCGAAAAGGCGGCGCAGCGTTATTGGCACGCGATCGAGTCTGCGCTTGAAACCGCCTGAGCTCTGTTCTCCCGAATTTGCGACGGGGTCGCCGCAAAAATGGCCGGTTAGGTGCAGATTTGGTGTCGTCGTGGCGGCGGTTTTGCCCGCAGCTTTCCCGGCTGCCGCCTGTGCCCAGCAAGCCGACATGCTGGAGGAGTTTGAAAATGAGGGGTTCACATTCGGTCGGCGCGATATTGTCGGCGTGCGCGATCGGCCGCAGCCCGAATATGACCCGGTTCCGATACGGATCGGTAGCACCGAGTTCATGCCGAGCATCGGAATGTACACATTTTACGACGACAATATTTTTGCTGATCTCGATGCCAAGGATGATCTGGTGGTCCGGGTCCGGCCGTCGCTGTCATCTGCCTCGCGCGTCGATAGCCTGACGCTGACGACCAGCGCAGAGATCGACCGGCGACAATATCTTGGCATCAGCAGCCAGAATACAACCGACTATGCGCTTGGCCTTCGCGGGCGGTACGACGTCAGCCGCGACACCAGGCTTTATGCTGGCACCCTTAACGGTCGTCGTACAGAAAACAGGACAGATCCCGACTCCCCGCTTAATCTGAGACGTCCCGTACAATATGATTATACGTCAGCTTTTCTTGCCGGCGCGCATTCGTCTGGCAGGTTGGAAATGGCTACGCGCGTTGCTGCCGAAACCCGCAATTACAGCGACGGACGCGATGGCCTCGGCGCGCTTGTCGACCAGGATTTTCGCAACCGGACGCTGCTGACCGCTGATGCCGCAGCAGGTTATGCCATCAGTCCGGCTGTTGCAGTGTTTGTAAATGCCGCGCTCAATGACCGTGATTACGCTCGGCAACCTGGCGCTGCGCCTTCACGAAATTCATCGGGATATCGGTTGGCGGCCGGTAGTAGTTTCGAGGTGGGGTCATTGCTGCGCGGTCAGTTCGACATTGGCTATTTCAGCCAGAATTTCGCGGATACGCGCTTTGATGATGTCGGCGGTCTGGCCGCGCGCGTGAAGCTGGAATATTTCCCGACGCCCTTGCTGACGCTGACGGCGCGGGCCCGGCGCGGTGTCGAGGAATCGTCGACAATCGGATCGGGAGCGTTCGTCGCCACCGCTTTTTCTCTCACTGCCGATTATGAATTTCTGCGTAATGTCGTCTTCACGGCCAGCATTGCTCAAGAAAAAAACAGCTTTACCGACATTGATCGCCGTTACCGCATTTATGGTGCGGAATTGTCAGCCGACTGGCAACTGAGCCCGCGCTTCGCGCTCCAGCTTCGATATGATTATCGCGACCAGAATGCGGTCGGTACTTTTGTCGGCCGCGAATTTACCCGTCATGTCCTGACGGCGGGAATAAGGATTGCCGGACTTTAACATGCTGTCAACGCCGACGCAGGTGCAGGCGCATTTCCGTTCTATTTGCTTGGTTTTCGCAAATGCCGGACTCGGGCAAACAGTCCGGGGCTGGAAAACGGTTCGAACATATCGTCCGGATTTTCTGGGTCCAGCACGGCATTATCGGCAATGGTCTTTTCGGTTTCGTCCAGTTCCGGAAGATCAAGCCGTTCGAGGCTTGGACCTGAACCCGTTGCGCCTTCGATGATGGCGCGCATCGAACTGCCGCTATCCAGCAATTGCGCGACACGCTCGGGCGACAGGCCGATATGTTCGGCGAGCAGCGAGGCGCGCAGGGCCGCAATGTTGTGACACGCGCTTTCATTACCGGGGCGGTCGCAATCGATAAAGATATCGCATTCGCTGTCTAGGCCAAGCGACCGGTTGTTCATATTGGCCGATCCGATACGCAATATCCGGTCGTCGATAATCATCAGCTTGGCATGGACATAGATCGATTCCCCGCCAGTGGTCTTGGGAAAATAGTAACTGAAGCGGCCCTTTTTATCATGT
>JANOPT010000034.1:0-2799 GCA_031421975.1 Sphingomonadales bacterium | reverse complement strand
GCCATTGCAATCGCAGTCGCCAGGTCCAGCCGCCCGTCATAAATCGCACGCCCCGTAATCACGCCTTCAATGCCGTCCTTTGCGTGCAGCGAGAGCAGATGAATATCATCAATTCCCTTCACCCCGCCGCTGGCAATCACCGGAATATTTACCCGTCGCGCCAGATCAACGGTCGCCTCGATATTGCACCCCGTCAGCATCCCGTCGCGGCCGACATCAGTGAACAGAATCGACGCCACCCCCGCATCCTCGAACCGGCGGGCGAGGTCGACAACCGGAATGTCCGAAACCTCCGCCCAGCCCTCGGTCGCAACAAACCCGTCGCGCGCATCGACCGCGACGACGATCCCATTTTCGAACTCGCGCGCCATGTCCTTGACGAACTGCGGATCTTTGAGCGCCGCCGTGCCAATCACCAACCGCGCCACGCCCATGTCGAACCAGCGCTCGACCGTCTGCGGGTTGCGGATACCGCCGCCAAGCTGGATATAGCCGGGGAAATTCTCGATAATCCCCTCAACCGCTTCGGCATTTTCGGGGCGGCCAGCAAAGGCGCCGTCGAGATCGACCACATGCAGAAACGCCGCGCCCTGATCGGCAAAGCGCAAAGCCTGCGCCGCCGGATCGTCGGCATAAACCGTCGCCCGGTCCATATCGCCTTCTGCCAAGCGGACAACCTCGCCGCCTTTCAGGTCGATTGCGGGAAATACGATCATAAAATTTGCTCTCTTCTCTGCGTCCCCGCGTCTCCGCGTAAACAAACAAGAGATTCACGCGGAGACGCGGAGGCGCGGAGGCGTGGAGGATGTTACGTATGATGGTCACGGCATCCACTCCAGAAAGCGTTTCAGAAAATTGATGCCATAGGCTTGGCTTTTCTCCGGATGGAATTGCACGCCGATAATATTGTCTCTGCCGATGGCAGCGACGAGTGGACCGCCGTGGTCGGTGATTGCCAAAACGTCGGCTTTGTCTGCCACATCAAAATGATATCCGTGCAGGAAATAGGCTTCGCCTTGTTCCAGCAATCCGGTGCTCGAAGGTGAAACGTCATTCCAACCCATATGTGGAATTTTGATGTCTGACGTTGGCGTAATTGCGCGCACTGTGCCGCCAATCCAGCCGAGGCCTTGGGTTGTGCCATGCTCTACCCCTGCATCAGCCAAAAGCTGCATCCCGACACAGATGCCTAAGAACGGAACGCCGTCGCCACAAACACGCCTGTCCATTGCTTCGACCATGCCATTGGTCGCTGACAATGCGCCCATGCAATGGGCAAACGCCCCAACGCCGGGCAACACGATCCGGTCCGCCTTGGCGACAACATCTCGATCGGCAGTCACAACAACATCCACCGCGCCCGCCGCTTTCAGCGCATTATGCACCGAATGCAGGTTCCCGGCGCCATAATCGATGAGTGCCAGCGTCACAGGCAAAATAAATAGAATAAATAGGGACTGTCCCTATTTAAATCGAGAGTCCAGCGGTGGCCGACCCGTTGCCCCGTTAAATAGGGACTGTCCCTATTTATTTTCACGACTCAGAGCGTCCCCTTGGTCGATGGAATGGCGTCCGCCTTGCGGAGGTCGATCTCGACGGCCTGCCGCAATGCACGGGCCAAAGCCTTGTAGCAGCTTTCGACAACATGATGGTTGTTTGAACCATAGAGATTTTCAACGTGCAGCGTGATACCCGCGCTCGTCGCGAAACTATGAAACCAATGCTCGATCAACTCGGTATCCCACTCGCCCAGGCGCGGCATCGACAGCGCGACCTTCCAAACAAAATACGGCCGTCCCGAAATATCGAGCGCGCAACGCGTCAGCGTCTCATCCATCGGCGCATAAGCGGAGCCATAGCGCGTAATCCCGCGTTTATCGCCCAATGCATGCAACACAGCCTCGCCAATCGCGATGCCGGTATCTTCGGTGGTGTGATGCTGGTCGATATGCAGGTCGCCGACCGCCTTGACCTTCAGGTCGATGAGCGAATGGCGTGACAGCTGCTCAAGCATGTGATCGAGAAAACCGATCCCGGTCGACACTTCATAAATGCCGGTGCCGTCAAGATTGACTTCGACATCGATCGACGTTTCGTTCGTCTTGCGGCTGATCGTCCCTGTACGCATGGCGCTGCCCTATACGCGCCACAGGGCATTTGGCAATAACAAGCGTCTTGATTTTGCAAAGCTCACAGTCCACCAAGCGGCAATGAGTGAAGAGCGTCCCGAGAGCCTGATTCCCTACGACGAGGTTGTGCAGGAGGCATTGCGCGCCGTCGTTGGCCGCGTGCTTGGCGATGTTGCGCGAAACGGCCTGCCAGGCGACCATCATTTTTACATCACGTTCAAGACACAGGCGCCGGGCGTCGTCATCCCCACGCATCTGCACGAACGCTTCCCCGACGAGATGACCATTGTCCTTCAACACAAATATTGGGATTTGAAGGTCGAAGCCGAGCATTTCGAAATTGGCCTGTCGTTCAGCCAGATACCCTCGCACCTGTTCATTCCGTATGGTGCCATTACAGCTTTCGTCGACCCGGCAGTCGATTTCGCACTGCAATTCCATGTCGATGCAGGCGAAACCGGCCCCGAACCCCATGAAGTGGCGGGCAATGACGAGCCATCCGTAGTCGTCGAGGACGGATCGAATGTAGTAAGCGTGGACTTCGGGCGGAAGAAGTGAGCGGCGAAACCCGCAATGAGTCCGACAGTTTTGGTCCCATCGACGTTCCGGCCTCCGCTTATTGGGGCGCGCAGACTCAGCGGAGCATCGCGAACTTCCCCTTCCCGCCGCA
>JANOPT010000033.1:0-3238 GCA_031421975.1 Sphingomonadales bacterium | reverse complement strand
GCCATCGTCTCGGCGCGGATGAAGCCTTTTTCGAAGTCGCTATGGATTGCGCCTGCTGCATTTGGTGCGGTATCGCCAGTGTGGACGGTCCATGCGCGGGCTTCTTTTGGGCCGACGGTAAAGAAGGTGATGAGGTGCAGGAGCTCGTATCCAGCGCGAATGACGCGGGCGAGGCCGGTTTCGGTGAGGCCTAAATCTGCCAGGAAAACCTCGCGGTCTTCGGCTGGCATGGTCGAGATTTCTGCCTCTATGGCGGCGGAGACGACAACGGCCTCTGCACCCTCGGCCTTGGCCTTCTCGAACACGAGCGCCGACAGCGCATTGCCATTGGCGGCGCTGGCTTCCTCGACGTTGCAGACATAGAGCACCGGTTTGGCGGTCAGCAATTGCGCCATTTGGAACAACCGTTCCTCGTCGGCATCATCGCGCTGGGTCAGCCGCGCCGGTTTGCCTTCGCGCAGCAGATCGAGCGCGCGGCTCAGCACAACGCCGCTGGCCTTGGCCTCCTTGTCACCCTGAATGCCTTTCTTGATAAGGTTCGGCACCCGCTTTTCCAGGCTTTCCAAATCGGATAGCATCAATTCGGTATCGACGGTTTCAGCATCGGAAATCGGGTCGATCTTGTCATCGACATGCTGGATGTCGTCATCCACAAAACAGCGCAGCACGTGGACGATGGCATCGACCTCGCGGATATTGCCAAGGAATTGGTTGCCGAGCCCTTCGCCCTGCGATGCGCCGCGAACGAGGCCCGCGATGTCGACAAAGCCAAGTTGCGTTTCGATAATTTTCGCCGACCCGCCGATTTTGGCAATCGCCTGTAACCGCGGATCGGGCACGGCAACATTGCCGATATTAGGCTCGATCGTGCAAAACGGATAATTTGCCGCCTGCGCCGCCGCCGTCTGCGTCAGCGCGTTGAACAGGGTGGACTTTCCAACATTGGGAAGCCCGACGATACCGCATTTGAAACCCATTATTCGTCCTCTTTTAGTCGCATTGCCACATCATTCATGAAGCGCACATCGTCGCCTTTGGCCAGCCAATCGGCCTCAGCCGACACCGCTCCCAGTAAATCTGCTAGATCGTCAATTTCGCTTTTATGGAAATTGCCGAGTACATAGCCGGTTACGCGGTTTTTGTCGCCGGGGTGACCGATGCCCAGCCGCACGCGGCGGAAGTCTGCGCCGATATGGTCGATCATCGATCGGATGCCGTTATGGCCTGCTGCACCGCCGCCGGTTTTGACCTTCACCTTGAATGGCGCAAGGTCGAGTTCGTCGTAGAACACCGTGACGGCATCGGGCTCCAGTTTGTAAAAATCCATCGCCGCGCGGACGCTGCGGCCGCTCTCGTTCATGAACGTCCCGGGTTTTAGCAGGATGATTTTTTCGCTGCCAAGCCGAAGCTCTTGCACCCAGCCTTGGAATTTCTTTGCGGGCATTGGCAGGTCGTGGATTTCGGCCAGCGCATCGACCGCCATGAAACCGATATTGTGCCGGTGCATTGCATAGGTGGCACCGGGATTTCCAAGGCCTACCCATAATTGCATCGCGCAGCCCCTATTGCGGAAATATCCGGGGCGGATCGAAACCCGGCCCCGGAAAAACCATTAACCTTCGGCTTCGCTTTCGCCTTCACCGTCAACCGTGGTGTCACCTTCGGTCGACTTCATCGCCGACGGAGCAACGATTGTCGCGATCGTAAAGTCGCGGTCGGTGATCTTGCTTTCCGAACCAGCAGGCAATTTGACGTTGCTGATGTGGATCGAATCGCCGACATCGAAACCGGTAACATCGATCTGGATGTCGTCAGGCAGTTTGTCGTTGTCGCAGATGAGTTCGAGTTCGTGGCGAACCACGTTCAGAACTCCGCCGCGCTTGAGGCCGGGCGACAATTCTTCGTTGATGAAGACCACAGGCACGTTGACTTCGACCTTTGCACCTTTAACGATGCGGAGGAAATCGACATGGGTCGGGCGATCTGAAACCGGATGGAAAGCGACGTCTTTGGGCAGCGTAATCTGCTTGTTGCCGCCAAGGTCGATCTCGACCACGCTGTTTGAAAAGTGGCCGGTCATCAATAATTTGACGAGCGCCTTTTCTTCAACATGGATAAGTTCGGGTTCTTGCTTGTTGCCGTAAATGACGGCGGGAATACGGTTTTGACGACGCAATTCGCGGGAGGCTCCCTTGCCAGCCCGGTCGCGCGTCTCGGCCGACAATGTCAGCTGATCGCTCATGATAATTCTCCAATAAAGTTACGTTTGCCGCCACGCCTCCAGGGATGTCCACGAACGGCAAGCGCGCGCCTATATGCGGCGGAGCACGTAAAAGCAAGCTTTGTGGCGGCGGTTTAAGCTAGAGCCTTGTAAAGGCTGAAAATGCTGGTCGCAATCAGCACGGTGCTAACGGCGAAAAGCAATTTGCGCGGCTGGATTCGCTTGGCCACCAGTGCTCCGAAGGGTGCAGCCAGCAGGCCGCCGATCAGCAACCCGCCGGTCACAACCGTAAAAGCCTCGAGCCCGATGGTCACGATGAATGTTATCGACACTGCGACCGTCAGGAAGAATTCCGCCGTATTTACGGTGCCGATGGTTTTGCGCGGGTCGGTGCCTTGCAGCAAAAGGTTGGATGTTACGACCGGACCCCAGCCGCCGCCGCCCGACGCATCGAGAAAGCCGCCGATCAGGCCCAGAGGCATGGTGACTTTCGGATCGCGCGGCTTGTGTTCGTGCGAAAAATCCCACGCCTTGTACAACAGGTAAAAGCCAATGAGCGTCAGATAGCCCATAACAAATGGTCGTGCTGCTTCGGTATGGATGTTGGCCAGCAAATAGGCCCCGGTGCAGCCGCCAATGACGCCTGGGATCGCAATGCGACCAAATAATTTCCAGTCGACATTCTTGTGCAGAACATGGCTGATACCCGATGCGCCTGTGGTGAACATCTCGACAAAATGCACGCCAGCCGATGCACGAGCCGGGGGAACGCCCATAACGCTGACCAGCAATGTGCTGCATATGACGCCGAACGCCATGCCCAACGCGCCGTCGACAAGCTGCGCCGCAAAGCCGACCGCGATGTAAGGCGCGACCGCAGCCCAGTCGATATTGGCAAAAAATTCGATCATCCAAATCTCGCTGTTGCGGGGGCTGCTGACGGGCTAATGTCATGCAACGCATAAAGCCAAGTCGCACGTTTAGCTATACTATTACGCCGCTGTATTTTTTTGCCAG
>JANOPT010000032.1:0-2680 GCA_031421975.1 Sphingomonadales bacterium | reverse complement strand
CGAATGGATGGCCGCCAATGTCGCAGGCTTCGAAGGCCCGGTCGAGGCGCTGAAATTTGCCGGCGGACAGTCGAATCCTACCTATCGGCTCAACGCCAAAAGCGGGTCTTATGTGCTCCGGCGCAAACCGCTCGGCGTGTTGCTGCCCAGCGCCCATGCCGTCGACCGCGAATATAAGGTGATCGCAGGGCTACATCCGACTGGCTTCCCGGTCGCCAAGCCTTATGGCCTGTGCACGGACGAAAGCGTCATCGGCAGCTGGTTCTACATCATGGGCATGGTCGAAGGCCGGACGATCTGGGACGGCGCGATGCCAGGGTCGAACCCCGCGACACGCCGCGCGACTTATGAAGCTATGATCGACACGCTGGCTGCGCTGCACAGCATCGATGTCGAGGCGGCGGGACTGTCCGATTTCGGCAAACCGGGCAATTATTTCGAACGCCAGATCGCCCGCTGGACGAAGCAGTACCGGCTGGCCGAAACCGAAGTGATGCCCGAAATAGAGCGGCTGATCGAATGGCTGCCCAAGACTTTGCCCGAGCAGACCCGCACCAGCGTCGTCCACGGCGACTACCGCATCGACAACATGATTTTTGATGCCAAAGAGCCAGTCGTTCGCGCCGTGCTCGATTGGGAGCTGTCGACACTTGGCGACCCGCTGGCTGATTTCACCTATGTCGCGATGGCATGGGTGACGCAGAACGAAGGCCGCTCAGGCGTGATGGATCTCGATCGCGCAGCGCTCGGTATTCCCGAGCTGCACGCCATGGTTGAGCGCTATTGTGCCGCGACAAAGCGTAACGGCTTTCCTGATATGAACTGGTATTTCGCCTATAATTTCTTCCGGCTTGCAGGGATTATCCAGGGCATCAAAAAGCGTGTCATCGATGGCACGGCCAGCTCTCCGCACGCACAGGCGATGGCCGAACGCGTTTTCCCGCTGGCCGAGTCCGCCTGGAATTTTGCGGAGAAGGCTGGCGCTTAAGGCCTGCCATATATTTGGAGAGTAAAATGTCGCTATTCGATCTGACCGGTAAGGTCGCCATCATCACCGGCTCTTCCCGCGGCATCGGGCAAGCGATTGCCGCTGAGATGGCCGATCACGGCGCAAAGGTCGTGATTTCTAGCCGGAACCAAGAAGCGTGCAATGAAGTAGCGGCGGCTATCAACGCCAAGCGCCAAGGCACGGCAATCGCGGTCGCGTCCAGCCTGTCATCAAAGGAAAGTTTGCAAAATCTCGTCGATGAAACGCGAAAGGCGTTTGGCAAGGTAGATGTTCTCGTTTGTAACGCAGCGTCGAACCCGCATTACGGGCCGATGGCGACGATTACCGATGAACAGCTTCGCAAAACGCTCGACCATAATATCGTGTCGCAGCATTGGCTGATTCAGATGGTCGCGCCTGAGATGATTGCGCGTAAATCCGGTTCGATTGTGATCATCTCGTCCATCGGGGGACTTCGTGGGTCACCCATTCTCGGCGCGTATGCGATTACAAAAGCCGCCGACATCCAGATGACCAAAAACCTCGCGCGTGAATATGGGCCTGACAATGTGCGGATCAATTCGATCGCACCCGGCCTCGTCAAAACCGACTTCGCCAAGGCCTTGTGGGAAAATCCGGAAAATCTGAGAGATTCGACTGCCAGCGCCGCGATGGGCCGGATCGGCGAGCCGCGCGAGATTGCCGGAGCGGCGGTGTTCCTGGCATCGGATGCGTCGAGCTTTATGACCGGTCAGACAATTGTGATCGATGGAGGCGTAGTGGTATGAGCGGAGCGTTAGACGGCAAGGTTGCAATCATCACCGGCGCTGGCTCAGGCATTGGCCGCGCGTCAGCCATTCGTTTTGCTGCCGAAGGCGCAAAAGTAGTCTTAGGCGACATGGCGGCATCGGTGCATGATACGGCCGCGATGATCGGCGATGCTGCGACTGCGGTGCAGATGGATGCAGGTGACGAAGCGGATGTGGCGGCGTTGGTTGCCAAAGCATTGGAGCTTCATGGCCATCTCGACATAGCTTTCGCCAATGCAGGCATATCCGGCGGGATGGAAGGCATTTTCGACAACACGGTTGAGAATTTCACCAGCGTCCTGCGGGTCAACCTCATCGGCCCATGGCTTATGGTAAAGCACGCCGGTAAGATCATGGCCGATGCAGGTAATGGCGGGTCAATCATCCTGACTGCAAGCGTCGCAGGTATCCGTTCGGGCGCAGGCGGCCCGCCTTATTCGGCATCAAAGGCAGGCGTCATAAACCTTGCAAAAGTCAGCGCGCAGCAATTGTCGGGCACGAATGTCCGCTGCAACGCCATCTGCCCCGGCCTGACCGAGACCGGAATGACTAAGCCGACATTCGATTATGCCAAGGAAAAGGGCGTCACCGAAAAAATCGGCCGCCTCAACCCGCTGCGCCGCGGCGCACAGCCCGACGAACTCGCCAATGTCGCCTTGTTCCTCGCCAGTGACCAAGCCAGCTATGTCAACGGGCAAGCCATCACGGTCGACGGCGGGCTTTCAAGTTCGCATCCCGTGACCCGCCAATTGACAGGACAAACCGCCGTATGAGCGCATCCCCATATCCGTTCGTGTCGGGGGCCCGCGGGAACCCCCGGGGGGGCGGCGTTCCACAGGGGGTGGGGGGGGGGGGGGGCCACATAGGGGGAGTGGTGTGTGGG
>JANOPT010000031.1:0-4544 GCA_031421975.1 Sphingomonadales bacterium | reverse complement strand
ATGACCTGCAAGCCCTTGACCGCGGTAAACGCATACACCGCGCCCCAGTATCCGCCTGCCCGGTCATGATCGATGATCAGCGTCATGAGCCAATGAACTCCGCCGCTTTGGCGGCCAGCGCGTTTTGTGCGGCGTACTTGGCTTTGAACTTGGGCCGGTCGGTAGGCATTTCTTCCCAGATGCCAGCGGTATGTCCCGTGCCGACGCCCTCGAAAAATTCCTTCATTTTATCGAAGCGAGCTTTGTTGCCGATGGCGCCGTTGACGACTTGCGCCAGGCTGCCAGCGCCCGCCGCACCCATTAAAGGCCTCGCCGAAATCAGGTTGGTGAAATACAGCGCCGGAATGGCCTTGGCCTTGGCGTGCTGGACCACAGGCGTCGTGCCGATAGCGAGATCGGGGCCGAATTCCTCGACAGCCTTTATATCGTCTTCGAGGCTCGCGCGGTATTTGATTCGAACGCCCTTGGCTTCGAGCCATTCACGGTCGGGCTCAGACCATGGGGTCTTCGGACAGGCGGTGCCGACATAGGGCACATCGGCGCCGCTTTCGATCAGTAGGCGGGCGACTAGAAGCTCGGAGCCCTCATAGCCCGATACCGTGATGCGGCCATTGATTGGCTTGGCCTTCAGTGCGCTGTCGATGGCTGGCAGAACGGCATTTTGTGCAGCTGCAATCTGGTCAGCACTTGCACCGGTTGCCTCGCCGATGGCCTTAAGCCACGCTGCCGTGCCATCGCGTCCGACAGGAGCCGAACCGACAACTTTGCGGCCAGCGGCTTCAAACTCACGTACGCTAGCGGTGTAGAAAGGATGGATAGCCGCGATCACTGCGCCATCCAGCGCCGCATAAAGCTCGCGCCATTCGCGGGTCGGTACAACGGGACCTGCTGCCAGCCCCAATGGCTCAAGCATATGGCCAATGCCCATCGGATCGACGGGGAACATCTCGCCAAGCAACGTCACCGTTGGCTTGTCAGCCAGAGCGGATGGTGCCGCAACTGGACCCTGCTCGGCTTCCTTGCGCGCATAATTGAGCATCGCACCGGCGAGCACATCCTTAGCCTCCGCATGGGTCGGGATGCCAAAGCCCGGGACATCAATGCCGATAATCCGGACACCGTTGATCGAATCGGGCAACAGCCGCAGCGGCACGCCGCTCGCGGTCGGCACGCACAGGTTGGTGACGACGATGGTGTCGTATTTTTCGGGGTCGGCCATCTGCTCGACGGCTTCCTTGATGTCCTCGAATAATTTGCCGGTGACCAGAGTTTCCGAACTGAACGGCACATAGCCGACGCTGCGGCGCGCACCGTAGAAATGCGAAGTAAAGGTCAGCCCGTAAACGCAGCAAGCCGACCCCGACAGAATCGTCGCGGTGCGGCGCATCCGTAGACCAACGCGAAGCGACCCGAAGGCTGGACACATCGACTGCGGCTGATCATGAGGACCGACCGGATAATCAGCGGCATACTGGTCGAGGATTTCCGTCTTGCCCGCCTTTTTCGCGGCCTCACGCATGGTGTCTTTCGACGAACATCCGCCCGCACCAGCAAGATCGATGCGATCACGCGCACGATCTTCTGTGGGCAAGGCGGTCAGTTCAGTCACGCATCAAACCTCATCGTAAATCACCTCAAGCGACGGCTTGGTTTCGTAAGTTCCACCGCGCATGTCCGCCTGCGTCGCCGGATGGAGCGTGAAATCGGCCCCGGTAATATCGGCGCTGAACAGCCCAAGTAGACCGTCCTGATCGAGCGGATTGGGACGAAGCGGCGGTGCCTCGGCGACATTGACAGCCAGTTCCTCGAACAAAGAAGCCCATTGCCCGCCTGGCTTGCCGATAATCTGGTAATTCGCCGACTTCTTGCGGATATCCTCATTCGCCGGGATCGCACACAACACCGGAATACCAACGGCTTCGGCGAAAGCATTGGCCTCGCCCGTACCATCGTCCTTGTTCAGGATCATGCCAGCCACGCCGACATTGCCACCCATCTTGCGGAAATATTCGACAGCCTTGCAAACATTGTTGGCAACATAAAGCGACTGCAAATCGTTCGATGCGACGACGATCACCTTCTGGCACATGTCGCGCGCTATCGGCAGGCCGAAGCCGCCGCAGACCACGTCGCCCAAGAAATCGAGCAACACATAGTCGAAGCCCCAGTCGTGAAAGCCCAATTTCTCCAGCGTTTCAAAGCCGTGGATGATCCCGCGCCCGCCGCAGCCGCGACCGACTTCGGGCCCGCCAAGCTCCATCGCGAACACACCGTCGCGTTGGAAGCAGACATCCTCGATGCTGATTTCCTCACCCGCCAGCTTTTTGGCCGACGATGTTTCGATAATCGTCGGAGTCGACCGACCGCCGAATAAAAGGCTGGTAGTATCCGACTTCGGGTCGCAGCCAATCAGCAGTACGCGCTTGCCCTGCTGCGCCATCATGTAGCTGAGGTTGGCGAGCGCAAAGCTCTTGCCGCTGCCGCCCTTGCCATAAATCGCAATGATCTGGGTTTCCTTGGTCACTTCGCCGGTCGGCACCGGATCGGGTTCGATCGCGGCCTCGTTCCGCAAGGCGTCAATATCGAGCACGCTCATTGGCAATCTCTCCAGTCGAGAACCATTTTCAGGCAATCGGGATTTTCTAAGGCTTCCGGATATGCGGTCGCGGCGTTACCCGCCGGTTCGACGGTGGTAATAAGGCCGGACAGATCAAGCGCGCCGGTTTCGATCAGTGCGTGGACCGACTGCAAATCCTCTGGCTGCCACTCCGCGGCAATCCGTAACCTTGCCTCGCGCTGGAAAGCAGGTGCAAACGCAAAGCTGATCGGCTGGCTATAGAAGCCTGCCAATACCAGTTCGCCGCCCTTGGCCAGTCGTCCAATGAATCCGTTCAACGACGATGCATCGCCGCTGACATCATAGATATGGCCATAGTCGCGGCGATCGTCATCGTCCGGATGGATCACTTGATAGCCGTTCGCGCCTGACTGCCGCGCAACATTCGTGTCCCATACGACCGGCGGCGGCGCTCCTGCCGCTATAGTTAAACGTGCCAGTAACCGGCCAAGGATGCCATGTCCGATAATCAGCTGAGGCGGTTCACCGTGGCAAATAGCATGCAGCGCAGTGGCGGCCAGCGCATATAGTATCCCTTGTTCGGCAAGTTTTTCAGAAACGGGAATCGCCCGCGCCGATGCAACGATGACATTGCGTGCCGCGCCGCCAAACAGGCCACGAGCATCGCGGTAGCAACTGGCGCCGGGGACAAAAACCCATTCGCCAATGCGTTCTTGATGTTCGGCCCCTGCATCGACAATACGGCCAACCGATTCGTATCCGGGTATCAAAGGATAGCCCATGCCCGGGAACGCAGGCATCTGCCCGGTCCACAAAAGCTTTTCGGTGCCAGTGCTTATTCCGCTGTAGTGAATTTCAACCAGCACATCGCCCGACACCATTGCAGTCAGCGCAGTTTTACGCATTTCCAGACTGCCCGGGGCGTCAAATATAATGGCTGAAGTCTCCAAAACGGCCCTATCCTCCTTCGGTCTCTTCGCCGATTTCGCCGGGTAGAGACTCTGTCAGGTGTCAAATTATCGGAACACTTATAAATGTCAAATAATTTGGACAGTTGGCACGTTATTTTCTGGCGACAAGCGCGCTGGTGATAATTGGCAACGCGGTTTTAACGCGGTCGATGCGCGTAAATCCGGCCTTTGAGAGCATTGCCGTGGTTTCGCTAACCGACCTTGGTCGGCCCGAATTCATCGCCCACAGATATAGTCCGAAATAGGCATCGCCCATGCGCTTTGCATATTTGTGGTCGGCCATCGGCTCGACAATCAATAAACGCCCCCCCTTTGGCAGCGCGGCATAAATTTTCGCAAGCAATGATTCGGCGACCCCATCGTCATGGTCGTGCAGGATCCTGACAAGAGTAATGAGGTCATAGCCTGCGGGAAGTGCCGTGTCCTTGAAGCTGCCGGGGTGAAAGGCGATTGACGCCGAACCACCGAGTCGCTTTTGCGCTTCGGCAATAACGTCATGAAGATCGAAGATGCCGAATTGCAGCTTCGGCGCGGCTGCGGCAATCGCTGCGGTGAAAGCTCCCAATCCCCCTCCAATGTCGAGCATTCTGTTATGCCTGCTGAAATCATAGGCATCAAGTATTTGCTGCGACACCATCGGTTGAGTCGCGGCCATCAGTGCGGAATACCCTGACGGATCTGCTCCCTGCCCCTTCGACGCGTAGGTCCAATAAGCAGACAGCGCGGTTTCTTCGCTACGATTTTTGGCGAGAAGCGCCAACGGGTCTTCCAAGTCGCTGTACAGCAGATGATGATGCCGGATCATCGCCATGGCGCCGTCATTTGCGGACAAAGGCGAACCAGCCTCACCCAGAGTCCACAGGCCTGCTTGCGGCGACTCGACAATTTGCAGGGACCGGCCTGCCCGAAGCAAACGATCTGTTGCGCTTGGGCTTAAACCGGTAAAATTCCCGATATCGTCAAAACTATGCAGGGACCCGTTGAGGAACTCGATC
>JANOPT010000030.1:0-5737 GCA_031421975.1 Sphingomonadales bacterium | reverse complement strand
AGCAACCCCATCGACGCGGTCTGGGCCGATCAGCCGGACAAGAGCGACGCGATGCTGATGGTGCATGACGACCGCTATGCCGGGCAGAACTCTTCCGAAAAACGCGCCGTTGTTGCGGAATGGCTGACTCAGAACAATCTCGACAGCACCGTGATTTCGGCACTCGATTCGGTGGCGTGGTTGCTCAATGTACGCGGCAACGACGTGTCGAACACACCAGTTGCGCTCAGCTTCGTGCTCGCCCATGCCGACGGCACCGCCGACCTGTTCGTCGCGCCGGAAAAGGTCAGCGACGAGGTTCGGACGCATCTGGGCAACGCCGTGCGCCTTCGCACTCCGCAGGAGTTCGTGCCCGAGCTGAAAGCGATGAGCGGCAAGCGAATCGCGGTCGACCCCGACCGCGCGGTGGCCGCAATCTTCGGCGCGCTGAAAGACGCGGGCGCGACGATCGTCGAAGCGCGCGACCCTACCATCCTGCCCAAGGCGGTCAAGAACCCCATCGAACGATCCGGCCACCGCGCCGCGCAAGCCCGCGACGGCGCGGCGCTCAGCCGTTATCTGCACTGGCTCAGCCAGGAAGCACACAAAGGCGAGCTGACCGAACTCTCCGCCGCCGCGAAACTGCGCGCCTTCCGCGAAGCAACCGGGATGCTGAAGGACTTAAGCTTCGATACAATCTCCGCCGCCGGACCCAATGGCGCGTCGCCGCATTACAAGGTCGATGAAAAATCGAACCGACGTATCGAACCAAACAGCATCTATCTGTGCGACAGCGGCGGGCAATATCTCGACGGCACCACCGACGTCACCCGCACCATCTGGGTCGGCCCGGGTGAGCCAACCGCCGAAATGAAGGACCGCTTCACCCGCGTACTCAAGGGCCATATCGCGCTAGCGCTCGCGGTCTTCCCTGAAGGCACCAGAGGCGCTCAACTCGACACGCTGGCCCGCGCGTCGCTCTGGCAAGCGGGCGTCGATTACGCGCACGGCACTGGCCACGGCGTCGGCAGCTTCCTCGCCGTCCACGAAGGCCCACAACGCATCGCGAAATTTTCCGGCGGCCAGGCAGGCGCGGACGAGCCGTTGTGCGCGGGCATGATCTTGTCGAACGAGCCGGGCTATTACAAACAAGGCGAATACGGCATCCGCATCGAAAATCTGGTGCTGGTCGAGGAACGCGAGATTGCAGGCGCAGAGGGGCGTTATTTCGGGTTCGAGACTTTGACCTTCGCGCCGATAGACAAGACATTGGTAGATACGAGCCTACTCAATCGTGACGAATTGCGGTGGTGGGATGATTATCACGCGAAGGTGTTGGAGGTTGTCGGACCGCAGTTGGAAGGTGAGGTGCAGGCTTGGGTGACGGAGGCTTGTGCGCCGTTGCCGATGAATTAAGGCCAGCTCGCCCTGATGTTCATGTCGTCAAAAATGACCGATTAAGCTTTTTTTGAGTGATTCGCGTTAAAGCGGGCCCATGAGCAAAGCGATCCTTCTTGCCGCTGCTGCGGTTGTTAGCGTGTCCACCGTTGCAGCGGTGTATTACACAACGCCGACTGGTATCACCGCGAGCGAAACGCCCGGAATCCTTGTCGACGCGCCGCCAGCAGACGTCGTCAAGAAGATAAGGGCAATCAGCCTTGAAAACTACCTTATTCATGCCGGAGCAGACAGCGAGCGGGCGCGTCTGGAAGCTGAATTTTATATGCAGCTCAGTGAACCACGAATGGTATCCGATACCGAAACATTGTTCGACGTCATGCGCGGCGATGACCATCTGATGCAGTTCAAAATTGTCGTCAAACCCATAAAAGGCGGGAAAAGCGAAGTCGATGTGCAGACCCTGGCAGGTGAAAGCAGGTTTAGCGCCAACCCCGCGCTCCACCCTTATGACGTGCAACTGCTGCTTTCGGCTGCGGACTTCATGGCCACGGATTATATTTCTTCCATCCTGAAAGGTCACCCCATGCTGATGGGCCAGCGCCTGGAGAAAGAGTTCGAAAAACGATACGCGTTCGAGGCGGATTCGGCGCAAGCTTCGATGAAGCGTATAAAGAACATATTTGTGGCAACCTACATCGAAGATCTGAAGGCCGAGTCGGATGGCTTTGCCATGTCCGTAATGGAATCGGAAATGGGCGATGGCGATGAGGGTGATGATGAATCGGAACCGGCATCCGATGCCGCCGGAGCCGCAGGCGTCGCAGCGTCCGCAGCAGACGCAGCCGCACAGGCAGCGCAAGCGGCGTCAGCCGGTGCCGAAGAGGACTATTGGTAAAGGTTAAGCCGGATCGATCACGGACGAGCAAGGGCTTCGTGTGCTCCCACTAAGGGCGGCGAATCTCACAATTTATGATGCGCGCCCAAGCTCGCCCGTATCCGATCCAGCGTCGCCTTGCGAATCGACTTCTTGTTCCACGCATAAGCCTTGCCGGGAAGCTGCGCCAACTGGCCTGCAACTGCCATCGCTTTGGCCTCGACCTTGTCCGCGTCGGCCAGCATATCGAGATAGCCTGCCTCGACCGCGCCTTCGGGGTTATAGATAAAGCCCTGCACCATCGCGCGGGTCAGGTGCTGCGGACTTAGCCGGTCGCGGGCGAGTTCCATGGCGAAGATCGGCAGGTTCATCCCGGTAATCGCCTCGTTCGCGCCGATCTTATATTCACCCGCCGCGCCCACGCGCGTGTCGCAGGCATTCAGGATAAACACCCCCATCGCAATTGCATGGCCGGTGCAGGCGGCGACCACGGGCCGCGGGCAGCCATAAAGCCGCAGCAACAACTCCGCGCCAGCATCGAGCAATTTATACACGCCATCCGCGCCGAGGCTGGCAAAGGCGTTGAGGTCGAACCCGCCCGAAAAACGCCCGTCGCGTCCCGCCAGCACAATCGCCTTCGCGTCGGCCTCCGCCGTGTCGAGTGCGGCATTCAGCGCTGCGATCATTTCGAAGTTGATGGCGTTGGCCTTGCCGTCGTCCATGCGGATCAGGGCGATGTCGTTGGTGATTTCGACAGTAGCGGACATATTGGCTCTCCCCTGATTTAGGCCTGCGATTAAAGCGTTACTTTACGTGAACGTCAATCGCAATTTCGATGGAGCAAATTTGGGGTCAGACAAGGGGCCGGCAAGACACAAAGGAAAAGAAGACGCGAAGAGCAACTCGGAAACGAGATATCACTAGAATCTCTTTGCGCCTTTTTATCTTCGCGCCTTGCTAAGCCATGCAATGGCTTGGCGCCAAATCATTTCCAGTGGCACAGGCGAAACCAATCACTAAGGTGTAATGCGACACAGTTAGGAGAACCCGCATGGCCCAGACATTTTCCGAATACACCCCGCCATCCGTTTGGGAATGGAACAGCGAAAATGGCGGGCAGTTCGCAGCCATCAACCGGCCGATTGCAGGCGCGACGCATGACAAAGAACGGCCGGTCGGCAAACATCCGATGCAGCTTTACTCGCTTGCGACGCCCAATGGCGTGAAGGTCACCGTGATGCTTGAGGAGCTGCTCGCGCTCGGGCATGAAGGCGCGGAATATGATGCGTGGCTGGTCAATATTCGCGATGGCAACCAGTTTTCGAGCGGTTTTGTTGAGGCCAATCCGAATTCGAAAATTCCAGCGCTGTTCGACCATTCGACCCCCGAACCGACGCGGGTATTCGAATCAGGTTCTATCCTGCTTTATCTTGCCGAAAAGTTCGGCGCGTTCCTTCCGGCCGAGCATCACAAGCGTACCGAGACGATCAACTGGCTGATGTGGCAAATGGGCAGCGCGCCTTATCTTGGCGGCGGCTTTGGCCATTTTTATGCCTATGCACCCTTCAAGATCGAATATGCCGTCGATCGCTTTGCGATGGAGGTGAAGCGGCAATTGGATGTGCTCGACCGCAATTTGGCGACGCGCGAATTTATGGCAGGCGACGAGTATACGATCGCTGATATGGCGATCTGGCCGTGGTATGGCGCGCTCGTCAAAGGCCTGATTTATGAGGCGGGCGAGTTCCTGTCCGTGCATGAATATAAAAACGTCATCCGCTGGACTGACCAGATCGGCGCGCGGCCTGCGGTCAAGCGCGGGCGAATGGTGAACCGCGTGATGGGTGACCCCGCTAGCCAATTGCACGAACGGCATGATGCCGGTGATTTCGATACCAATACTCAGGACAAGATTGCGCCTGCGGGAGGTTGACATTTTGCATTTGTTCCTATAATGTTCTAACTTCATTTGGAGGAGTGATTCGATGATCGGTTATGTAACTTTGGGAACCAATGATTTGGCGCGCGCTGCGGTTTTTTACGATGCAGTTTCCGCCGAACTGGACACGCCGCGCATGATGGAATTTGACGGTTTCATTGCTTGGGGCAAACCGGGCGATGCTGCGGGCATTGGCCTGACCAAACCGTTCGATGGCAACGCAGCCAGCGTCGGCAATGGCGTGATGGTTGCGCTAGCGGCCAAGGACAAGGATCAGGTCCACCGCCTCTATGACATCGCGCTTGCCAATGGCGGCACCGATGAAGGCCCTCCCGGACCGCGCGGCGAAGGCTTTTACGCAGGATATTTCCGCGACCCCGATGGCAATAAGTTGAATGCTTTCGTCATGGGTCCGGCCGCCGGTTAAGGTAAGGTTCCTTCGACGAAGCTCACGTCATGCGTAGTGTGACTTTTGGCCGGAAAAGACCCAGAGATGATGCCAGACCTGCCTGAAAATCCGATCCATCTCGGCCTCCGGGCAACCGCAATTCCGCAGCCACCCTTTACCGGCACGGATTGGTATAAGAGTTATGGCGAACGCCATGGCGATGACGGGGCCGAGGGCAGGTTGGTTTCAATGCACAGTTTTACCGAAAATTGGGCCAGTTGGGAAATGCACCCCTCCGGCGATGAGGTTGTGCTCTGTCTTTCGGGGCGGATGACGCTGCATCAAGAGCACCTCGGTTGCCCGGCCGCCAGCGTCACCATAGGTCCCGGCGAATATGTGATTAACCCGCCTGGTTGCTGGCATACCGCCGATATCGACGGCGAGGCGACCGCGTTGTTTATCACTGCCGGTTTTGGGACCGAGCACCGCCCGCGCTAGGGCGTGACCTGCGTCACGCTTCGGATACGTAAATTTGCTTAGGGAAGAAAAGCGACCCGAGGGCTTCTCACTTTAGGAGAGTTGTCCTTTCCTAAAGAGCTTGGCCGGATGCACTCCCGGCCAAGCTCGATTTTTTTGACGCTCAACGCCGCGTGATTTCGACTGACCGTATGGTAAATTCTGCGCCCAATTGCCCGCTGCCGCCTGCGACTTGCAACATCAGCAGCTGATTAGGGCATTCAGTGCCAATCGAGAAATCCTGCGCGGCAGCATAGCTTCCCTGGCGCACTGGCTCGGCAACAACCCATTTTGCAACATTGCCGGCCGCCGACATACATTGCAGCTCCCATTTTAATTCCGCATCAGCCGCAGCTTCCTGGGAACTATGCCGCGCCATAAAGCGATAATTTCCGGGTTTGAGAAACACATATTTCCGCATCAGTTCCCCGCGCTCTCCGGTTCCGGCAAAGGCGCTCAAGCTATGCCGCCCGTTCTTGTCGGCTTGCGAAAAGCTACCGCCAAATGCAGGGTTTTCAGTGATTTGCCATCCGGCGACAGGATAACGCAGATTTACGGTATCCTTGTTAAATGCAGCCGACGTAAAAGTGGCGCCACTGGTCCCACGAAGGTTCAAATAATATTGCCGGAATGCCGGGAA
>JANOPT010000029.1:0-5013 GCA_031421975.1 Sphingomonadales bacterium | reverse complement strand
AGTGCAAACGCACGTGGTCCACATACTGGCCGCCAAATCATCCAGGTTGGCCAGCGCAACCAAAAGCGGCAGCCGCCGATACAAGCAATATATGGTGAGCCCTGCTGGGTTCGAACCAGCGACCTACTGATTAAAAGTCAGTTGCTCTACCGACTGAGCTAAGGGCCCCTGCCAAAACCGGAATGCGGCCTGTGCGAGAGCGCCTCCCCTAATGGCGCTATCATGCGGGGTCAAGCGGCTTTGGACGGTTAAATCGCGAATATAGCTGCCTGATTGTCAGGCCAGTGACTGGGTCGCGCCAATCGGGTGCGATCGTCGCTGCGGGGGCCAGGACGAAACCACGAATACGAAAGCCGGGATGGGGAATTGCAAGGTCTGGATTGTGGTTCGCCCACATGCCTCCCGACCATAACAGGATGTCGAGATCAAGGACGCGGGCGCGCCATATCTGTCCTCGCCTGGTTCGCCCGAAATGCTTCTCGATTTCAAGCAGACGTACCAGCAGGCCCGGCGGGCTGAGGCGGGTGGATATGATAGCGGCCGCGTTTGCATAGCGCCTTTGCGACGGTCCTACTGGCGCGCTGCCGACGATAGTCGATTGCGAAAACACATCGATATCATCCATCTCAAGCGCCGCGATGGTATGTTTGAGGATATTCGAAGGCTTGCCAATCAGCGGGTGCGGCTGGTTCGAACCCAGCCCGATAAGATACAGGTCGGCCAGCTTAAATGTCCTCGACCAACCGGCCATAAAGCTGCGGACGACGGTCACGGAAAAAGCCCATGCTGGCCCGGTGAGCGCGCGCCGCGTCGAGATCGAAGGTCGCGACGATCAGACCCGTTTCGCTGTCATCCAGATCAAGTACGACATCACCCCACTCATTGGAAATAAAACTGGTGCCGTAGAATTTCTGAGGGCCGCCATCATGGTCGTCCTCGCTGCCGACACGGTTCGCGGCAATGACCGGCATGCAGTTACTGACCGCGTGGCCCACCATCGCCCTTCGCCACATATGCCGGGTGTCTAGCGTGTCGTCCTGCGGCTCCTGTCCGATCGCTGTCGGGTAAAACAGCATCTCTGCGCCCATCAGCGCCATGGCCCGCGCGCATTCGGGGTACCATTGGTCCCAGCATATGCCGACGCCGACCCGCGTGCCGAATACATCCCACACCTTGAAACCGGTATTGCCCGGCCGGAAATAATATTTCTCCTGATAGCCTGGGCCATCGGGGATATGGCTTTTACGATAGGTACCAAGGATTTCACCATTGGTGTCAATCATTGCCAGCGTGTTGTAGAAATGCGGACCATCGCGTTCAAAAAAGCTGGTGGGGATGGCAACACCCAATTGCCTGGCAAGCTTTGCCATCGCGCGCACCGACGGGTGTTCCAATGTCGGGCGGGCGAGCGCAAAATGCGCTTCCTCCTGCGTCTTGCAGAAATACGGGCCGGAAAACAGCTCGGGCGGCTGAATGATCTGCGCGCCTTGTGCCGCGGCTTGGGCAATCAGATCGGAAACGGCATCGATGTTTTCGGCCTCGCTGCCCGCTAAAGGCAATTGAAGCGCTGCGACGGATATATTGCGGGTCATGGCGCGGACATACCCGCACACGACAATATCCGGCAATGCCGATATCGCCGGATTGGCAAGGGAATATCGTTATGATTGCCATCAATGTCGTCTGTCATGTTACTGGCGTTCAAGCGCGAAATCGACGGCAACGGACACTTCGGTAATATCGGTGCCAACCCGGATCGGCGGTGCAGATACGGTTTGTGGTGCCGCGCTTTGTTCAACCCTGACGGCATCGCCATAATATGGCTGCGGGCCACCGCCCATCGGCCCGCCATCGCGAATGGCGAGCACGCGGTCCACTCTCATATCTGCTGCCGTTGCATATGCATCGGCGCGAGCGCGGGCTGCCTTGTAAGCATTGCCATATGCCGACAGCTTGCCTTTTTCAGGGTCGGATTGCGATAGCGTAGGGCCGTTGAGGATATTGGCTCCTGCACCAGTAGCGGCGCCAATCGCTGCGCTTGCCTGATCGACTTTACGCACGCGTACGCTTACTTGATTGGTGGCCTGATACTGGCCGCGTTTTGGACCCCAGTCGACCCGGTTGATGCTGACCGATTGAGTCTGGATATCCTTTTCGGAAACACCCTGCTTTTCCAGTGCAGCAACCAGCCGGTCCATCCGCTCCTGATTGGCGGACGACGCGGCTGGACCAGTCTTGCCAAAGGTTTCGATACCAGCGCTGAAGCTTGCCATATCGGGCCGCGTTTCGGACCGGCCTGTTGCGCTGACGCTCAACAGGGTTTCGTCGTGACCAACGCCGCGGGGATCAGGCCTGCCGCCGCCGCACGCCGACAGAGCCAGCGTCGCAGCCGCCAGCAGAACATGATAACGTCGCATCACGGGCGCTTCTTGAACAGCAAGGTCATCCGGTCGCTTTCGCCGATGGCCTCATATTTTGCCCTATCGACGTCTTTCAGGGTGAGGGCGGGCGGCAACGTCCACACACCGTCGGGCCAATTGGCGCTATCTTTCGGGTTCGCGTTGGCATCGCTTTTTCCGACCAGTTCAAAGCCGTTCGCTTCCATGAAGCTGATAACATCTGTTTCGCGGACATAGCCGTTGCTGCCGTCGGTATAGCTGAATGGCGCATCGGCTTTGGCGCGGTGCTGTTCGATACCGATCATTCCGTCGGGCTTCAGCAGGTCGCGCATCGCCTTGACTTCAGCATCCGCGATGTTCCAGCTCATCAGGTTGTGCATCATCCGCATAATGACGATGCGGTCATAAGTCCCTTTGACGCCCTCGGGTATATTACTGAGCGAAAAAGCTGAAAAGTCGGTCGCGGGGCGGCCGGTTACTTTTGCCACATCGTCGGGAAACTTCACGACGCCGGCGGCAATGCCCTCCTTTTGCTTGTCGTTGAAGTGTGTGTTCGTGCCAAAATACAGTCCGGTGAACTTGCCCCTTTCATTGATATAGCGGCCAAGGATACGCGTGTACCATTCGCCGCCGGGCGCATATTCGCCGACGACATGATCGGGGTGTATCTGAAAGAACTCAAGCGTCTTGGCTGGCTGGCGATATTTGTCGCGCTTGGCGTCTTCGGCACGCGCCGGGTCAGCAAGGATTTTTACAAGGCGCTCGGTATGTTCCTCGTGCATCTTGTCATGTTCGGCTTTGCTCATGCCATGATGCTCGGCATAAGCAGGCACGGCAAGGACAGTGGCAGCGATTGCCAGCAATATGAGCTTTTTCATGGGGGTGATGTCCTTATATGTTGGATTGCTATTATATGTCACTTAATCGGGGGCTTTGCCAGCGCAGTCAAAACGGTACTTGCTGGCTTGAACAATGAAAACTGCCACCGCCGGACAGCACGGCATCGGCACGCAGGCCGACGATGTTGCGGCCGGGAAATAACCGCGCCAATTCTGCGAGTGCATCATCGTCATAGTCGCTGCCATATGTGGGTACGATGACCGCGCTGTTACCGATGTAGAAGTTCATATAGCTGGCAGGGACCACTTCGCCATAAAGCTCAAAGCGACCGACCGACGGCAGGGTGGTCACGGTGCACCCAAAGGCTTCGGCACGCGCACGGGCGTCGGTGTACACTGAAGCATTGGGATCGTTGCCATCCATGGCCTGCGGAATAACCAGATGATTGACCGCCACAAAGCGCGCCAGATTGTCGACATGCCCGTCGGTATGGTCATTGCCAAGCCCATCGCCCAGCCAGAGCAGACGGTCAATGCCCAGATCGCAGCGTAGCCGCGCCTCAATCTGGTCCTTGTCCAGCGCCGCGTTGCGGTTGGGGTTCAGCAAACAGTCAATTGTGGTCACCGCAGCGCCATTGCCATCGACGTCGATCGAGCCGCCTTCAAGCACCCAGTCACATGCGGTGACGTTGAAACCTGCGGCTTTAGCCAACGCTTCGCCGATGTCCTGATCACCGTCAAAATTGAACCGGTTGCCCCAGCCGTTGAACCCGAAGTCACGGGCAAGCCGGCTGTGTCCATCGCTGACGATGATGCATCCGGTGTCGCGTAACCAGACGTCGCCGATATGACGTTCTTCGACGATTACGCCAGGTTCGACCATGTCGCGTGCAACCTTGGCAGCGGCGGCGTTTCCGGCAATCAGGTGCACCGTTTCGCCCTTGCCGCCGTCATGCACTGCATTGGCAAAGGCCGCAATCTGCCGTTGGGCGGCTGCAAAGGGCTCTTCCCAATGGCCCCAGAAACTGGGGAAGCCAATCCAGACACGTTCATGCGGTGCCCATTCCGCCGGCATACGAAAGGTCATACAGGCTTATTTCCCGCTGCGGCTTTTGTCACGAATGGCGCGGAATTCATCGCCTTCGTTCCAGTTCGGCCAGGCATCGGTCATCGCCAGCATCCTGCCAACGCGATAATACAGCTTGAGGTCGGCCATGACCCCTGACCAGTCCCACGTCTCGTCATATTCATCGCCCGGCGCATGATAGCGGTTCTTTTCATAATCCTCTGCGGCGGCTTTCGCGGCTTCCTTACCGCCCGTTACGAGATCATCGCCGCCCTCAAAATAGACCATCGGCACGCCCAATTTGGCAAAGCTGAAATGGTCGGAGCGGTAATAAAAACCCTTTTCCGGGGTGGGTTCCCTTTCCGGCGTCCGGCCCTCCGCCTTTGCAGCTGCGCCCAGATATTCATCAAGTTGCGATTTACCCATTCCGATCACTGTCAGGTTTTTGGCAGGGCCAGCCATCGAGAATGCATCCATATTTACGCCGCCAACCGTCTGGCTTAGCGGAAACACTGGGTTTTCTGAGTAATATTTGGAACCAAGAAGGCCGGATTCTTCCGCCGTTACCGCAAGAAACACGATACTGCGATCAGGCGCTCCGGCTTTTTTATGGGCTTCGGCTAATGTTACCAAAGCCGCCGTGCCGGTGGCATTATCGACCGCACCGTTGCAGATATCGTCGCCATCGGGTGCTGCCGTGCACCGGCCC
>JANOPT010000028.1:0-3320 GCA_031421975.1 Sphingomonadales bacterium | reverse complement strand
TCGGTCGCAACAAGGGCTGCGTTGTTCGCGCCAGCAACTTGGAAGGATCGTCGCGATCCAGCAAACAGGCACCCAGGCAATAATTGCGCACCGCCCCGACACCGTGGGTGAGCACGAGCCAGCCTTCATCAATCTCGATAGGCGAACCGCTGTTGCCAAGCTGGACAAATTCCCACGGCCAGCGCGGTGTGATAATCGTTCGGCCGTCCTCCCACCGGTAAAGGTCGTCCGATGTAAGGAGCCAGATCGTTTCGTGATCCTGTCGTCCGAGCATCGCGTATCGCCCGTTTATCTTGCGCGGGAACAATGCCATACCCTTGTTATCGGTCGCTGCTCCGCGCAGTGCGCGTATCTCGAATGTCGCAAAGTCGGTGGTGCTAAGCAGCTCTTGCCGGATTGTTTCTCCACTGAACGCGGTGAAAGTGCCATAGTAGGTGATAATGCCATTATCGTCGGTGAAGCCAACGAGGCGAACATCTTCAATGCCATGACGTTGGCTTGGCGTGATCGGGAAGATCACAATTTCAGAAAGATCGTGGCTCTCGTCGCAGAATAGGCGGACGCGCGGGTTATGAGGATCTTCACCGGGAACGTATTCGATCCGAGGCGTTATCGCGCTCGGACTCGGCGGATCAATGACAACATTGCCGTCCGGTAGCCACGTCCCGGTGCGAAACGTGACCGACGATACGTGCCCCTCCCCCACACCGCGCAGTGACAGAATGAAGCGGAGCGAACCTTCCGTTACGCCCGACTGATTAGGATGGATAACAATGCTGGGATTGAATAAAGCGGCGGCCTCAAACGCATATTCTTCGCTGAAATAAGCACCAATTAAAAGCTCCTGGTCATGAGTAACCGAGCATTTGCAAATGATGCCACCGTTTACGGCCTGAAAGCGGCGGGTGAGGATCGTTTCGACGTCTCGGTAGCGCTCGGCCAGACTTGCCAGAACACGCGCCAATTCGGTTTTGAGGTCGGCCTCGCTCATTGCCAGTACACGGTCGGTGATCCTTTGTGCCCGAGGGCGATCTTTGCTCACATATTCGAGCGGATATTCAGCGGGGACGAAAGGCTTGATGACCACACGCGCTGGATCAGAATGTAACACGACTGGCAATTTGGTCATGATGTCATTCCCGGCGACAGTCATATCCGCAGTTTCTTGCGCCGGTTAAGCAGCTTTTTCATTGAATCAACCAGCACTAGCACGCCCCCGCCGAAAGCAACGGCAAGCCCACTACAGCCAATCAATGGATAACGTGGCGTCACAGAGTTGCTGCCTGCATCGCAATTTTTTCGTGTAGCAACCTTGCACAAGTCGCATTGGCAAATTCAGTCACACGGTAAAGTTCGCGCCGAACTGTAAGGTCGCTCATATTCTCGACTATATTCGAAAGATGCAAATGCGCGTGCGACGCCATCGAGAAGGCATTTGCGAGATAATTGTCGAAGACATTGTGCAGCGATACCATCGCGCCTTGGGAATCGAGCCACTGGCTGCTGTTGCCTGACGTCGAGATGCTGACCAGATGTTTGCCCGCGGCGGCCGAACCCCCACCTCGTTCGCGCATGAGGCGATGGCCAAAACCTGCTCCCAGCACCCGTTCGACATAGCCCTTCAACATGGCGGGCGGCGTTCCGAACCAAATCGGGTAAACAAGTACAATGACATTGGAATTACTGAGCACATCCAGCTCTGTCGCGACATCGGCCCGCGGGATAAATTCTGAGGCCGACGGTTGCTCGTTCGCCTTCAGCACAGGGTCGAATTTCAGGCTGTAAAGATCCCGCAAAATAGCGTCGTGAAAGTTCGCGCTGACAGCCTCACAATATGTTTTGGCCACCGCAGCATTGAAACTGTCCGGGTCGGGATGGCACAGGATAACCGCGTGTTTAGGCTCTGAAACAGCGTCATGACGGGTTTGCGGGAGCATGGCTTACAGTCCTCAGGTTAGTGTTCGGCAAGACGTTATCAGCGTCAACATGCTCCGCGACATCCGCAATATCCCTTACTTACAAGCCCACCATAGGGGCTAAAAAAACGCCAGGCATTTACGGAGAGATTGCAATGAAATCGATTCTGCTGCACGTGCACGACGACGATGGGCTGGAAAGTCGGCTGACAGCTGCGCTTCTAGTCGCACACCAACAGCGCGGTCGTTTGTCGTGCATACAAGTCACCCCCGTATCCGACTATGTGGCAACCGATCCATTTGGCGGAATGTATGAACTCAAGGCACTGTTTGAAAATCTGGCGGAGAGAGCCGTCGATGTGCGGACAGAGGTTGAAGCGCGGCTTACGGCGGAAAGCATAGAATGGGACTGGTCGGTCTATGATGAAGGGGTAGCGGCGTCGATCGTCAGTCGATCCCCGCTCACGGATCTGATCGTGCTCAGTTTAGCCGACCGCACAAGCAGCAAAGCGGCGCATCCAATGTTTTTGGTGGCCGAAGTGTCGATCCACTCGAATACGCCCGTGCTCGCCGTGCCGGTTCGCGCGCCAGCTTTCAATCCAGCAGGTGTGGCAATGATCGCATGGAACGGATCGCCCGAAGCAGCGCACGCGGTTCGCGCCGCATTACCCTTGTTGAAATTGGCATCGGCAGTGCAGATTATATCGTTCAATGAGGACCAAAACTTTCCGATGGCCGATGTCCGGCGGTACCTTGCGGCGCATGGCGTGACGTCGGGATGCAATGAACATAGGCTAGATGGAAAGACGGTGGGGGAAGCACTTTGCCGTATCTCCTCATCGCTCCCGGCTGCCTATATCGTGATGGGGGCATATGGCCACACTCGGTTTCGTGAAGCTGTGCTTGGCGGAGTATCGCGCCATATGCTGGCGCACAGCACTGTTCCGTTGTTGTTGGCGCACTGATAACGGAACAAGAGCGGTCGAAGCTCGGTTATCAGGTTGGAATGCTAATGCTGCTTTCCGACCGGAGTCCGCTTTTGACTGAACAAACTGCGCGCGCAACTAGCGAAGCGTTGCTTCATTCAATCCTCGCAACAGTGCCCGACGCGATGATCGTTATCGACGAGGCGGGCGTAATTGTATCGTTCAGTGCAGCGGCCGAGCAACTGTTCGGGTTTGATGAAAACGAGGCAATCGGTCAGAATGTAGAAATTCTCATGCCCGAGCCCGACCGGCGGCAGCATGCGGGTTATTTACTCCGCTATCTCACGACCGGCCATAAGCGTATCATTGGCATCGGGCGCATTACGATAGGCCAGCGGCGTGACGGGTCGACCTTCCCAATGGAGCTTTCAGTCGGAGAGGCGCGCACTGACCATAGCCGCGTTTTCACCGGCTTTAT
>JANOPT010000027.1:0-9272 GCA_031421975.1 Sphingomonadales bacterium | reverse complement strand
GCGAAACGAGGAGCGCGCAAAGACGGGATTTATTCACTCGATTACGCAGCTTACACGGCGTGCAAGGTCGAAGGTCCGGATGGCTGCCCCAAAAAGCCGAGCTGGCAAGTCAAAGCCGAAAAAGTTGTATATGATCCGGCGAAAAAGCGCGTCAGATATGAGGGCGCACGAATTGAATTGTTCGGGTTGCCCGTTGTGCCACTGCCGTTCCTGTCGCATCCGGTCGATGCCAAAGCAGGCAGCGGATTTCTGGTGCCAAGCGTCGGTTTCTCTCGCAACAATGGCATCGAACTGGAAGAATCCTATTATTGGAGGATGGCACAAAACCGTGATCTGACCACGTCAATCACCGCGTTTTCGGACGGTGCGCCGCTGGGCAAAATCAACTTTCGCACGCTGGAGAAAAACGGCGCAATCGAAGTGACTGCTTACGGGACCTACAGTAACCGTATCAGTACAAGCGGATCGGTCGTCCCAACCGACAGTAACGTTTTTCGCGGTTATGTTGAGGGTGCAGGCCGGTTTCAGCTCGATCCTTACTGGTCCGTCTCGGCGTCCGGGCGCTATGCTTCCGACCGCACGTTCCTGCGTCGGTACGATATCAGCCGCGACGACCGGTTGCGGTCGACCTTTGCCGCCGAACGCATTGGTGACGACAGTTATTTTTCTCTCGCAGGATGGGCCGTGCAAACGCTTCGCAGCGGCGATAACCAAGGCCTCGCGCCGATTGCCCTGCCCGAGATCGATTACCGTTTGCGGATCGATGATCCGCTCTTGGGCGGCAAAATCCAGTTGCAGGCAAACAGTCTGGCGATTGGCAGGACCGATGGCCAGGATACACAGCGGGCTTTTGCATCGGCACGATGGGACTTACGGACGCTCACCGGGCTTGGTCAGGAAGTCAGCTTTACGATGCTCGGGCGCGGCGACGTGTATCATAGCGACGAAAACGCCTCTACCACGACTTTGATTTATCGCGGCGATGCCGGGTGGCAAGGCCGCGGCATTTTTGCAGCAGCAGCCGACATCAAATGGCCGTTTATCGGAAAAGCCTTTGGCGGCACGCAGATATTCACGCCGCGCGTTCAGATGGTGGCCGCGCCCTCAATCTCCAACCTGCGTATTCCCAACGAAGATTCGCGCGCGGTCGATCTGGAGGACAGCAACCTGTTCGCGCTCAACCGGTTCCCGGGTAATGACAGGTTTGAAGACGACTATCGTATTACCTACGGCTTCGACTGGTCGTTACGCAAAAAGGATTTCACTGCAGACGTCACTGTTGGCCAGAGTTACCGCTTGTCGAACCGCGCATCGATTTTTCCGGACGGAACCGGGCTGTCGGACAAGGTTTCCGATATTGTCGGCCGCAGCGAATTTCGTTTCAAGAATCTGGTAAAGCTAACGCATCGTTTCCGGCTGGATAAGGACAGTTTCGCCATCCGGCGCAATGAAATAGACGCCACCATCGGGTCGCGCAGCACTTATGTGCAGGCAGGATATCTCAAGTTGAACCGCAATATCGGACCAACCGTCGAGGATTTGAACGATCGCGAGGAAATCCGGCTTGCCGGCCGCGTGCGCGTGGCGCGCTATTGGTCGATCTTTGGTTCCACGATTGTCGATTTGACCGATGCGAGCGAAGATCAGACTGTAACGACGGACGGGTTCGATCCGATCAGGCACCGGCTTGGCGTGGCCTATGATGACGACTGCCTGTCGCTTAGCCTGACCTGGCGGCGGGATTATCAGCCAGTGGGCGATTCACAGCGGGGAAACAGCTTTCTCTTCCGTCTGGCATTTCGCAATCTGGGTGTGTAAGGCGGTCGGCATCATTCCTGGGGGACGGATATTTGCTCATGTGCTGTTCAGCACTGCCTGACTATTTCCCCGCTCAAATTGACCTTGTACTGGATCGACATCGATGAAATCCCTTAAGCGCTTGTCCATTATTGCGGTGCTGGCATCCGCCACCGCGCTGACGCCGTTGACCGCGCAAACCGTTGCTGACGAAACGCCGCCATCGGCTACTCTGGATATTCCGGAGGGACAGACATTGTTTGGACGGAACGACCCGAACGTCCGTCGCGCCACAGCTCAGGTCAACGGCGAAATCATCACCGGGACTGACATCGATCACCGGCTGGCGTTAATTGTTGCGGCAAACGACAACAAACTGCCGCCCGAAGAAATTGCCCGCTTTCGCGCGCAGATCCTGACCAATTTGATCGATGAGACGCTGCAAATCCAGGAGGCTTCAGCCAACGAAATCGAAGTCACAGAACTTGAGATCAATCAGTATTTCGACCGTGTGGCGCAGCAGAATTTCAATCGCCCGGCCAATGAGGTCGAAAAATATCTTACGTCCATTGGTTCGTCGGTTACCACATTGAAACGGCAGATCAAGGGCGAGCTCTCGTGGAGCAGGCTGCTGTCGCGCAATGTCCGTCCTTCGGCGAATGTCAGCGATGATGAGGTTAATGCCATTATCGAGCGGATTAAGGCCACAAAAGGCGCCACCGAGTTTCGCCTCGGGGAAATTTACCTGTCGGCAACGCCGGAAACGATGCCGTCAGTGACAGAAAACGCCAAAAAGATTATGGAGCAACTTCGCCAGGGCGGCAACTTTGTAGCCTATGCCCGGCAATTTTCCGAAGCATCAACCGCTTCGGTAGGCGGCGACCTAGGATGGTTATCGCTGGCGCAGTTGCCGCAGTCGCTGGCTAGCGCTGCTGCGACCATGACCTCGAACGAGATTCAGGCAGTGCCATCGCCGGGGGGTATTTCGATCTTGCTGCTGATCGACAAACGGCAAGTAGCAACTTCGGACCCACGCGATTCGGTTTTAAGCCTCAAGCAAATCGCGATCACATTCCCGGCAGGAACAACCGAATCGCAGGTCGCGCCGATGGTCAAAAGGTTCAGCGACGAAACCCGCAAAATTACCGGCTGCGGTGCGGCCGATGAAATGGCCCGCCAGTTAGGCGCCGACGTCGTCAATCGCGACGGCATAAAGATCCGCGACTTACCCGCACCGCTGCAACAGGTCATGCTCGACTTGCAAGTGGGCCAATCGACGCCGCCTTATGGTTCGCTTCAGGACGGGGTTCGCGTTTTTGTCATGTGCGGGCGCGATGCTCCTCAAGAAGCAGCATCCGAGAGCTTTGAAGAGATTATGTCGCGGCTCGAAGAAGAACGCGTCAACAAACGGGCCCGCATTTACCTGCGCGATTTGCGCCGCGACGCGGTTATCGAATATAACTGATGCCGAACCGCCGGCTGAACCTGCCGTTGGCAATTTCGGTTGGCGACCCGGCGGGTATCGGCCCCGAAATTATTGGTAAGGCGTGGGAAGCGCGTCGATTCGCTGCCCTGCCGCCATTTTTTGCGATTGGCGACATCGGCAGTTTTGCGCCGCACTGGAACGGCCCGGTCGTGCGGATCGAAGACCCGGCTGAAACATTCAGCCATTTCGAATCGGCGCTGCCCGTCATTCAACTTCACAACTGCATATCGGTTGTGCCGGGTTCACCCGACCTGGATGGCGCGCATTGTGCCTATCAGGCGCTTGAAATGGCGATTGGTTTCGCGCGCGCCGGAAGCGCCGCTGCGCTTGTTACCGGCCCGGTTTCAAAGGCTCAACTGTATGCGGTCGGCTTTACCCATCCCGGCCAGACCGAATTCATTGCCGAACGGTGTGGCGTTTCCAAAAACAACGCGGTGATGATGCTGGCGGGGCCTGACCTGCGCGTTGTGCCCATGACTACGCACATCCCGCTGGCGTCGGTTGCGGGCACGCTTGACGGGCGGTTGATCCGGCAACGGTTACGAGCAACGGCAAAAGGGCTTCAGCGCAATTTCGGAATCGAACGCCCCCGGCTGGCGGTCGCAGGACTCAATCCGCATGCTGGTGAAGCGGGTAATATGGGGCGCGAGGAAATCGATCTATTCGGACCGGCCATCGAACAAATCCGCAGCGAAGGATTCGATGTCGTCGGCCCCCTGCCCGCTGACACGATGTTTCATGCAGAGGCGCGGTCGCATTACGACGCCGCGCTATGCGCGTACCATGATCAGGCGTTGATACCTTTGAAGACATTGTATTTTCATGATGCGGTCAATATGACGCTTGGCCTGCCCGTCGTTCGGACATCGCCGGACCATGGCACTGCTTTCGGAATTGCCGGTCAGAACAAGGCCATGCCGAATTCGATGATTGCCGCGATTAAGATGGCGGAAATGGCAGCGCTCAATCGCATCGCAGCCGACGCCGTCTGATGCCTGTGACATTGCCGCCGCTTCGCGAAGTCATCGCGCGCCACGGGCTGTCGGCGAGCAAGGCGCTCGGCCAGAATTTTTTGTTCGATGAACAATTGCTGGACCGGATTGCCGCCATTCCAGGCCCGTTGGCGGGCGAACATGTCTATGAGGTCGGCCCGGGTCCGGGCGGGCTGACACGGGCATTGTTGCGGGCAGGCGCTTTGGTACTGGCGGTCGAACGCGACCGACGATGCCTGCCCGCTCTGGCCGAATTGTCTGAGGCTTTTCCCGGCCAGTTGCGGATCATTGAAGGCGATGCGCTCAAAATCGATGCCTATGCGGAAATTGGCGCTCCGTTTCATATTGCATCGAACCTGCCCTATAATGTCGGTACCGCATTGGCCGTGGACTGGCTCGGCGGTGATGTCTGGCCGCCGCAGTGGAAATCGCTGACATTGATGTTTCAGCGTGAGGTCGCCGACCGGATTGTCGCTGCTCCGGGGACCGATGCCTTCGGGCGCTTGTCGATACTGGCGCAATGGCGCTCGAAAGCAGTGATCGCCATGTCGGTACACCGATCGGCATTTACCCCGCCGCCAAAGATCATGTCGGCGGTTGTCCATATCATCCCTTCGGCAGCGCCGGACGGCGTGCACATGTCGGTACTCGAAAGGCTGACGGCAGCGGCATTCGGGCAGCGCCGCAAGATGTTGCGCCAAAGCCTTAAGGGCATCGACGGCGCGCTTGACGCACTCGACACTGCCGGGATCGCCACCGACCGCCGCCCCGAAACCGTCAATATCGACGAATGGTGCGCGCTGGCGAGGTGCCTGGGCGAGCGGTTCCGCTAGGGGTGGCGCTTTCGCATTGCTATAGCTAAGGGCACCTTATGCCATCGTTGCCGCCCCGTGAGAAAGCTTTACTCGAAACAATCGATCAGGATCGAATGCTCGGTCAGGTGCAAAGCTGGGCTGCCGTCAATAGCGGTTCGGGAAATCTTTCGGGCCTCAACAAAACGGCCGGAATGCTGGCCGATGCATTTGCAATATTGCCCGGCGACATCGATCTGGTCGATCCAGCACCGGTTGACAAAGTCATGGCCGACGGATCGGTGGAAACCGTTACCCATGGCCAGCATCTGTTGTTGAGCGTGCGACCCGATGCGCCGACGCAATTGCTGTTTACCGGGCATATGGATACGGTTTTTCCCGCAGACCACAGTTTTCAACAGCAACGCTGGCTCGAAAACGGCGCGCTGAACGGGCCCGGTGTAGCTGATATGAAGGGCGGTATTGCCGTGATGCTGGCCGCTTTGCAAACTGCCGAACAATCCGGCAGTTTTGCCAATGCCGGGTATCAGGTTCTGATCAACAGCGACGAAGAAGTCGGCTCGCCTTCGTCTGCCGGATTGATTGCACGACTTGCACAGAACAAGCTTGCCGCATTGACGTACGAGCCTGCCCTTCCCGATGGCACGCTGGCTGGCGAACGCGGCGGTACCGGTAATTTCTCGATTATCATAACGGGTAAAAGCGCGCATGCCGGACGCAATCCGCAAGATGGTCGCAACGCGTTGCTGGCAGCTGCCGATCTGGCGATCCGGCTGAAGGCCCTGACGCGCGATGGCCTGTCGGTCAATCCAGCCAAAATTGAGGGTGGCAGCCCCAACAATGTCGTTCCGGACCATGCGGTATTGCGGGTCAATTTCCGCCCTCGCACGCCCGATATCGTGATTGAAACCGAAGCGGATTTGCGGCGGCTAGTCGCTGACATCAAACACATCCATGACGTTAGCGCCCATATTCATGGCAGCTTTGGCAGGCCGCCAAAACCCATCGACGACGGTGCCGCCAAATTGTTCGAACTGGTCAAGCAATGCGGCGCCGAATTGGGTATCCCGATCGCATGGAAATCCAGCGGCGGTGTCTGTGACGGCAACAATATTGCGGCGTGCGGCGTACCTGTCGTCGACACGATGGGCGTGCGGGGCGGCAATATCCATAGCCCCAACGAGTTTCTGATCACTGAAAGCCTGTTGGAGCGGGCGCAATTATCCGCACTCACAATCATCCGGATTGCGGAAAAAGGGGCATTATGACGTTTATTATCCGTCCGGCGAACATGGACGATTTGCAGCCTATTTACGAAATGGCGAAACGAACCGGTGGTGGTTTCACAAATCTGCCGCCCGATCGCAAGGCCCTGTCAGCAAAACTGGAGCGTTCGGCCGCCGGATTTGACCGCGTTGGCGATGACGTCGCCGACGATTTATATCTTTTTGTCCTGCAAAATACGCAGACCGGCGACGTGCGGGGTACGTGCCAGATATTTGGGAATGTCGGACAAAAATGGCCTTTTTACAGCTACCGAATCGGCGCGCTTACGCAACATAGCGAAGAATTGGCGAGGACATTCCGCGCCGATATCTTGAACTTGTCGACCGACCTGGAAGGCACGACCGAAGTCGGCGGCCTGTTTTTACACCCGGGCGAACGCGCCGGGGGTTTAGGCCTGTTGCTGGCACGCACGCGATATCTGTTCATTCGCAATCACCGCCAGCGCTTTGCCGACCGAACCATAGCCGAACTTCGCGGTGTTATCGATGAAGCCGGTGGCTCGCCTTTCTGGGACGGAGTAGCTGGCCGTTTTTTCGGCATGAGTTTTCAGGAAGCCGACGAATTCAACGCCAAATTCGGCAACCAGTTTATCGCCGATCTGATGCCCAAACACCCGGTTTACGTGGCGATGCTGCCCGAAAGCGCAAAAGCCGTTGTCGGGGTGCCGCATCCTTCGGGGCGTGCGGCCATGCGAATGCTTGAAAATGAGGGATTTGCTTGGGAGAACTACGTCGACATCTTTGACGGCGGACCGACGATGACCGCGCGGACCGACCATATCCGAAGCGTCCGGGATGCACGGGATATCGAAATCACCGATATCAGCAAAGACCTCGGTGAACATACCGGCGGCGAAAAAATGCTGGTAACGGTTGGCCGCATGCATGATTTCAAGGCCGCTTATGGCTGGACCAACCCCCGCGAGGGCGGAGTGACGCTCGATGAAGCGACAGCAGCGATCATGGGGCTGTCGGTTGGCGATATGATTACACAATTGGCAAGGTGGTAAGCAGTGTTTCGGGAAATCAACTTCGACGGAATCATCGGGCCAAGCCATAATTACGCTGGGCTTAGCCTCGGTAATATAGCGTCGGCCAATAACGCAGGCGCGGTATCACAGCCGCGCGCAGCCGCCTTGCAAGGTGTTGAAAAAATGCGGGCAAACTTGCGACTCGGGCTGGCTCAGGGATTTTTCATGCCGCTGGACCGTCCCAACAGCAGGTGGCTGGCCGGACTTGCCACAGACATGGCCCATGCCGAGCCCCATATCCGCGCGGCCGCTTTTTCTGCGTCGGCAATGTGGGCGGCCAACGCCGCGACCGTGTCGCCTGCGCCCGACACAAACGACGGCCGATGTCATCTTTCAGCCGCGAACCTGTTGACGATGCCGCATCGCAGCCATGAATGGCACGGCACGCTCGCGCAGCTTGAACTGGCATTTGCCAATGCACAGCATTTTGCGGTGCATGGACCGGTACCGGCCCCCTTTGGTGATGAAGGCGCGGCCAATTTCATGCGGTTGTGCGCCGCGCATGGCGAACCGGGTATCGAAATATTCGTTTACGGAAAAGCGGGCGGCCCCTTTCCGGCGCGTCAACATCTGGAATCGTCAAAAGCGGTCGCGCGCGCGCATCGGCTTGATTTGGCCAAGACGTTGTTTGTGCAGCAATCTGAAACAGCGATTGCGGCGGGCGCATTTCACAACGATGTCGTCGCCGTTGCCAATGAGCGGGTTTTGTTCACGCATGAACAGGCGTTCGAATATCCCGAAGAGACATATGCCGAAATCAAACGCCTCATGCCCGAGGCGGAAATCGTCATTGTTCCGGCTCACCGAGTCAGCCTTTCCGATGCGATTCAAAGCTATTTGTTTAACGCCCAGCTGGTGACTTTGCCCGATGGCGGCATGGCTTTGATCCTGCCGAGCGAAGCGCAAGCCAACGACCGCGTCTGGGGCTGGCTTAGCGAAATGGTCGCTGGCAACGGACCGATCCGTGAACTGGTGCCGGTCGATGTGCGGCAATCGATGGCCAATGGCGGCGGCCCGGCGTGCTTGCGCCTGCGCGTCGTAGCCGATCCTGCAACGGTGGACCCTCGCTTTATCGCCGATGAGGCGAAGCTGGACGATATTGCAGGCGTTATCGCTGCCCATTGGCCTGAAACAATCGCGCCAGATCAGTTGAGCGACCCTGATCTGGTGCACAGCGTCCAGCACGCCCGGCGCGAATTGCTTCATATTTGCGATTTGGCTGACCTCGCATAACTGTCGAGCTGCTTTACATAGGGCATTAGTGTTAACCATCGTAACCGCTGCTAAACCTGACTTGGCACGGGCATTGCTGCCCATAATTTAACTATGAAAAAAATCGCGCGACTGTTTACGATCAAGACCAAATTGGAGGTCTTTCTTATCACCTACGCGCTCGGTCTGGGTGCTGTAAAACGGGGCCAGGATTATCTGGTGCTGTATCCCGGTAATGTCGGAAAAATATTCTTCCTGCTCTGCACCGGCGCCGTATTCATTGCCGGCGCAAAAATGCTTGAGGCTGTAGAACTACAGAATACGTTCGGGGTTGATTGACTCCGACCTGATGTCGCTCCGGATCGGGGCTTTGCAGTCATTACGTTACGCAAACGCAGTGGTTTCGCGGCATTGCTGAAAGTCCCCGGGATTCTGTTGCTCGGCTCCCGGGGGGCCGCCGTAACTATTCTGTTGCCCGGCCAGTCCAGCCGCGTTCTTTTAGTATAAGTTCAGACCGTGAGGCCCAAAATTACGCTGCGAGAGCAAGTGCTTCGTTATCGTTTGCACCTATTGGTTGTGAACCATTTCACGGCTTATTCATGCCGGGCAAAAACAATGCTTTTGAACACACGTCGATCCTAGTTCAGCCCCGTCAA
>JANOPT010000026.1:0-9865 GCA_031421975.1 Sphingomonadales bacterium | reverse complement strand
AAACTCTACCGCATTCCCGAACCCGTGACGGTCAACGCCAAGGGCCAGAAACAGGTCGCCATGCTGGTCAAGCCGGGCGCTGCGTTCGAACATTATTATGCGGCGAACGTCGATAATTATAATAGCGATAGCCAGCCGATGACGATAATGCTGCGCGGCCAAAACAAGATCGACAAAGGCCTAGGCCTACCGATGCCGCAAGGCCAGGTGATGATTTTCGAAAACAGCAGCTTCGGCCCGTTGCTCGCCGGAGAGGCGACCCTAAAAGATCGCGCCGTCGGCGAGGACGTCGAAATGGCGGTCGGCCAGTCAAGCGATGTGCGGATGACGCGGGTACTGCTATCGGAAAAAGGCAGTAGACAGCGCTGGAAAATCGAAATCACCAATGCGCGTGATTCAGCCATTAACGTCGAGGTCGAAATCCCTTACGAGTTGCGCGGTGGCCCGGCGGGTGTAGCGAAGGTCGACGGCGTGCCGACATGGAAAACAACGCTGGCGGCAAACGGCGATGCGGCGCTGTTTTATGAGGTGAAGCTGGAGCGGGATTGATCCTTGATCTCCCGGGCGCCGAGGTAAGGCGACCTCCTGACGGAACATCGAAACGACGGGTTCCGCCAAGTTTTTAGCAGTAGTAAAAACCTGGTGGCGGCCGCAAAAACAGACAGAGGCGAGCGCGCGATTTTACAACGACGCCACAAGCTTGAGTGTCAGCGTCGCAACAATTCCGTGATCTTCCCAATCCACGACCATGCTGCCGTTTCGTGCGCGCATTATCTGATCCATCAGCGTTAATCCCTGACCTCCCTCACGCGAATGTTGCTGCACAGGGAGGTCGCACCGCTCGCGCCAGACAACTTCAAGGACATCGTTTTCATCAACCGTAGCTGTGACATGCACAGCTCCTCCATGTCGAAACGCACCATGTTTGGAAGAATTGACTGCCAGCTCGCCCACGACCAACGCGATGGTATCTGCCTGCGGCTGCTGTAACGCAATTGAGGGCAACGGGCTGAAAGCAACCTTTGCGGTATCGTTTCCGAAAGGTGTGACGAGTGCAGGAATAAGCTGATTGAGTTCGCATGGCGCATCGTCATCGGTAAAGAGGGCCTGCGCCCTGCCAAGCGCGCCGAGGCGTTCAGCCATCTGCTTGGCAAACGCCTCGTGACTGGCATCGCCCCGCGCAGTCAGGACCATCAGACTGCTGATGGTCTGATACGTATTGCCCAGTCGATGCTTCATTTCGGCAGCCGCTATTGTCAGAGCCTCCCGGCCTTGGTGATTGAAGGTCACGTCGCGGGAGATCGACAGAAACCCGACGATTGCACCCTCGCCATCCGCCACCGGGGAAACCGACACTTCCCACCAACGCGGATTGTTTTTCATGGTTGGAATAAACGCCCGAAATTGAACAATTCGACCATTGGCCGCCTCACCATAGGAATCGATAAGCGTCTGTCGCGCGGGCTCTGGCAACAGGTCGGCCCATAATCTGCCCTCGACAGCCTCGAAATCCTCGATCTCCATCGCGCAGAGACCGTTGTTGTTCATATACTGTATCTTGCCGTCCATGGTGAGGAGCTTGAAGCAGTCGCCGCTTTGGTCGAGGATACTGGCCAAGCTCACGGCGGAAAGCGGGCTTACCGCTTTCACCAATGCGGGTATTCTATCAGTCATAGGCGACGCCTCGGTTCAGCTAAAGGCAAAATATCCAAAAGATTATCAACGGTGCCACGATCCTGACACTCCGGCAAGCGGTGCCTGACATCAGAGGCCTGGATCCAACAGAAACGTGTTGAACGACATATTGAAGGCGCGGGCGCTTGGCAACGACCAACGGCCCACGACATTCGGGCGCAGCGTCCGCCTTCAACCGTTTATGATCGAAAGCTGCCCTTCCGGTACCCACAACAATCCAGAATTCCGATACCAATCAAATGTTCCTAAAATGTTGTGGCAATGTAGGATCTTGTTTGATGTACGCTAGTGATGGAAGAGAAACCCCGACGACGCCTGCGTCCGGGCGAGACAATCGCCCCCTCATTCACTCCCGTGCCGATGCAGCGTAACCGGCATGATGGCTGGACGCCCGAACGGCAACGCATGTTCATCACGGCGCTATCGGTCACCGGGCAGGTCGAAGCTGCGTGCAAGATGTGCAAGATTTCGCGCAAATCGGCTTAGGCGTTGCGTAACCGGCCCGATGCCCAGAATTTTGTCTGGGCATGGGATGTTGCTATCCAGTGGGGCCGGGCGCGATTGTTCGATTATCTGATGGAACGCGCGGTCAATGGGGTTACCCCGATCACGCTGAAGGCGGGTGGTGTGGTGGAGATCGGGAACGGACTCGACAATAGGCTGGTCGCCGGTTTCCTCAAATCGCCGCTGGACGACGCTGGTCGTTTTACACGCACGAGGCCTGACATACGCTGTCATGCCACTAAAGGTGACATAAGGTAACAAAATGACCGCGTTTCATGTGGAATTTTGTTACCTTAAATGGGCCCCCTCACCCTTCCGGCAAGGCCCTTGGCTTATGTTCTTCATCGAGCGCGACGAACGTGAACAGTCCCTCGGTCACCTTCACCTCTTGCTGCCCCCGCGCCCTTGTTGCAACCACCTCGACGCGAATGCCCATCGAGGTGCGGCCGCGCCGTTCAAGCGACGCGTAAACCGAGATGATGTCGCGCAGCAGGATCGGCGCAATAAATTCCATTTTCTCGATGGCCACGGTCGCGCAAGCGCCCTGGGCAATTCGCCCGGCCAAGATCCCGCCCGCCTGATCCATCACGCCCAGCACCCATCCGCCGAAGATATGGCCATTGGCGTTAATATCGGCAGGGCCAGGGACCACGCGCAACACAGGATCATTGCGTTTGGGCAAATTGCGAATGGCTTCAGTCACGGTCAACCTCATCTTCGAACGGATCTTCTATCGCCTCATCATGCCCCGATCCGCTTGACAGGAAAACCAGCCCCATCAGCGTGGTTGCCAGTAACAGCATCACGATAATCCCGCCTGCCGTCGCAATGTAGAAATGGATCGAGATCATGCCATACTGGCTGTAGAATATTCCGAGCACCACAACCGTGACAGAAATCGTGAACAGGAACATCCAGCGCATCAGCCGCCAGTATCGGCCCCAGGCAAAGCCGCTATATTCAGGTTCATCGAGGCGGGAGGGACGAGTCATATTCTTGGCTTGAGCGCGCTTTATGCTATAAAGTCAACGCACGGCAACCCGATAGGAGAGTGGCGATGACGATAGCAGCAATATTAAGCGGGCGCGATGGCGCCGTGTGGACCGCACAGCCGCACGAAAGCGTTGGCGAAGTCGTCACCCGGCTGGCCGAAAACCGCATCGGCGCCCTTCCTGTGGTTGACGACGGCGCGGTTGTCGGCATCTTTTCGGAACGCGACGTCGTCTACGGCGTAGCCAAACAGGGCGCTGCGTTTCTGGCAAAAACCGTGGGCGAAACGATGACGTCGCCTGCGATCACGGTCACGGGCGACACCGCGATTTTGTCCGCCTTGTCGATGATGACCAAGCGCCGCATCCGCCATTTGCCGGTGGTCGAAGACAGTCGCCTGACCGGGTTTGTCTCGATTGGCGACCTTGTCAAACACCGCATCGAGAAAATCGAGGCCGAAGCCGCCGCAATGCGCGATTATATCAGCATGGCCTGACACATTGCATAAAGTCCCATTCGTTCTTACTATGTTCTAAAAATACGAATCAGGAGTCCCGCCATGTCGAGCATTGATTTTTACACCAACCCGATGTCACGCGGCCAGACTGCACGCTGGGCGCTGCACGAAGCGGGCGCGGAGTATGAGCAGCATCTGTTGGATTATGCGACTACGATGAAGGCGCCGGAATATCTGGCGATCAATCCGATGGGCAAAGTTCCAGCGATTGTCCATGAGGGCCATGTGGTGACCGAAGGCGCGGCGATCTGTGCCTATCTTGCCGATGCATTTCCCGAAGCAATGTTGCAACCGACACCCGGTGAGCGCGCCGATTATTACCGCTGGCTATTCTTTGCCGCTGGCCCGGTCGAAAGTGCGGTCACCAACCGGCACATGAAGTGGGAGCCAACGCAAGAACAGCAGATGATGGCGGGCTACGGCAGTTACGATCATATGGTGGCCGCGCTGGAAGGTGCCTTGAAGGACCGGGATTATGTGTGCGGCAGCCGCTTTACCGCTGCCGATATCTATGTCGGTGCCCAGGTGGATTGGGGCATACAGTTCGGTACTTTACCGTCGAACCCGACCTTCGTCGCTTATGCCGAGCGGCTTCGCGCGCGCGACGCCTACAAATCGGCCAAGGCGATTGACGGCGCGCTGATAGCCGAGGCGCAGGCCGCCTCTCCTGCCTGAAAATTCAGCCTGGCTGACGCGCCGGGGGTGTCGTGGCAGGCGAACCGGTAGGCAGGCTTGACGAAGGCATCGTGGTCATGGGTGATGGCGTAGGCGTGATTTGCGACTGCGTCGGCGTTATCGGCAATGGCGCATAAACCGGACGCGGCGCGTATTTCATGTTCCAGTCGGCCAAGTCACGTTCATATTGCACATAGGCGTCATAGAAGCGCACAAAGATACCGTCGATGTCGCTGATGCCGCCAATGGCATATTCCGGCAAAGCCTCTTTGGGAACCAGATTGGCTTCGGTAACCTTACGCAGCGACGTGTCGCAATATTCGGCACGGACCGGCGGCAATGCAAAATAATTGTAAAGATCGGTCATCTTGGTATCGCGCATTCGCAACCCATTCTGGCCGGGAAAGCGCTTCACATACTCCTTGTCCACCGACTTGCTCGTTTTCGACAACAGTATTTTGTGGGTCACAATGAACTTGTTATACTCATTTGCAATCTGCCCCCAAACCGGGCCCTGGCAATTAAGCGCGGCAACATTCAGCGCGGACCGGAAATGCCAGATTTGCTCGTCGCGGCTTAAGCCACGGTTCGGCGTCACGCGCACACCGTCAAAACCAAGGGGCGGTATCGTCATCGACAAAGCAGCACCGCCAGGCGGCAATGGCATCGATGGCGGCGGTGGCGGCGGCGGTAGCGGGATAGCCGGAGGAGCAACCTTGACCGGCGTTGGCGCGCAGGCCGCAACGGCGCTGACGATGATAATTGCACTTAAACTTCTGACGCCGCGACGCATCTTGTTTTCTCCATCAACCCTGTATTTCTTCCAACAGGATTTTGCATCGAATGAAAAGACCTGTTCGTTCAAAATAACACAAAAATGGCCCAGTGGTTTCCCACCGGGCCATTTTTGTGTTTTCATTCTGAATGAAGCGTGACGTATCAGTCGCGGCTACCCATGAAGCTCAACAGAAACTGGAACATATTGATGAAGTCCAGATACAGGTTAAGCGCACCCATAATAGCTGCCTTACCGATGAAATCAGAATCCGAAGCACGCAGCTGCAGATAGGTGTTCTTGATCATCTGAGTGTCATAAACCGTGAGGCCTGCAAAGATCAGCACGCCTACGCCGCTTACGACCCATTGCAATGTGCTCGACTGGAACCAGATATTGGCCAGCGACGCCACGATCAAGCCGACAAGGCCCATGATCAGGAACGTACCCATGCCGCTCAGGTCTTTTTTGGTGGTATAGCCGACAAGGCTAAGCCCGGCGAAAGATGCTGCGGTCGCAAAGAAGGTCGTTGCGATCGAGGCGCCCGTGTAGACGAGGAAGATAGTCGACATCGACAGCCCCATCAAACCGGCAAAGCCCCAGAAGCAGGCTTGCAGTGCGCCAGTCGACAGCTTGTTCAGGCCGAAGTTCATAACCAGAATAAGTGCCAGCGGCGAGAGGATGATCACCCACCGCAAAGCGCCGCCGTTTATCATGACATTCTGACCAAACGCGCTGCCCGCAAACAGCATTGCAACGATGCCCGTCAGCAAAACGCCCGACGCCATATAATTGTAAACCTTGAGCATATGGGCGCGAAGACCGGCATCAACCGCAACCGCACCGGCACCATAACCGACGCCCTCAAGACTTGACTGGGTCCCGGTTACCCGTGGATCGGACCACTGTGCCATGACTCAATTCTCCTCAAAAAACGGCAATATCGCCGCATGTCCACAATATCGGAGGGTTTTACGCCAAATTCAAGTGAAACACGACATCAGCCGATGGATTTTGCAAAAGCCTCGCTGGCCGCGCTAACCTGTCGCCAGGTTGTTTCGAACCCGGAATCGTCACCGTAAAAAGGATCGGCCACCGCTTTACCTTGCTGCCCGGGCAAATGGTCGAGCAACAGCGACAGTCGGGCCGACGCATCGGCGGGCATGATTGCGCGCAAATCCGCCAGATTTTGATCATCCATCGCCAATATGTGATCGAACCGGTAAAAGTCGCCGACGGCAAACTGGCGCGCACGCAAATCGCCGATATCGACCCCGCCCAACCGCTTTGCCACCGCTTGCGCCCGTTTGTCCGGCGCGTGTCCGACGTGCCAGTCGCCAGTGCCGGCTGAATCGACCACCACATCCATGCCCTCGCGAATGGCAACCTGTCGCAATGCCGCTTCGGCCAATGGCGAACGGCAGATGTTACCCAGACACACCATCAACACCTTTGTCGGACCTGCTGTTTTGCCGTCGTTCATCGTCACTCCGCACAATTGAATGGCAATTCGAGTTGCGCCATCATCATGTTCTGCTAGCCAACAGATGAAGCGGCGACAACAGCCAACAAAAGGGAGACGGGCGTGAGCAACGGTTTGGACGGCAGCGAAACAACCGCCCACCCCGCGCCTGCCACGGCGGAGCTTCCCAAGGCCAGCGGATACAGCTGGTATGTGCTGAGTGTCCTTGTTGTCGTATATATTCTCAACTTCATCGACCGTCAGATTCTCAGCATTTTGGCGGTCGATATCAAGGCCGACCTTGGTCTCACCGATTCCGATATGGGCTTTCTGGGTGGCGCAGCGTTTGCGGTTTTCTATGCGCTCTTCGGTATTCCGCTGGGGCGACTGGCCGATAACTGGGGCCGGGTGAAGCTGCTCTCTATTGGTCTGGCACTGTGGTCGATCATGACCGCCCTTTCGGGATTTGCCCGCAATCAGGCACAGCTCACGGTTGCCCGCATGGGCGTCGGCGTCGGCGAAGCAACCGCAAGTCCAACGGCCTATTCGCTGATTTCAGACTATTTTCCGAAAAGTCAGCGGGCGACCGCACTCGCGATTTATTCGTCCGGATTGTATATCGGCGGGGGGGTTTCCCTCTTTATCGGTGCGTTGATCGTCAAAGGCTGGAACGAGGCCTATCCGGTTGGCGGGCCGATGGGCCTCGTCGGCTGGCAAGCCGCGTTCCTTGCGGTCGGTATTCCGGGGCTGCTCGTCGCCTTGTGGGTGGCAACGCTGCGCGAGCCTATCCGGGGCGCGATGGACGGAGTGCCAACCGCCAAAACGCCGGCGCCATTCCGCGCCTTTGCCAGCGATCTGGCGATGATTGTGCCGCCCTTCACGGTTTGGGGTGCATGGCAGCGCGGGCCTTTGGCGCTTTTCATCAATCTGGCGACAGCCGCAGGCGTTGCCCTGTTTGCGTGGTGGATGATCGGCCTGACTGGTAATTTCCCGCAATGGTCAGCGGTCGGTTTCGGCTATTACGCCGTCTTCTCATGGGCATCGGCACTACGCGCAAAGGACCCGGCAACGTTCAAATTGATCTGGGGCACGCCAGCATTTATTTGCACGACTTTGGGTTATGGACTTGTCGCGCTCGCTGCTTATGCCCTCGCGTTCTGGTCCGCGCCTTATGCCGAAACCGTGCTGAAATTGCCAAAGGCGGAACTGGCGTTCATTCTTGGCGCAAATGGAGCGCTTAGCGGCTTTATCGGGGTCATTCTAGGTGGCCGGATCGCCGATGCCTTGCGCGCGAAAAACCCTGCCGGGCGGATACTGGTCGTCATATTCGGGGTGGTCGCGCCGGTGATTCCTATCTGGATCGGTTTCACCACCGATAACTCGACTTTGTTTTATACGATGCAGTTTCTGGCTGGCATGTTCGGCGCGACCGCTTTGGGCGCCGCTGCGGCCACCACGCAGGATTTGGTCCTGCCCCGGATGCGCGGCACGGCAACAGCTGCCTTTTTCCTGGGCACAACGCTCGTCGGGTTATCGTTCGGACCTTATATGGTCGGCCAGATTTCTGACCTTGCTGGAACAGTCGTTGATGGCAAGCCGGTGGGCGATTTGCGCGTCGGCATATTGTCGCTCATCGCTGTTGCACCTGTTGCTCTCGGGTTGTTGATCGCCGCATACCGCGTGCTGCCGGACGCCGAGCGGACTATCGCCGAACGTGCACGCTCGGCCGGCGAATCAGTTTAATCGCACGATTAAATTCTGCTTGACGCTAGCGTCAACTGACCGCATTGGATTGTGAACATAAGTCAGGAGATTCTGCATGTCGCTCGATGTCATTCCGCGCACCGCCTATAACGAAGACCATGAAGCATTCCGCCAGTCGGTCCGCCAGTTTCTGCTCAAGGAAGTCGCGCCGAACGCCAAGCAATGGCAGGAAGACGGGATCGTCCCCAAATCGATCTGGCCCAAGGCGGGCGAAGTCGGGATGCTCTGCCCGACAGCACCCGTCGAATATGGCGGGCTTGGCCTCGACTTCGGTTACAACGCGATTGTCGACGAAGAGAGCGCCTATTATGGCGGCGCGGCGACTGGCTTTTCGCTGCAATCGGACATCGTTGTCAATTACATCACCAGCTATGGCAGCGAAGAGCAGAAGAAACATTGGCTGCCCAAGATGATCTCCGGCGAGGTCATCACCGCCATCGCCATGACCGAACCCGGCACGGGCAGCGACCTTCAGGGCATGAAGGCGACTGCGCGCAAAGATGGCAACCATTATGTCATCAATGGCAGCAAAACCTATATTACGAACGGCCAGAATGCGGACCTGATCCTCGTTTGCGTAAAAACCGACACCGAAATCCAGCCAGCCTATAAGGGGATGTCAATTGTCCTAGTCGAGTCCGACCGCGAAGGTTTCAAGCGCGGGCGTAACCTCGACAAGATCGGGATGGATGAGGCCGACACCTCGGAGTTGTTTTTCGAAGACGTCCGCGTGCCGATGACCAATTGCCTTGGTGAAGAGGGCAAGGGCTTTATCTATCTGATGAGTGAATTGCCGCAGGAGCGTTTGTCGATTGCGGTATCGGCAATGGCCAGCACGCAAAAGGCGTTTGATGAAACCGTCGCGTTTTGCCGCGAACGCATCGTCTTTGGCAAACCCTTGCTCGATTTTCAGAACACGCGTTTTGTGCTGGCTGACATCAAGTCAAAGCTCCAAGTCGGCTGGGCACATCTCGATTGGGCGCTGAACCGCCATTACAAAAAAGAACTGACCGCCGAAGAAGGGGCCGCCGCCAAATTATGGCATACCGAGCTTCAGTGGGAAGTCGTCGATGCCTGCCTTCAGCTCCATGGCGGTGCTGGCTATATGAACGAATACCCCATCGCCAAAATGTGGCGCGCCGCGCGCGTGACGCGGATTTTCGGCGGGACCAACGAGATCATGAAGGAACTGATCGGGCGGGGGCTGTAAGTGCCGAAACCACAAAGCTGGCAACTCGACCCTGCGAATTACCCGTTCAATCACCGCACCGAAACACGCTTTGCCGATCTTGATCTGCTCGGCCATATCAACAATGTATCGATGGCCGGACTGTTCGAGCACGGGCGGGGCATGTTTAACCACGCCATCGAAGTCGAACGCCGCGCGCCGGGCCAACGCTGGCTGATCGTCAGCGTTGCGCTCGAATATATCGCAGAAGCGCATTTCCCTGAGCATGTCGAAATTTCCAGCGGCATATTGCGC
>JANOPT010000025.1:0-3457 GCA_031421975.1 Sphingomonadales bacterium | reverse complement strand
TTGTGGGAGTTGGTGCTTGACGCGCTGAACGAAAGCGGCGCTTCGCCGCCGCAGGTGCAAATGATCGACAGCACTGTCATCCGGGCCCATCATCAGGCAGCCGGCGCTAAAGGGGGACTCAAAAAGAGGGTTTTGGCCGTTCAAAGGGTGGCTTTACGACCAAGATTCATCTGATCACCAATGGACACGGCCTGCCGGTGCGCGCCGAGATCACCGGTGGAGAAGTCTCGGATTACAAGGGGTATGACCTGCTTGCCGATGCGGACTTGCCGCCAAGCAAACTCACCATCGCAGACCGGGGCTATGACAGCGACCATATCCGTAAAAATGTCGAAGGCCGGGGCGGAACGCCGGTCATTCCAGGCAGGAAGAACCGCAAGGACGAAATCCCACTCGACCGCTTCGTCTATGCACTGCGAAACCGCATCGAGCGGTGCATCAACAGACTCAAATGCGCCCGCCGCCTGGCAACCCGATATGACAAAACCGCCGCAAGCTATCTCGCGATCATCCAGATCGTCGCTGCAAGGCTCTGGGTCCGGAGTTTGTCAACATGACCTAATGTCAGAAGTTGTAAGGCTTGCTACTATGTTTGACGGTCGAGACTATAACCACACTTTTCAGGAAGCCATAAAATCCCTCGAGATCGACAACAGAAAACGATCAATCGAAGTCGAACTACGAAATATTGAATGGACCTTATATGAAGGCATTCGAGGGGTGTTTTTCTATTTCTCTGTTTTTCTTGTGATTATTTTTCTCTCAGCGTTCCAATTATTCGTTGATTATTCAGAATTCCCAATGGTTCTCAAAATAATTGCAGTAGGCTGCGTGGTGACCATTGGCGTAATTCTCTATTTCGTTCAAAAGGTGATCTTTTGGTATGAAATTGGCCAGCATGTAGCGCCGAGGAAATTCGGCGAATTTACAATGCATGACGATCCATCGCTTCCACCTATAATTTCATTGAAACAATGATCAATAACTACGCCAGCCCGCAAGCTACCGCCATCCCGTCCCTTACCCGCTGCCTCAGCACATCAATCTGCTCTCGCTTGCCATTTATCTCAAAGTGCCAGTAGGTCCAACCATTGCAAGCGTCCAACCCCTGCACTGTCGCGCCCATTTTGTGGATCGAACCCGCAGCGCCGTTGACGGCCAGTGTGCCGTCGGCGCGGACGATTGCACTGTTTCGGCCTTTGGCGTCGGTCAGGATTGCGCCTGGTGCCATCAGGCCACTTTCGATCAGGGTGCCGAAAGCGACGCGCGGTTCGGCGCGTTTGCCGGTCATGACTATCAGTTCCGCTTTGCCATGCGGCTCGACAGCGGCAATGCGGGCTGAGGCGGCGTCGATGTATTTCTGCTCGCGTTCGATGCCAACATAGTTCCGGCCCAAAAGCTTGGCGACAGCGCCGGTGGTGCCGGAGCCGAAGAACGGGTCGAGGACGACATCGCCCGGCTTGGATGAGGCCATGATGACGCGGGCTAGCAGGGCTTCGGGCTTTTGTGTCGGGTGGACCTTGTCGCCCTGTTCGTTCTTCAAACGTTCAGCGCCAGTGCAGATCGGGAACAGCCAGTCGGAGCGCATTTGCAGATCGTCGTTTGAGGCTTTCATGGCCTCGTAATTGAAGGTGTAACCCTTTGATTTCGCATCCTTGGAGGCCCAGATCATTGTCTCATGCGCGTTCTGGAACCGGCGGCCACGGAAGTTCGGCATCGGGTTGTTCTTCCGCCAGACGACATCGTTCAAGAGCCAGAAGCCAAGGTCCTGCATGATCGAGCCGACCCGGAAAATATTGTGATACGAACCGATAACCCAGATTGAGCCGGACGGCTTCAGCACGCGGCGTGCGGCGAGCATCCATGCGCGGGTGAAGGCGTCGTAGGCGGCGAAGCTCTCGAACTGGTCCCAATGGTCATTCACAGCATCGACCATTGACTGGTCCGGACGGTGCAGATCGCCATTGAGCTGGAGATTGTAGGGCGGGTCGGCGAAAATGAGATCGACCGAATTGTCCGGCAGCGCATCGAGCGCGGCGACGCAATCGCCCTTCAGGATCGTGTTCAGCCAGTTTTCGGATTTGGACGGAGACGCGCCGAGATCGGCGACAAGACGGACGGCTGACATGAACTCACCATACTGAACTGGATACACAACTTGAGAGCTGCATGGTTACCGAACAGGGTTAATTTGAAGTGAAGGGCGTTTCCATTTGATCGCGCGCGGCTGTTCGGCTATTGGGCCGCCTTCCCGCAAAAGGACGAGACGATGCAGAAGCCTGAACTGGTGATTTTTGATTGCGACGGCGTGTTGGTTGACAGCGAGTTTTTGGCTTCGAAGATTGAGGCAAAACTTTTGACTGACGCAGGCGTCGCCATCACGGCGGAAGAGGTGGCCGAGCGCTACTCGGGAATGACGTGGAAGGAAATCCTGTTCGACGTGGAAAAGACCGCCGGTGTGCCACTTTCGGCAGGGCTTATCGACATGGCAGACCGGCTGGTTGACATGGCGCTTGAGACACAGCTGGAGATGATCGAAGGCGCTGACCGAGCAGTGAAACGCATCAAGATGCCAAAGTGCATCGCCTCCAATTCGAGCCGCGCGCGGCTTGGCATCTCACTCGGGCGCACCGGCCTTCTCAATCTTTTCGAGCCGCATATCTTTGCCGCCCATGAGGTTGGCAGCAAGAAGGGCAAGCCTGATCCGAACGTATTCCTGCATGCTGCAAGCGTGTTCAATGCGCAGGCCGGCAACACGATTGTTGTGGAAGACAGCGTGCACGGCATCAAGGGCGCGCGGGCTGCGGGCATGCGCGTCATCGGTTTCACCGGCGGGTCGCACACGTTTCCCGGCCATGCGGACCGGCTGACGGAAGCTGGTGCCGAGACGGTAATCAACCGCCACGCTTTGCTGCCCGATGTGATCGCGGCGATGGCCGAGTGGCGGGATGATTAGGAGCTATTGAATCAACAGCGCTTCCAGATAGTGCCGCCCTATTCCAAACTGCGCCTTGGTCGCCTCGATTGACGCTGCGATCTGTCCAAGGTTCTTTGTTGGCTGCGCCTGTTTGACGGCGACGATCATTACATTCTTTGGCGTGTGCGTGTCTGATATGAACTCGAAGACATTGGTTTTGTAGCCAGACAATTCCAGCATTTCAGCACGCATTCCGTCAGTAACCATCTCGGCGACACGCTCGACGTATGTGCCATATTTCATCAGGAAGTCGAGCGGGTTGCCCGCCGCGACTGCGCCACTCTTTTCAATCTCGCGCCTGATCTGCTTGTGGCAGCACGGAGCGACGACGATGAGCGATGCATCTGCATGCACCGCCTTGGCGATGGCGTCATCGGTTGCCGTGTCGCAGGCGTGGAGGGCGATGACGACATCTGCGCCGTTGCAATCGTAGCCTTCAATCGTGCCTTGGACAAACCTCAACCCATCAAACCCGGCAGT
>JANOPT010000024.1:0-14683 GCA_031421975.1 Sphingomonadales bacterium | reverse complement strand
TGTCTGCCGATGCACCGGTAGGTCAGATCTATGCCGATTGGGCCGGGCTGGATGATCCGGTGATCGATGTCAGCATTACCCCAAACCGCCAGGACTGTATGGGCGTGCGCGGAATCGCGCGCGATCTGGCGGCGGCCGGATTGGGAATACTCAGGCCGCTGACCGAAGTCCATCGAATGGATAGCCTCACCCCGGTCGATGGGCCTGATCCTGCACCGTATGTCGCAACATATGATCCAGCCGGATGCCCCGCATTTTTTGGCCAGGCGGTATCGGGCGTGACTAACGGCGCATCACCGCAATGGATGCAAAGCAAGCTCAAGGTGATCGGCCAGAAGCCGATTTCCACGCTGGTCGACATCACTAATTTCATCTCGATCGACCTTGGGCGGCCGCTGCATGTCTATGACCGCGCGAAACTTTCCGGGCCATTGGTTGCGCGCAAGGCGACCGACGGGGAGCAGGTACTGACGCTGAACGGCAAGACTTATACGCTCGACGCCAGCATGACGGTGATCGCGGATGACGCGATGGTTCACGACATCGGCGGTATCATGGGCGGCGAGCATTCGGGTGTGTCCGGAACCACAACGGATGTCCTGATCGAATGTGCCTATTTCGATCCTGAACATATCGCGCGAACGGGGCAGAAGCTCATGCTGACCAGCGATGCGCGGCAACGCTTCGAACGCGGCGTTGACCCCGCCTTTCTCGACGACGGACTGGCGATTGCAACGAAACTGGTACTGGATCACTGTGGTGGAACTGCAAGCGCCGTGACCCGCGCCGGCCAGCCGCCAGTTGCGCCGCGCAACATTTCCTATGACACCGGCCACTGCCTGGCGCTTGGCGGCATCGACGTACTCCCTGAAAAGCAACGTGAAATCTTGGAAAGCCTGGGCTTCGCAGTGACGCTAGACTGGCACGTGACCCCACCAAGCTGGCGTCGTGACGTCGAAGGTGGTGCCGATCTGGTCGAAGAAGTCGTGCGGATGGTCGGATTGGAAAATGTGCCCGCAACGCCCCTACCGCGTGCAGACGGTGTAGCAAAACCCACCGCGACACCGATGCAGAAAATCGAACGCAAAGTCAGGCGAACCGCTGCGGCACGTGGCTTGAACGAGGCAATCAATTGGTCGTTCATTCCCGAAAAGGAAGCCGCTGCCTTTGCAGGCGGCCATTCGGTGCTGGCCAACCCGATCAGCGAAGACATGAAGGTCATGCGGCCCTCATTACTGCCCGGCCTGCTCTCGGCGGCGCAGCGCAACATGGATCGCGGCGCATCGTCGGTGCGCCTGTTCGAAGTCGGCCGTCGTTATCTGGCAAGTGCAGAACGGCTGACGGCGAGTGTCGTTTTGGCAGGCGAAAAGATACCCCGCAGTTGGGCAAGCGGGAAGGCAAACCGGTTCGACGCCTTTGATGCCAAAGCCGAAGTGCTGGCGTTGCTGGCCGCCGCTGGCGTCGCTGTTGACACGCTGATGGTCATGGATGAGGCGGGCGACCATTATCATCCCGGCCAATCGGCAACCGTGCGAATGGGACCGAAAAATATTCTTGCTGCCTTCGGTGCGCTTCATCCCGCCACCGCGAAAGCTTTCGATCTCGACGGACCAGTCATGGCCGCCGAAATCTTTCTCGACGCGATTCCTGCACGAAAAGCAGGTAACGTCATGCGGGCTGCATTCACCCCGCCGGCATTGCAGAGCGTCACCCGCGACTTCGCGTTCCTAGTGGCCGCTGATCTGGCAAGCGGCGATCTGGCGCGCGTCATCAAGGGATGCGACAAGGACAATATCACAGCCGTCCGCCTGTTCGACCAGTTCACCGGACAAGGCGTTCCCGAAGGGCACAAGTCGCTGGCCGTCGAAGTCACCTTGCAACCCGCGCAGCGCAGCTATGGCGATGATGATCTGAAAGCGATCAGCGACAGGGTCGTTGCCGCCGCAGCCAAATTGGGCGCGGTGCTGCGGGGCTGATCTGGCAAAGGCCGAATCCAGCGCGTTACCGAATCCTGGATTGTGCCTGCTGGGGGCACCATTTGCACTGTGTGATTGACGGGCCGGGGGGGCGGCCGGGATGTCGATTCCATCGCCGACATCGCAGCCGACCTTTTGACAAACGGGTTGAAGCGCCACGCTTTCCTGACTAAGCGCGCGACATGACGCTCAATCGCCGTACCTTTGCTATTATCTCGCATCCCGACGCGGGTAAGACGACGTTGACCGAGAAACTGTTGCTTCAGGGCGGCGCGATTCATCTGGCTGGCGAAGTCAAGGCGCGCGGGCAAGCGCGCCGGGCGCGGTCGGACTGGATGAAAATCGAACAGCAGCGCGGGATTTCGGTCACCTCGTCCGTCATGACTTTTCAGAAAGACGACATCGTCTTCAACCTGCTCGACACGCCGGGGCATGAAGATTTCAGCGAAGACACCTACCGCACGCTGACTGCCGTCGATTCCGCAATCATGGTCATCGACGCGGCAAAAGGCATCGAACCGCAAACCCGCAAATTGTTCGAGGTGTGCCGTTTGCGGTCAGTACCGATCATTACCTTTGTCAACAAAGTGGACCGTGAAGGCCGCCCTGCTTTCGAGACCATCGACGAGGTTGCCGATGCGCTCGCGCTTGACGTTTGCCCAATGAACTGGCCGGTTGGCATGGGCGGTGAATTTGAGGGTATTTACGATTTTGCCAGTGGGCGGCTAAGCCAGCCTTCAGGCGACAGCAAGGCGTTTGAGGGCAAATTTAGCGACCATGAAGGTTTGAACGCGGAAAGCCTCGACGCCGTGCTTTCTCCTGCAGGGGTGACGCGCCTGCGCGAAGAGGCCGAGCTGGCACAGGCGGGCTATTCCGAATTCGATCTGACGGCATTCCGGAACGGCGACTTGACGCCAGTCTATTTCGGCTCGGCGCTCAAGGAATTCGGCGTCATCGACCTGATCACCGCGATCGCCGCTCATGCCCCGCCGCCGCGCCCGCAACCAAGCTCAATGGGGGTCATCGATCCTTCAGGCAAAGAAGTCACAGGCTTTATTTTCAAGGTGCAGGCCAATATGGACCCGCAGCACCGCGACCGGATCGCATTCATGCGGTTATGTTCGGGCACCTTCAAACGCGGCATGAAGCTGACACCTTCGGGTCTGGGCAAGCCTGTTGCAATCCACTCGCCGATCCTGTTTTTCGCTCAGGACCGCGAAATTGCCGACAGCGCGGAACCCGGCGATATTATCGGCATTCCCAACCACGGCACTCTGCGCGTCGGCGACACTTTGTCCGAACGAAACGAAGTGCGCTTCACTGGCCTGCCCAATTTCGCGCCCGAGATTTTGCGTCGCGTCGTATTGCGAGACCCAACTAAAACCAAACAGCTTCGAAAGGCGCTCGACGACCTAAGCGAAGAGGGCGTCATTCAGGTGTTCTATCCCGAAATCGGCTCGAACTGGATTATCGGCGTTGTGGGGCAATTGCAGCTCGATGTTTTGATCTCGCGGCTTGAGGCTGAATACAAGGTCGATGCTTTCCTTGAGGCCGCGCCTTACGATACCGCACGCTGGCTGATTGGCGGCGAGGCCGAGCTGGCCCAGTTTGCGTCATTCAACGGCGGCAATATGGCAAAGGATCGCGATGGCCATCCGGTTTTCATGGCACGCTCGTCATGGGACGTAGGCTATCAACAGGAAAAGCATCCCAATTTGAAATTCAGCGCAACCAAAGAACGTTAGCGCCCAATAGCAACGCCGTACGGTTCGATGGCGGCCCCACGCCAATTCGCCGAGGCGGACACAAGGAATAGAAATGTTGTTGCCGCGCGATGCGTTCCTCGCCAGCAATCACGCAGCCTTGACGTCGAAAGCGATAGTCAGCCGCTCCCCTGCCTCAAATGGAAATGTGCTGTGCCACATGTAAGAGGGGAATAATACGAGCCTTCCCGGCTTCGGCTCAACTGTGGCATAAGGCTTCAAATTCAGGCCCAGTTCGGGTGGCGGCGTGCCCAGCGCGAACCAGCCCGATGGCTTTGGTCCCGGGTCCTTTGGTAATGCGACGTAGAAGGCGGAACTGACCCACCCCATCACGTGGCTGTGGCTGGCGTGATAGCCCCTGTCTTTCAAGCGCACCGACCAGCTGCCCGCGAACGAGATGGTGTCCCGGCGCGGCGCGAGAAACGGGTGCGTTCGGTCTGCGACCGGCAGCAAGTCGATATAGTTACGGACAGCGCCGGTAATCTTTGCGCGGGCCGACTGAATCGCCGGATCGGGGTTGAAAAACAATGGCCGGTCGGTCTGCGTTCCGCCACGCACGGATTGCTCGGGATAAGGCGCTTGCAAGATGTGAAGCGCGCGAAGTGCTTGGCCCAATTTTTCTATTTCGGCTGGCGCAAAATCAAGGTCGGAGACCGACATAAATGGCGGCATGCCGTCAAGCCACCCAGCGCGTGGGTTCCCGGTCAGCCGCCAGATCAGCGACAGATAGGGCCAGAACATGTTGGCCGCCGCGGTGCCGATATGGCGGGTGGCGCACGCTTCGGCTTTGGCATAATCTCCGCGCCGCAGATGCAGGCGAATACGGCAGAGGTCGACGCCTGGATCGATGATCTCGGCGACGGTATCAAATTTTGTATCGACCGAGGCGTCATCACCGGATTCGCTCGCCAGATAAAATCGCGCCGACGCAAGCGCCCGCTGACCTGGGGACGCGCGCTCCGCCGCATCGAGGATCATGCTGACCTTATCCCAATCCTTTTGGACTGCGGCATTATGAAACCATGCCAACCAAAGTGGAAGAATTTGCGGGCTGTCGCGCACGGCCGTCGCGTAGCTTCGATCATGGCCGTCCAACGCACCATTGGTGACCCGAATGCGCGATAGGATCGCGTGACCTTCAAGCCAAGGCGGCTGGCTTTCCAACGCGTGTTCAAGCAATCGCTCGCCACCGGCACCGTCGCCTTCTGAAACCAGCGCCAGCGCATGATTGCCGATAAGCGACGGCTGATCGGGATTGAGGTGTACGGCTTTGGCAAAAAGCACCGATGCGGGACGCCAGCTTTCATAATGAAGCTGTGCACGGAATGCGGCTATTTGCGGATCATTCGGCGCAGCCTTCGCTGCCGCATCAATCGCCTCAACGGCCGTTTCAATTTCCTGTCGCTGGCGCGCCGATAGCGCCTTGCTGAACAGCGCGGCGGCATCCATCGTTCAACCGTCCGCCTTGCAATGCAGATCGATAAACTCCTTGTGCGAAGGTTGACGCGCTGCCTCCGCCGTCATCGCCGCACGCAATTTGCCCAGCCATTCGCGCCCGTCGATGCCCCTATAGTCAAACAGTGGATCGACCGCGTCGGGAATATTTCCCTGCCCGATATGCACCGCTAGCCAGCTTGGCGCGCCGAAAAGGTCCATATCGCGCGCAATGTGCCGGCCATAGCTTTTGAAATGGTCGATCTTGAACGCCAGGCTGTCGGGTATGTCCATCGCCGCGCAGTAGCGCCACAGTTCGCTGTCATCGCGCGTGGTCAGTTTATAATGAAGGATGATGAAATCGCGGATGCGTTCGAACTCGGTAGCTGCAATATGGTTATATTCCCGAGTCACCAACGGATTAAAATCCTTATCGGGGAACAGCGCCAGCAGCTTTGATATGCCCGCCTGAATCAGATGCAGGCTGGTCGATTCGAGCGGCTCCATGAACCCGCTGGAAAGGCCGATCGCGACGACATTCTTGTTCCAGAATTTGCGGCGGCGGCCGGTCACGAAACGCAGCTTGTTCGGGCCGGCAAGCGCCTCCCCGTCCAGCCCTGCCCGCAGGGTTACTTCGGCATCTTCGTCAGAGATAAAATTGCTGCAATAGACGTACCCGTTCCCGGTGCGATGCTGCAGCGGGATGCGCCATTGCCATCCCGCAGCCTGCGCGGTCGAGCGGGTATAGGGCGCCAGATCGCCCGCGCTGGCACAAGGCATGGCAACGGCGCGGTCGCACGGCAGCCAACGCGTCCAGTCGTCATAACCGGTTTCAAGCGCACCTTCGATCAGCAGCCCGCGAAAGCCCGAGCAATCGATGAACAGATCAGCAGCAAAACTTTCACCGTTCTCGAGCGTGACGCTGTCAACAAAGCCGGTTTCACCATTTTGCTCGACCGTTGCAATCTTGCCTTCGATACGCGTGACGCCGCGCTGTTCAGAAAGCCCGCGCAGATACCGGGCATAGAGACCCGCGTCGAAATGATAGGCGTAATCGAAAGTGGAAAGAACGTTGCGCGAATCCGTTCCGGGCCGGGTAAACCGCCCTGCCTTTGCCATAGCCCATGCCATACTGTGATCGTCAAAACCGGCATTCTCGCCGGCGTCGCGCGCCTTCAGCCAGTAATGATGCAGTCCGACGATATCGAAAGGCCGACCGTGCGGGCCGAATGGGTGAAAATAGCGGTTGCCGATGCTGCCCCAATTCACGAATTCGATGCCAAGCTTGAACGAGCCTTTCGTCGCCTTCACAAAGTCGCGCTCGTCGATACCGAGCATTTCGTTGAAGGTGCGGATTGGCGGAATCGTCGCCTCGCCCACGCCAACGGTTCCGATCTCCTCGGACTCAATCAGGGTGATATGGCATCCATGCCGCAGTGTGTTCGACAGCGACGCTGCGGTCATCCACCCTGCCGAGCCGCCGCCTGCAATGACAATCGATTCGATCCGTTCACCCATGACTGTTCCGTAACGTCTGCGCTGCTGCTTTGCCAACGAAAGCGGGCCCGGCAACATTAGCCGCCGGACCCGCCTGTACCCCCGGAATTGGAGCGACCCTAGGGGATCATTATCCCATTTAGAAGCTGAACCGAACCGAACCCGTCAGCGTGCGGCCGATAACCGGTGTACCCGTAATGCCGCCACCAAAGGTGCCATTGCCGTTGCCACGTGTGTCATAGGTATCGAACAGGTTGTAGACATTCAAACCGAGCTCCAGATTCTCGATAGGATTTATCTTCAGGTTCGTGTTGAAGATCGTCTTGCCCGGATATGTCAGCGTGCCGTCAAAGGTGCTCGACTGGCCAACCGCAGTAACGCCGACCGAAGCAATTTCGGCGATGTCATAATTGGCCGACAGCGAATAGCTGAGGTCCGGAATGTTCTGCGCTCGTACAAAGCTGGTCTGACCGCCGATAACCGTTCCATTACGCGTGATCGTGCCCTTCTGCTTCGCTTTAGTATAGGTGGCGTTCGCGATGAAGTTAAAGCCACCTGTCCGCAACGTGGCGAAAAATTCTGCACCTTGCGTCTTGAAGTTGCTGTCGATGATACAGCCGCCGCCTGGGCAATTGTTGGTCACAGTCGGTTCAAAGTCGCTTCGAACGAAGTCACCCTTTAGCAAGGTAAATTCAACCGTGTAGCGGCCATCGCCGATAGTACCGCGATGCTTCACCCCGATCTCATACTGATTGACGAAATCGACCGATGGTGTGACGCCGTCGGTACAGGCCAGCGCCGTCCCGACATTTGCCGTCGCCTGTGCACGTGTGCACAGGCTGCCGTCTGCATTGAATTTGTCGCTGACGGTCTGACGGTCGCTGTTGAAGCGGCCGCCCTTGGATGCACGACCGAATAGCGAGAGGTCTGCTGTCGCTTTCCACAGGGCACCAGCGGTCCAGCTAGTGTAGCTACGTTTGTAGTCCAGCACTTCGCGGTTACCGTTGGCAGTTATTGTTGGAATAAGCACGCCGCTCGAATCGACGTTAAATTCAGGTCCGCCTGCAATCGTCGAACCTGACGCCTTCACCGTTTCGAAACGTACGCTGCCGTCTAGATTGAAGGTATCGTTGTCGAGAACCAGTTGCGCGTAGGGCGCAGTGTTGGTGTAGGAAAGATCGTAATCGCGCGCGCAGCAATTGCCCCAGTTATTGTTATAACCGGAGATCCCTTCCTGAGTGATCTTATTGGCGGCCAGTGTTGCAGTCGGGCTGTCATAGAGATCGAGTTGCGACGGGCTATTACCGCTCAATTCGCGCAGCGACTTGTTCACATGCCAGTCCATCGCGATGGTCTGATCCATGTAGAAATAGCCGACACGGGCGGTCAGGTCGGCAAAGCCGGTGTCGAACTTTCCTGCCAAGGCAAGGTCGTTGACGAAGCTGTCGAGGCTGCGGATGTTGGTTTTGACATTCACGTTATTGTCAAGATAGGTGCCCGTGTACAGCTGCCCGGCGTTTGGACCGCTGGCATAACGGATGGCTCCTACCGTTCGTCCGTTCACGGTCGAGCCCAAAACACTTGCGGTCGTTCCGATTCCGAGAAACGGCGAGGCGAAACCGCCGCTGATGTCCGAATAGCGGGCGTTATTGTCGACCGTGATGTTGTCCGACAATTCATAATGAAGCGCCGCGCCAATCGATTTCTGCTTGGTCGTGATCCCGTCCATCTTGACGCGTTCAAGCGCACCTTCGCGGTTATAGATCAGGAAGTCCTGATTGTATTTCGAATAATTCGTGTCGGTGCGACCGTCGAAGCCGGGAAACGGCTTGATATTGCTGACCTTGCCGCCACTAATCGTAGCAAGCGCCGGGGCGCCGGTGTAGTTCGGCTCGGCGGTATCGGCATATTTGAACAACAGACGGAAATAGCCCTTGCCGTCGCCGAACTCCTTTGTGACATTCGCCTTGACCTGAATGCTGTCGCTTAAATTATAGCCAGCGTTCAGCGGGCCACGGCCCCGCTTGAAATAGCCGCCGACGTGGAAATTCATGCTGTCGGTCAACGCGCCGCCATAGCGGAAATCAAGCTGCGTCTGGCTGTAACCAATACCCCTCTTGAGTTCGATATAGCCCCCTTCCTTGCTGCCATAGTTGCTGATATAGTTGATGACTGCTCCCGGCGCTTGCGATGCAAAAGTCGTTGCCGAACCACCGCGAACGGCTTCGATATTCGCAACCGACGGATCGAAGCGGGTGAAATAATCGTTGTTGCCGAATTGAATATCACCGAACAGAACAACCGGAAGGCCGTCTTCCTGAAGCTGGACAAACGGCGCGCCACCGGTCGCAACTGGAAGGCCGCGAACTGCGATGTTGGAGTTACCACCAGGACCGGAAGTGCCTGGAACCTGAATACCGGGAAGCAGCTTGAAGACTTCGGCTTCGGAGCTTGGCTGAAAATCCTGAATGAGTTCGGCGCCGATGCTGGTGACCGACATCGAGGTCTCGATCTTCGTCTGGTCACGGCCTGAAGCGGTGACGACGATTTCGTCGAGCGACGATGTTTCTTCTTCCGCCGCCGATTCGTCCTGCGAATATGCTGGCACGGCAGATAATGCGGCGCAAACAGCCAGTACCGACGCTTGCTTGTTAAAACGGGATATTTTCATGTCATCCTCCCCAAAAATCGAACACGGGCACCCTTGGCAGGTGCTTCCATGGTGCCTGATACCGTTTTGGAAATCGTTTGCAAGATAATTTACGCAAACCTTTGCATTAAATTTTTCAACCCCGCTTTTTGTTGCCAAAACGCCACGAACTTACGACGTTCCCAGCTCGTCGTCACGTACGCGCATAACGGCAATCGCGGCACAGACGAGCAAGACGCCTGCCAGCATTAAAGCGTTACGCGCATCGCCGCCAAGCCATGGCCTGTAATAAAAGGGAAATGTTGCCGCGTTCAACAACATGGGAATGACGATCATCATGTTGAAAATTCCCATATATACACCGGTCCGGCGCGGCGGGATGCAGCTGGCCAGCATGACATAGGGCGTGCCCATGATACTGCCCCAGCAGATCCCGACGCCGATTGCAGCGGGAAACAGCCAGGACGTTTCGGTCATCTGCGGAATGGCCAGCATCCCCAGGCCGCCTGCAACGAGCGCGAGCGCGTGCACCTTGCGCGGGCCGATCTTACGGATGACCGGCATCATCGCCAGTGCGGCCACAAATGCCACTGCATTGTAAAAGGCCCCCATCGTGCCGTTCGTCAACACGGCGCTCCGGAATCCGTCACTCAATGGCTCGCTGGTGTTATAAACCGACCGGGCAATCGAATAGGTTACATATGTCCAGTAAATTCCCATTGCATACCATTGAAACAGCATCATCACGCCGAGCTTACGCATTGGCGTCGGCATGTCGCGAATGGCATCCACTATTTCCCTGAATGTCGCCGCCGCAGTTTTTGGTTGCGCTGCAATTTCGGCCTGCTGCGTTTCCGTCAGCGGCAATTCGGGAACACGGATGACCGACCACAGGATTGTCGAAAGCGACAACACGGCGCCAATGGTAAAAACAATATAGACCGTGTCGGGAATATTGTTGGCACCAAGTGCATCCCGATTGACCCCAAAAACGCCCACCAGCAACGCGGGTGTCCCCAAGGCGAGGCACTGCGCCAATCCTGTAAACGCGCTTTGCGTCAGGAAGCCGACATTATGCTGGTCCTCGTTCAGCCGGTCGCTAACATAGGCGCGGTACGGCTCCATCGTGATATTGTTGCCAGCATCCAATATCCAAAGCAGGCTCGCCGCCATCAATATGCTTTGCGATAACGGCATGAACAGCAGGCCAAGCGAACACATGATCGCGCCGATGATGAAATAGGGCGTCCGCCGCCCCCATTTCGAATTGGTCCGGTCGCTCATCGCCCCGATGATCGGCTGAACAATAAGTCCGGTGATCGGCCCCGCCAGTTGCAGGATCGGCAATGACGCTTCCTCAGCTCCCAGATAGGAGTAAATCGGCGCCATATTCCCCTGCTGCAAACCGAAACTGAATTGCAGCCCAAGGAACCCCAGATTCATCTGCAGGATTTTCGACAACGACAAATGCGGTTTTGTGGCAACTTTGTCCATTTTTCCCCTCCAGCGGAACAATCCGCATTCTCTCGCATTTGATGCTAACGTGCGAGGGGCATATTGCAACAATCGATTGCATTGCGCGGGGTGGTAATTTCCTTTCTCACTTGCCACGCGGGCAAATCGTCCGCACAAAGCAATGCGAAGGAGCGAAAATGGACGATCAGGGGCGAGTCCGCAATATCACGGATCTGGCAAGATTAGCGGGTGTTTCGCCGGGAACGGTGTCGCGTGCGCTGGCCGATTCGCATTTGATTGCCAAGAAAACACGCGAGCGTATCCAGGCCATGGCGCGTGAGCATGATTTTCGTCCGAACGTCATGGCGCGCAATCTGCGGATCAAACGCGCGGGCGCGATCGGTGTACTCATTCCTTTAGGTCACGAAACGGGCCAGCATATCTCCGATCCGTTTTTTATGACGATGCTGGGACATCTGGCAGATGCGCTGACCGAGCGCGGACATGATCTTTTGCTATCACGGGTTATCCCCACGGATCCTGACTGGCTCAACCGTGTAGCAGATTCGGGGCGCGTCGACGGCGTCATCCTGATCGGTCAATCGGACCAGTTCGATGTGATTGACAGAATCGCCGGACGATATCTGCCACTGGTTGCGTGGGGCGCGAATCTGGCAGGTCAGGTCCATTGCTCGGTGGGTTCGGACAACCGAAAGGGTGGGGAGCTTGCCACCCGTCATCTGATAGAGCGGGGCTGCCGCAACTTTGCATTTTTTGGCGATCCGATCGCACCTGAAATCGCCGAACGGCTCGAAGGATGCAGGGTAGCGCTAAGCGCCGCCGGATTATCCGACAAGCTTGCGATCCTGCCTGCCCATCTGACTGCCGAAACCGCGCATCCCGCGATCAGCCAGTGGCTTGACAACACCAGCGCGATTCCCAACGGAATCATTGCCGCGTCCGACGTTATCGCGATGAGCGCACTTCGGGCACTTGCGGAACATAATGTTGCGGTACCCGGCGATGTGCATGTGGTGGGCTATGACGATCTGCCTTTTTCCAATCAGACGGTGCCGACATTGACGACGATAAGACAGGATTTGGCGGCGGGCGCGGCGCACTTGGTCGATCTGCTATTCCGCAGGATCGCCGGGGAAAATACGGCGTCGGTCGTCCTTGAACCGGAACTGGTGGTCCGGCAATCCAGTTAGGCGCTGATATGCTGCGCCAGCGCAAGGGCACCAAGAAGCCCAGCCTTGTCGCCTAAGCCGGGCGCGACGATAATTTCGTCCGGATTGCCGCAAAAATAGCCTTTACCAAGCTGTCCGGCAAAAACGCGAGTCCGTTCTATAAGGCGAGGCGTCGCCATCACGCCGCCGCCCAGAATGATGCGGCCAGGCTCCGTGATCGATTGAAGTGTAACCGCAAGCTGCGCCAGATAATAGGCCACAATGCCGTGCCCGGGATGGTCGGCGGGTAGCTCCGACAGCGATGCACCCCAGCGTGCCTTTATCGCCGGGCCGCTGGCCAGACCTTCCAGGCAATCACCATGAAACGGGCAGATGCCTGCAAATGCGGTGTCATCGGCGTGGCGTGGCGGCCGCATATGCCCCATTTCAGGATGGGATAACCCGTGCAAAGGCTTGCCATCGATAATAGCACCGCCGCCAATCCCAGTGCCAATGGTGACATACACGCATGCAGGCTGATCTCGCCCTGCGCCCCAAAGCGATTCCGCGAGCGCGGCTCCGTTCACATCGGTATCAAACCCGACCGGCAGCTCAAGTTCCCGGCCGACGCGTGCGGCAAAATCGGTATTACTCCAGCCCGGTTTCGTGGTTGCGGTAATATGTCCCCAGTTTGCCGCCGTGCGATCGAGTTGAAGCGGGCCAAAGCTGGCGATGCCGATTGCCGACAAAGCGCCATGCCGCCTTTGCGATTCGGCCAGCCATTCGATCAATCGGCCGATTGTTTCTTCAGGGCTATTGGTGTCGAACCGGACGGTGTCGCGAATGTCATCGGGCGCGCCAACTATGCCTGCAACACATTTTGTCCCGCCCGCCTCGATGCAGCCATAAAGCGGTTTATTCATGCAGCGCCCACCAACCGGGTATTCTGGCCATCGATTTCTATCCTTAGCACAGGCGCGATAGTGCCGCCGAAATTGCTTCGCTGCAACCCGGGTTCTGCGACCGGGTCGCGTCCATCAAGGCCCCAATAATCGACAAAGCTATACACATCGAGGGTATCGGTCACCTGCCAGCAATAGGCCTGTCGCGGTTCAGCAATGGGGTTGGCGATGACCAGCCCGGTTCCGTTCAACGGTTCGAACGGCCCGGTCAGCGATGGCCCTGTCATCCCATACAGCCCGCTAGGTGCACCCGGGCTATCGGGCGCAAAAACCGAGCTTTGCGACGACCAGAACACATAATATCGCGAATCCCTGACCACGAGATGCGGCCGCTCCATTTCATTGCACAGGCCATCGGCGCTGATGATCGGCGGCAGGAGTTCAAACCCGGCGTCGCTGCCTTGCGCTATTGCCCGCGCAAGGCCGACGACACCATTATAGCGCGATGTGGACCCCGGCTTCGACCCGGTAAACATGATATAGGCATTCCCGTCGGCAGGGTCACGTAGCCAGTAGGGATCGCGGAACCCCTTGATGTTGCCAGGCTCGCCCTGATCGACGGCCAGATCGACGTAATGGTTGCCGTCATTGACCACTAAGGAGCGCGCGGGGGACCAGTCAGTGATGCAGGGGAATTCCCCGGTAAGGTCAAGCAATCCGGTGGATTGAAACAGTCTTTGCTCGAAACTTCGTGCCGGATTGCCGCGCCGGCCGGCGGCGGTGAAATATGCCGTTACCGAATTACGCGCCGGATCGAACAGCGCCGACCCGGACCATTCGCGCGACCCCGGGTTCAGCGTGCCGGGAAACAACAGGCCGCAATCTCGCCATTCCCCGTCGCGCCGGAATAATAACCGCGTCCGCGCGACGTCATGGCGCAAATTGGGATCAGTCAACCGCGGGGCCGACAGCACCATCCAAAGCTGGCCGCCATTGACGGCGGCGATGCTCCCATCGGCATTTTGCAGCGGCCACAGGTCCCAAAGATCGCATTCGGGCAGTACCGGCGCGGCGTCGACCGATGTAATAACGGGCGCTTCGGGCAATTGCTGGCGCGCTATGCCGGCGACATGTTCGGCCATCCAGCAGGACGCCAGAGTGGATTTGGCAACAGCGGCAGGCGTGGTAGATATTGGCATGCGGCGTACCGGCTCCCCTTCGTCGGTGCCGCTCCTACCGCTGCTGGATTGAAATTACAACAAACGATTGCATAAATTATGGTGAACGGGAAATCCGGACACAATTGGCGCTTTCTGCCATGAAATCGCCATGACTGGTGATTATCTGTCATGGCCTAGAATAATTTGAAAAGCAGTGTGATATGAGTGAAATGACTTTCTCCCCACCTGACGCAGGCATTGGCATATCTTCTGGGCGCGACGTCGCCGACCGCGCCGCACGTCTGAAACAGGTGCCCGACGACAAGGTGATGCTGCGATCGGTTACCGAACTGACTCGCGACCTTGGCACACCCAATCCGCGTATTTTCTGGTCGGATTTTTTGCTGTCGGCTTTCAGTGGCTACGCTGGCTTGGCCGTGGCCATACTGGCCGCCGCCCTGTGGCTAAAGATTGCAGCCGCATGTATTGCCGTGCTGGGCTTGTACCGCGCCGGTGGGTTCATTCACGAAGTTTCGCACGTCAAGCATTCGGCGCTGCCCGGATTTCGTTTCGGTTTCAACGCGGTCATCGGCGTGCCGCTGCTCGTTCCTTCGTACATGTATGAAGGTATTCACAATCTCCACCATGCCCGCACGCGGTACGGGACCGACCAAGAC
>JANOPT010000023.1:0-11241 GCA_031421975.1 Sphingomonadales bacterium | reverse complement strand
GCCTGCGTGGTTGAGCATAAGAGCTTCACCGGCGCAGCCAGCACGCTGGGCTTATCCAAGGCCACAATTTCAAAGGCCGTCACGCGGCTGGAAACGCAGGTCGGCGCGCCGTTGTTCCACCGTACCTCGCGGCGACTTTCGCTGACGGAGAGCGGCGCGAAGCTGGTCGAACATGCCCGTGCTATATTGGCGGAGGGCCAAGCTGCCGAAGAAGCTGCGCGCGACGAAGCATCCGAACCGGTCGGCCTCGTCCGGCTCGCTGTACCAATGAGCTTCGGCTTGAGTCACGTCGGGCCAGTAGTTGCGGAGTTTCTCTGCGAATATCGCGGGATCAGTATCGACATGCACCTATCCGATGCGAAGGTTGATCTGATCGGTGAAGGTTTTGATATCGGCCTCAGGATCGCGTCGCTGCCCGACAGCTCTTTGCGCTCGCGCAAGCTCCGCGATATCAAAACCCATATCGTCGCTGCGCCATCTTATCTCGAACGCATGGGTACCCCGCGCCACCCCGCCGAGCTCGGCGAGCATGAATGCCTGCGTTACTCGCTGCTGACCACGCCCGAACTCTGGCGCTTCAATAATGCCAAAGGCGATGAAGCCGCCGTCCGCCCCCAGGGACGCCTCCGCGCGAATAACAGCGACGTCATGCTCTACAGTTTGCGGTCGGGCCACGGTATCGCGGTGGTTCCCGACTTCATCATCGATGCCGACCTGGCTAGCGGCGCAGTGGTCCCGATATTGCAGGATTGGCGACCACAGCCGGTTGCGCTTCATCTGGTCACCCCGCCGGGGATGATCAGGCCAGCGCGGGTAACGGCGTTGATTGAATATTTGGTCGAGCGGTTGGGGTGAAGTTAGTCACTAATCGTCTTCTCTCCCCTAAACCGAAGGCGGCCAGAGGCCAGCGAGAGAGAGGGTGCATGGTTCGCGTTCTTTCGCTTGCAATGTAGGATTTGATTTGAGGCCGTTATTAGGCGAACTTGGAAGGGCGAGCATGGCTCTTTGAAACTTTGAATATCGAGAGAAGCAGGCGGTTCATTTACACGCGTAGGCAACTCAAACCGGAGTGCCGTAGCGCAATTCCGATCGATTAAGCCGGGACCATAGTGTAACTTTCCGATGCTTTTGCCGATTTAAGGCTCCATCCAAGCTCTGCCCGCAAAAAAATCTTAACGCCTTAAAAAGACTCCAAACCCGCAGAAATGAGTCATTCTTATGGGAAACTATGCCCCGCGACTCGCCGGAATCCCTGCGTTAAGATGAAATTAACCTTTTCAGTTCATTTCCAATATGGTTAATAAAGTTCGACGCAGTTCCGGTCAGGGCTGGACTGCTTCGGGGTTTGCAATTGAAAAGTTGGGTTTGCCCAATGCGTGTGCTTTTGATTGAAGACGAACCTACCACCGCGAAGGCTATCGAAATGATGCTCGCGACCGAGGGGTTCAATGTCTACACCACCGATCTGGGCGAAGAAGGCCTCGATCTGGGTAAGCTATATGATTACGACATCATTTTGCTCGATTTGAACCTGCCTGACATGCACGGTTATGATGTGTTGAAGAAGCTGCGCGTTGCCAAGGTGCAGACGCCAGTGCTTATTCTTTCGGGCATCTCGGAAATGGATAGCAAGGTACGCTCGTTTGGGTTTGGTGCCGACGATTATGTTACCAAGCCATTCCACCGCGAAGAACTGGTCGCCCGCATCCATGCGGTTGTCCGTCGTTCGAAGGGTCACTCGCAGTCGGTCATCCGCACCGGCAAGCTGTCGGTCAATCTCGATGCCAAGACCGTCGAAGTCGATGGCAGCCGCGTCCACCTGACCGGCAAGGAATATGCGATGCTGGAGTTGCTCTCGCTCCGCAAGGGTACCACGCTTACCAAGGAAATGTTCCTGAACCATCTATATGGTGGCATGGACGAGCCAGAACTCAAGATTATCGACGTTTTCATCTGCAAGCTGCGCAAAAAACTGTCGCTGGCCTGCATGGGCGAAAACTACATCGAAACCGTCTGGGGCCGCGGCTATGTGCTGCGCGATCTTGACGATATGGAGCAACCGATGGTTGCTTAAGACCCGCCAGAGTTTACACCCGAGTAATCAAGGGGCGCGGTCTGAGGAGGCCGCGCCCTTTGTTTATCAGGTTTGCAGATACCAGCGTTCGCCGCCTTCCAACGCGAGAGCGGTAAGCTTGCCCGAAGCATAGGCGCCGGTATCTATTCCGATCCGCGACCCGCGTTCTTCGACTTCGTCATAGATCGTATGGCCATATATGATGACCTTTTCCAGATCGCCGCGCTGGTCGACGAATTCGTCGCGAATCCAGCGAAGGTCGCTTGGCTTTTGTTCGGACAGCGGCACGCCAGGACGGATGCCGGCATGAACAAAGGCGTAATCCCCCACGACGATCTGGTCTTCGAACGCCTCAATAAACTTCAGATGCTCGTGCGGTACGAGCATTCCGAGCCGCTCGGACAGCTGGTCCATATCAAGCGTCATATATTCCATGCGGGTGATGGGATAGGACAACACCGTCGCCTCTCCGCCGATGCGAAGGAAAAAGCGGGTTATTTTGGGGTCATTCTTGCGGCACGCGCGGACGAATACTTCTTCGTGATTGCCCATGAGGAAGCGCACCTTCACGCCAGAAGCCTGTAGTGCCATTCCCGTTTCGATAACGCCCGCGCTATCTGGTCCGCGGTCCATGAGGTCGCCCAGAAAGATGATGTGCGTGTCGGCAGGGCCGCGAGTAGTATCATCGGCTTCGATCCTGGCCAGCAATAGCTGAAGCAAGTCATTACGTCCGTGAACATCGCCGATGGCATAAACGCGCACGCCATCGGGTACCTGCGCCGTATCGAGCGGGCGCGAAACAACGGCATTTTTGAAAAGGCGACCTAACATGGCCTGCGGCATATAGGGGTGCCAGAGCCGATAGGGAAGGGCTACCGCGCTGCCAGGTCCGCTTCGACTTTTTTCAAAAAGTTTTCGGTCGACCAATCGAAGTCGGTCATCAGGATATCCGGCTCATAATACACGCCGTTGCCGCGTGGGCGGTTCACATACATTTTCATCGGAATGATGGCATTGGCCATCCCGGACGGCAACTCTGGGTTCCGGACCTCCATATATGTCGAATCTGCGCTCGATGGCGCACCGATCAACCGTGTGTTCGGAAAAAGCCTGAACGTATCGATGGCATCCAGACAGGCGCTGGCGCATTGGCCGGGCACCACCACATAAACCGGCGTCGTCAGCTCCGCCTGGCCTGATCGGGCTTCATTTTCCAGATCTTCTGGAACATCGGGTTCAACCAGATATCGGTCGTTCTTCGCAATCGCATTTTCAAACAACGGAATGAACATCTTCACCAGCCCCGCCGTTTCGGCGTCGCCCTGCGTTTCCAGCAGCGTTACGAATTGCTTCACTTCGCCCAAATTTCCTTGGGTTGGCCGCCACCAGATCTGGGTCTTGGCAAAATATGCTTTGCGCGCTTCGGTCACACGCGCCTTACCCCAAAGACGCTCGGCAAGCAGCTTGCTCCAGTTCGACGACCCGCCTTCATTATACCGCAGATCAAGCACAATCGCGCGCGACGTTCGCAATCTCGGCAGCGCTTCGTCGACGTCTGCATATAGCTTTTTGTAGGCGGCAACACCTTCATCATCAGGCTGAAAATCGGGCATGGCGATCCACTGAATACCCGGCGCTCGCTCTGCCATGCCGATAGGCAACAAATCGCCGTTGATCGATCCGTTGCGCCAGACGCCATAATATTCAGGAATCGGAGTCCATCTCAGCGTTCGTTTCTCGCTTTGGCTGCCCTGTTTGAAAACGCAGTTTTTTGGCAGGATCACAAAGGGATTGCCGTCATCAATCAACGCCAGGCGCGCACTCGACCACCACACGCCCGGAATCTTCGCACCGGTGCGAAATTTGAACACCTTGCGCTTTACCAGATTTGCGATTGGCATCCCGTCGCAAGATATGATTTGGGTTCCTGCGGCGGGGCCGCCGTCGGCCGATTTGTAAACATACATCGCGTTGCCCCGCCACGCCGCGACAAAGCTGGGCCAGCGGATGTTTGGCCGGAATTGTTCGGGTAACGCCGCATAAGCGCCAGCATGACCGTCATCGAGCACGGCGCGAAAACGAGTGAGGCTTGCCTCGAATCCCGCAGCACTTTTGCTGCGTCGCGCCAGCTTCAATCCTTCGGTCCGGGCATTTTCAAGCAGTTTGGCAAATCCGGGATTTGCGGGATCGTACATGCCAGCATGATTTTCGAGCGTTTCCTTATAGGCCGCCTCGACATCAGCGATGGCGAGTGCCGACCAATTCGGCGGCGTTTCCGCCGCTTGAGTGGCGGACGCCAGCAGGGCGCAAGTCAAAAACCATGATTTCAGCTTCATGCCGTCAAATCCCCAAACTGATTTTTAGCTTTCGACGGCGAAGGCCAGTCCGGCGTTCGCCTCCAACCGTTGAACGAGCTTTTCGCCCAAAGCCGCACCGGGTGTTGTCACGCCGCCCGCTCCGCCGGTCTCGCACAAGGCAATCGCGGTTTCAGCGATCATCTTCGATGTCGAGCCATAACCGGGGTCTTTATCACCCTTGACGCTGAGCATCGCGCGGTTACCGTCAGGATATTCCGCGATGAACAACACATCGTAGAATCCGGTTTCGCGCTCTTCCTTGGTCGGCCCTTCGCCAGGCTTAGGGTCGTCCGCGCCGCCCATCATTGGAGTGCTGGCGACATGTTTGGCGATTGCCTCGCCTTGTTCACCTGGGCCGGTCAGCATCATCTCGTCATAGACGAAATCCGCGCCATATTGCTGGTCGAGTAAAAAGTTGGTGCGATGGACATTTTTGGTGTTGATCGGTGCCATGACGAAATTGGTCGCCCAGCTCCCGAGGCTGTCGTCATATTCGGGTTTGTTGCCGGGCGGCTGTGGTGGGCCGGCAAAGTCGCCTGCCAGTGAAAATGGGTTTGTGAGATAACCAATGACCGCAGGATCTTTTGCTGCGGCGGCCATCGTGGCTTTCAAACTGGCCGCAGTGCCGCCGGAGAAGGTGCCTTTCATGGCACGAACGCGTCCCTTTATGCGCGGTGCAGGCACACCAAATTTCTCGACGCAATGTTTTTGCAGCATCAGCACCCCCAAATCGAAGGGAATGGAATCGAAGCCAGCCGAAAAAACAATGCGCGCACCAGAGGCCTTTGCGGCATCGTCATGTAGGTCAATCTGTTGGCGCATCCACGCCGGTTCTCCGCACAGGTCGGTGTAATCGTTGCCATTGGCTACGCATGCTGAGACCAGCTCGTTGCCGTATAGCTGATAAGGTCCGACCGTGGTGAGCACAACCTTCGTCCGCTGGCACATCGCGTCGAGAGAGGCAGAATCTGCGGCATCGGCAACAACCAGCGGCGTATCGGCGGGCGCACCGATCAGGTAGCGCACTTCCTCCAGCTTGGCCAAGCTCCGCCCGGCCATCGCCCACTTCGGCGCTCCTTTGCGGCTGGTCAGATATTCGGCGACGAGACGCCCGGTGTACCCTGTTGCACCGTAGACAATGATATCGAATTCGCGTGGCCCAGCCATTCATTCTCTCCCTGATTCTGTCTTTCGACTGATGCGCGGGTGGGGAACGAATGTCAAAAGTACTGATGCCAGTTTAGCCCGCGCCGACGCCGGGATGCACGATCGGTTCGCGCGTGGCTTCTGCGCGGCGACGCGCACGATAATGATCGAGGCTCCAGTTTTTGCCCTCATAGGCGAACAGGCACAGGAAGCCGCCCGCAATCGCGACATTTTTCATCGCCATCGCTGCCTGCATCGCGTCGGCGGTTTCGCTGTGGAACAATAACGCCGTCAATAGGCAAAATGCCGCGAAGACCAGCGACATGACGCGTGTAAAGATTCCCAACGCGATCATTATCCCACCGATCAACTCCAACAATATCGCAGGCAGGGCGAGGCTTGTCGGAAAACTGACGCTCGCGAGCGCGCTGCTTGTCGCCGACGGGTCGGCCAACTTTACGGCGCCTGATATGATGAAGATCGATGACAGCATGATGCGGCCGATGAACGCGAATAACCCTGAAAACATCAATAGTCTCCTCAATCCCTGCCGCGTCAACACATGTCAGTGGCTTGGGGTTCCATCGGCGGCAATCTAAAGCTTCGGCAGAGTCACTCCGCGCTGCCCCATATATTTTCCCGCGCGGTCGGCATAACTGGTCTCGCAGGGCTGTTCACCCTTGAGAAAAAGGAACTGGCATGCCCCTTCATTGGCGTAGATTTTGGCAGGCAGCGGGGTCGTATTGGAAAATTCCAGCGTCACATGACCTTCCCAACCGGGCTCAAGTGGCGTTACATTGACGATAATGCCGCAACGGGCATAAGTGCTTTTGCCAAGACAGATCACAAGCACATCGCGCGGTACTCGAAAATATTCGACGGTGCGGGCAAGGGCAAAGCTGTTGGGCGGGATGATGCAGACATCTGTCTTGCGATCGACGAAGCTTCTGGGATCAAAATCCTTGGGATCGACAACCGAGCTATCGACATTGGTGAAAATCTTGAACTCGTCGGCAACACGCGCGTCATAGCCATAAGATGACAGACCATAGCTGATACACCCGTCGCGGCGCTGTGCCTCCACAAATGGTTCGATCATACCCGTCGCATTGGCTTGTTCGCGGATCCAGATGTCGGAAAGAATGGACATGCTTTGCTTTCTTATTTGAGGTTGGCCGGGCCAAAACCGTGCGGCAATAATTGTGATGAAGTGTAGGTATCAAAGCCGGTCGCATGCGCGCAATATACCGGGATATCGGTATCGATGAGATCTGCTACCTCCTTGATAATCTGGCGGCAGCGACCGCAGGGGGTGACGGGATCGATCGTCATCCCGACCGCGCCTTGAGTCCCGCCAGCAACGGCAATGGCGCGGATTTGGCGAAGCTTTCCGTCGCTGTTGGCTTTCGCAATAACGACCGTTTCGGCGCACAGCGTCATGCCATAACTGGCATTTTCAAAATTGCTGCCGGTAACTACCTCGCCGGTATCAAGCAGTAGTGCGGCACCGACGTGGAAATTGGAATATGGTGCATAAGCATTGGCTGCAGCATCGATGGCTGCCTTGACCAGATCGGCACTCATTTACGTACGACTACCCAACGGACCGGCGCATCAACGCCATCGACCCGGCGCGCGGTGTTAGCAGTCCACATCACCCAAGGCCGTGCCGAATAATCGGGCAGGAACCAGTTCCCTTCCAACCAGACCGTACGGTCGATTGCTTCGCTCACCTGATACTCCTTTTCGAACTGCGGCGAGAGTAACAGTATCGCCGTCGTACCGCTATGCGCCTCGATCTGATTGAGGAAGGTCGCAAGTTCGGACAGAATCAGTGCGCGATTGGGACGCCCTGTGCAGGTATCGGAAAAGTCGAGTTGCACGGCCGGCGGTAATGCGCGGTCGCTGCGCGGCACCGTCGTAATGAATAAAGTGGCCTGGTCGGATGCCAAACGGCAAATGTCGAAATGATGCAGCGCGCCAAAGCGAATGCCCGCCTGTTGGACAGCTTCTAAATTTGCCTGAAAACGGGGGTCGCGGCCGAGGGCACCATCGACGGCCGTGAGATACGCAAAATCGACCCCGGTAGCACCCAATTCGGCCCATGCAGGTTTGCCATCGGCACTGCTGACGACAATGCCCTGAACCGGATATTCATCGCGCGACGGTGCCCATCCGGCGACGTAGCTCCACGCGACAAAAGCCGCGAGCAGACCAGCGAGCGCGATAGCACCCAAACGAAAATAGCGGCTTTTACCCCCAGCCATGCGAACCGAACGCTCCCGAATCAGAAAATTGCCCGATGCCTCTTTACGACTTGATATGAAGCACGCAAATCAGTGTGAAAAGGCGGCGGGCGGTGGGGAAGTCAACCTCGACCTTGCCGGCGAGCCGTTCCATCAACAACTCGGCTGCCTCATTATGTATACCGCGACGCGCCATATCGATAGTTTCGATTTCGGCGGCACTCGCCTTGCGGATCGCTTGATAGTAGCTGTCGCAAATTGCGAAATAATCTTTCACCACGCGGCGGAATCGACCAAGGCCAAGGACCAGTGTTTCATACGGGTGGCCATCGTTGCGGCGGATATCGAGAATCAGGCGGCCTTCTTGTACGCTGATGTTAAGATGATATGGTCCGGCATAGCCATCGCCCATGTCGCGCAACGGTTTGAAGAAATTTTCCTCGATCAAATCGAAAATCGCCACGCGGCGCTCCTGCTCGATATCAGCATTGCGCCTCAGTATCGTCGCTTCGTCGAGTTCGACTTTGATGATGCGCGGGTCGCTCATGTCGCTGTGTTAGCTGGTCAAAATTTTTGGGCAAGCCTCGGGCAGATTTTTGTCCACAGTCCTGTCCCCGATTCTATTTTTGCGAAGGCTTGCGCGGGCGTCCGTGCTACAGGATAGGGAGCCATGGCCGAACCGATGAGACTTGCCGCTGCGAATGAAGCAGAACCCCAACGCCTGCCGCGCAATATCGAGGCGGAGGCGGCGTTTCTAGGTGCGATCCTGATCGACAACCGGATTATCGAGGATGTCTCCATCAAGCTTCAGCCTGATCATTTTTTCGAGCCGTTGCACGGCCGTGTTTATGAACAGATTTTACGCTTGATCGACCGCAACATGCTGGTCACACCGGTGACGCTAAAGCCCTTTTTTGAGGCGGACGAGGCAATGCGTGAACTGGGTGGCCCGGGCTATCTGGTAAAGCTGACTGCCGACGGCGCTGGCCTGATTGGTGCGCGTGATTTTGCCCAGCAGATTTACGACCTCGCACTGCTCCGCGAACTGGTGACCGTAGGCCGCACGCTTGTCGATAATGCGCTCGATACCAGCGAGAGCGTCGACCCCAAAGGCCAGATCGAGGCTGCAGAAAGCGCGCTCTACAAGGTCGCCGAGGGTGAAGGCGAAACCGGCTCAATGAAGAGCTTTTTGCAGGCGTCGACTGAAGCAATCAGGAACGTCGAAAAGGCGCTGCAATCCGGCGGGCATCTGTCGGGCGTCACGACTGGCCTCGACAGCATCAATGCCAAATGCGGCGGGTTGCACAATTCGGACCTTGTCATTCTTGCCGGTCGTCCGGGAATGGGGAAGACCTCGCTTGCCACGAATATCGCCTTCAACGCTGCGCGCCGGTGGGTGCGCGAGCGCGAGGACGGTATCGAGGAGGCCAAGGGCGCAGGCGCGAAGGTCGCGTTTTTCAGCCTCGAAATGTCGGCTGATCAGCTTGCAACGCGTATTCTTGCCGAACAGTCGGGAATCAGCTCTGAACTGCTCCGTATGGGCAAAATTAGCCGCGAAGATTTTCGCGAACTTTCCCGCGCCAGCCGCGAATTACAAGAATTACCGCTGTTCATCGACGATACGCCTGCTTTGACGATTGCTGCGTTACGCACCCGCGCCCGGCGGTTGCAGCGGCGGCACGGTATCGGGCTTATTGTCGTCGATTATTTACAGCTGTTACAGGGATCAAGCCGCGCCAACGACAACCGCGTCAACGAAATTTCCGAGATCAGCCGCGGCTTGAAGACGCTCGCAAAAGAGCTTGGGTTGCCGGTCATCGCACTGTCGCAGCTTAGCCGAGCAGTCGAGCAGCGCGAGGACAAGCGTCCGATGTTGTCAGATTTGCGCGAGTCGGGTTCGATTGAGCAGGACGCCGATATGGTGTGGTTTGTTTACCGCGAAGACTATTATGAGGCGATGAAAAAGCCTGATGAGGGCGCCCCGACATTCGCCGCCTGGAACGAAAAAATGGAGCGGATACACGGCGTTGCGGAATTGATCGTTTCGAAGCAACGGCACGGTTCGACTGGCCGCGTGCGGATGAAATTCGAAGCGAAGATTACGCGGTTTACCGATCTGGCCGATGATCAATATGGCGATGCAGGGTATGAGTGAGAAAACCCTCTCTCCTTTAGGGGAGAGGAGAGAGACTTACGAGCTTGCTCGTTAGTCGCAGCGGAGAGGGGCAATGCGCTATTGGCAAGGTAGGCCCCCTCTCCAACTTCGCCTAATTCGCTTTGCTCATAAGTCTTCGTATCCTCCCCCTAAAGGAGAGCGGGAGTCAGGCAAACCGCGCCGACAGGATATAATTCAGGGCCATATTCGAACTCAAATGCAGCCCCGACAGCGGCGAAAACGCGATGCCGGTCATCTCCACGACCTCAAGCCCAGCGTCTGCCAGCAACGCCGTCAATTCTTTGGGCGTTAGAAACTGGTCCCAGTTATGCGTCCCGCGCGGCACCTGGCCTAAACGTTCCGCTGCCTCGACAAGGAATAGCCGCGACGCGGCAGTGCGGTTTGGAGTCGACAGCAGCAGCAATCCGTCGGGCTTCATATGCCGCGCCAATTCGGCGATGAAAGCGCTGGGGTCGGTGACATGCTCGATAACCTCCATCGAGGTAACGATGTCGAATTTACCCAAGCCCTGCTCGGCAATTTCGCCCGCGCGATAGGTTATTGGCAAGCGCCCCTGCGCCGCATGAAGCTTTGCCGCGGTGATATTCTCCGGCGCAGCGTCCACGCCGGTCACGGTAGCGCCCATCCGCGCCAAAGGTTCGCACAGCAGACCTGCTCCGCACCCGACATCGAGCGCAGCCTGGCCCGCCAGCGGGTACCGCGCTTTGCCATCGCCGCCAAAATGCGCGTCGATAGCGCTCCGGATAAATCCAAGCCTTACCGGATTCAGTTTGTGCAACATCGCGCTCGAACCCTTTGGGTCCCACCATTCCGCCGCCAGTGCGCCAAAATGCGCGGCTTCGGCGGCGTTTATTGTCGTTGCTGCGCTTGCGTTTGTCATATCCTGTCCCTATCAGGGCGCCCGATTGTAATATAGCCATAATGTAAGGTTTTCATGGCCCGCATAGTAATGAAATTTGGCGGCACGTCTATGGCCGGGACCGAACGCATCCGCCGCGTCGCGCAACTGGTAAAGCGTCAGGCCGAGCGCGGCGACGAGGTTGCGGTAGTGGTCAGCGCGATGGCGGGAGATACCGACCGGCTCGTGGGTTTCTGCCGCGAGGCAAACGCGCTGTATGACCCCGCAGAATATGATGTTGTGGTCGCCGCGGGCGAACAGATTACGTCCGGACTGCTGGCGATCACTTTGCAGGCACTAGGTTGCAACGCACGCAGCTGGCTTGGCTGGCAGATGCCGATCCA
>JANOPT010000022.1:0-17388 GCA_031421975.1 Sphingomonadales bacterium | reverse complement strand
GTGATCGGCACCGATGTCGGTGCGTATTTTGCCGGACGCACGATCGGCGGCCCTAAAATTGCGCCACGGATCAGCCCGTCAAAAACCTGGTCCGGCCTGATCGGCGGGATGGTCGGCGCAGGCTTGCTGATGATTGCGATTCAGGCGCTGATCTATTGGGGCAGGATCGACGCGCGTGACCATAGCGATATCTATCTCGCTTACGGATGGCAGAAACTGGCGCTGACGGGCGCGGTTCTGGCTGCGGTGGCGCAGGCCGGGGACTTTTTCGAAAGCTGGATGAAGCGGCGCGCGGGGGTGAAGGATTCCGGGCGGCTTATTCCAGGGCATGGCGGGCTGTTCGACCGTACCGACGGGTTGATCGCCGTCGCATTTGTAGCCGGTCTGATTATCGTTGCTCAAATTATGTTCGGCGGATGATGCATTGACCCGCACCATTTCCATTTTCGGCGCAACCGGTTCGGTGGGCCTGTCAACGCTCGACCTTATCCGCCAGCATCGCGATGCCTATCGTGTCGTTGCGCTGACCGCTAACGGTCATGCCGCTGAGCTTGCTGCCTTGGCGCGCGAATTCGATGCCGAGTTAGCGGTGGTTGCAGATGACGCGGCTTATCCGGAGCTGAAGGAAGCGCTGGCTGGCACGCGGACCGAGATTGCAGCAGGCGCGGACGCCCTGGTCGAAGCTGCCAAGCGCGGCGCCGACTGGACGATGGCCGCTATCGTCGGTTGTGCGGGGCTCCCGCCAACGATGGCGGCGATCGAGCAGGGGAAAACCGTCGCGCTCGCGAATAAGGAAGCGCTGGTTTCGGCGGGCGACCTTATGATGGCGGCGGTGGTTCGGTCGGGCGCGACCTTGCTGCCGGTCGACAGCGAGCATAACGCGATTTTTCAGTGCCTGAACGGCGCAAAGCTTGAGCATGTCCGCAAAATCACGCTGACCGCTAGCGGCGGGCCGTTTCGCGAATGGTCGCTTGAGCAGATGCGCGCCGTTACCCCTGCACAAGCTGTCGCGCACCCCAATTGGGACATGGGCGCGAAGATCAGTGTCGATTCGGCGACGATGATGAACAAGGGGCTCGAGCTTATCGAGGCCTATCACCTCTTCCCCGTCGGCCTCGACCGGCTCGATATCCTGGTTCATCCGCAGTCGGTGATTCATTCGATGGTCGAATATGCCGATTGCTCTACGCTGGCGCAGCTGGGTTCGCCCGATATGCGTATTCCGATTGCCAGCGCGCTGGCGTGGCCCGAACGCATTGCGACCAGTTGCAAGCCGTTGGACCTCGCGACAATCGGCCAGCTGACGTTCGAGCAGCCCGACTCCATCCGCTTTCCTGCACTGCGCCTCGCGCGCGCTGCGGTCAACGAAGGCGGAGCGAAACCTGCGATCCTGAATGCCGCCAATGAAATTGCGGTTGCTGCCTTCCTGAGCGGCGACATAGGCTTTCTCGAAATCGCCGCGCTGGTCGACAACACGCTGAACGGCTATGATCCCAACAATATGCCGCAGTCGCTCGAAGATTTGTTCAGCATAGATGCAGCCGCACGCGCCTACGCGCAGGCGCAAATAGTAAAGGTCGCACATGCCACTTGAATCGCCCCATTTCCTGGTCACCATCCTCGCGTTTCTAGCGCTCATCGGCACGCTGGTTGTCGTGCATGAGCTTGGCCATTATTTCGTCGGCCGCTGGTTCGGCGTAAAGGCGGAGAAATTTTCCATCGGCTTCGGTCCGCAGATCTGGGGCAGGGTGGATAAGCGCGGAACATTGTGGCGCATCGGCGCGCTGCCCTTGGGCGGGTTCGTCCAGTTTGCAGGCGACATGAACCCGGCAAGCCAGGCGGACGAAAGCTGGAAAAACCTGCCTGAAAACGAACGGAACGAGACTTTCCAGTCAAAAACCCTGTGGCAACGCGCGTTGATCGTATTCGCCGGTCCGGCGGTGAATTTCATTCTCGCGATCTTAATTGCGATGGGCTTCCTTCTCGCGTTCGGAAAATCGGTCACGCCGCCTGTGGTCGATGTGGTCCAGCCAAACAGTCCTGCGGCGGTTGCGGACATTCGCCCCGGCGACCGCATCATTCGCTTCAATGGTCACGCCATCGAAACCTTTGACGAGATGGCCAGTGAAATAGTCATGATCCCCGGCGAAAACGTCGCTCTTGCGCTTGAACGCGACGGCGGCATCTTGGAAAAGAACATGGCGGTCGCTGCGGTCGACGAGGTCGACCGCTTCGGCAACACCTACCGGATCGGTCGCATCGGTATCGGCGCCAACAAGGTCGAGATTCGCGAAGTCGGATTATTGGAAGCCCCGTGGGCTGCGGTGGTCCAGACCGGCAATGTGCTGCGTCAGCAGATGGTTGGTCTGGGGCAGATTATTTCGGGCCGTCGTCCGCTGTCCGAGCTTGGTGGCCCGCTTAAAATTGCGAAGGTCTCCGGCGAAGCGATGAGCCTTGGCATTCTGACATTTATCAGCCTTGCGGCGCTCATCTCGATTAACTTGGGGTTCATCAACCTGCTGCCAATTCCGATGCTCGATGGCGGACATCTCCTGCTCTATGCAATCGAAGCTGTGCGGCGACGCCCGGCGACGCCGGCGGTGCAGGAATGGGCGTTCAGGGCAGGGTTTGCGATGCTGGCTGGATTTATGATCATGGTGACCTTCAACGATCTTGCATCGTTCGGCCTATTTGGCAGTGGATAGCGGTACGCAGGGGTTGATTGCGTCGGCTGCTTGGGGCAGGGACGCAAAACTCTTTTAGACGGCGAAATGCCAAATCACCGGTGGGGGCCGGACATCAGATCGGATGACTATGACAAACACGCCTCTTGGGAAAAACAAGCCTCTTGGGAAACTCAAGACCTTTGGTGCCTATTTGATGGGTTCCACCGCGCTTGCCGCAACCGGAACGATGATGCTGGCAACCCCGGTATTTGCTCAGGTTGCACCGCCACCGGCGCCGACGACACCGCCACCGACGACACCGCCACCGGCGCAGAGGACGCTGCCGCCTGTTGCGGTTGCTCCGGCCGAACAGATCCAGTCGATTACGATTGTCGGCACGCAGCGGCTTGAGGCCGATACGGTCAGGTCGTACATAAAGCTCCGCGTCGGTCAGCCATGGACTCAGGTATCTGCCGACCAGGCGCTAAAGGATCTGTACGCGACCGAATTGTTTGCCGATGTCGCCGTCCGCAACAATGCCGGAGCGGTTGTTATCGAGGTTCGCGAAAATCCGGTCGTCAACCGCATCATTCTTGAAGGCAACAAGCGCATCAAGAACGACAAGATTGAGCCTGAAATCAAGCTGGCCCCACGCCAGATTTACTCGCGTTCCAAGGTTCGGGCCGACGTTGCGCGTATTGTCGAGCTCTACAAGCGGCAGGGCCGCTTCGCAGCAGTCGTCGAACCCAAGCTGGTTCAACTCGACCAGAACCGCGTCGATATCGTATTCGAGATATCCGAGGGGCCAAAGTCGAAGGTTCAGCAGATCAACATCATCGGCAACGATAAATTCTCTGATGGGCAACTGCGCGGTGAAATGGTTACCAAGCAATCCCGGTTCTATCGTCTGTTCAGCTCGGGCACCAGTTACGATCCCGATCGTCTGGCCTTCGACCAGCAAAAGCTGCGGCAGTTTTATCTGACTCAGGGTTATGCCGATTTCCGGGTTGTCTCCGCAGTAGCGGAACTGACCCCGGACAAGCAGGACTTCATCATCACCTATGTGGTGGAAGAAGGCGACCGTTATAAATTCGGCGACGTAAAGGTCGAAAGCCAGATTCGCGATTTCAAGTCCGATCGCCTGACGGCGACCTTACGGATGAAAAAGGGCGACTGGTATGATGCCAAGCAAGTCGAGGATACGGTCGAAAGCCTGTCCGAAACGGCGGGCTTGTTCGGATATGCGTTTGCCGATGTGAACCCCGATTTCCAGCGCGACAAAGAAACGCTGACGATGGGAATTACGTTCAATGTCGCTGAATCGCAGCGCGTGTTTGTCGAGCGTATCGACATCAACGGCAATACCCTTACTCAGGACAAGGTGGTACGCCGCGAATTCCGCCTTAATGAAGGCGATGCGTTCAACAGCATTCAAGTAAAGCGCACGTCCGAGCGGATCAAATCGCTTGGCTATTTCCAGGAAGATCTGGAAGTCGAACAGGCGCAGGGCAGCGCCCCTGACCGCATCGTGCTGACGACCAATGTCGAAGAAAAAGCGACGGGCGAGCTCTCCTTGTCTGCTGGTTTCTCGTCCATCGAGAACTTTATTTTCCAGGGTTCGATCAAGCAACGGAATTTCCGTGGACTGGGCCAGGAACTGCGGACAAATATCTCCTATTCGTCCTATTCGAAATCGGCGGAAATCGGGTTTACCGAGCCATATCTGTTCGATCGCTCGATTGCGATCTCGGGCGATATCTTCCGCCGAGATTTGAACAGCTTCAATTTCTTCAACAATCAACGCAATACCACGTACAAGCAGGCAACGACGGGATTGCAAATTCGTACCGGCGTTCCAATCAACGAATTCGTGTATTTCCAGGCACGCTATGGTCTAAGCCAGGACGACATCACGCTGGACCGCGGCACATTCTTTACCGACCCCGATGGGACCGGGCCATTGCCAGCATCGTGCGATCCGTTGCGCGCAGGTCGCTTCTTGTGCGACGCAATCGGCAACCGGTTGACCTCGTCGATCGGCTACACGCTTCTGTTTGATAACCGCGACAACCGGATTCGTCCGACCCGCGGCCAAAGCTTTGGCATCAGTCAGGATTTTGCCGGTCTCGGTGGAAGCGTCAAATATATCAAGACACGCCTGAATGCAGATAAATACTGGCGGTTGTTCAACAGTAATTTCGTTCTCGGCCTGTCGCTCGAGGGCGGTTATATCCATCCGCTCGAAAATCGTGGATCGACGGCCGACGGCATTGACGATGTCCGTTTGACCGACCGCTTTTACCTTGGCGAGCCGCAAATACGCGGGTTCGATATTCGCGGCGTTGGCCCGCGGGTGCAGCGTGTCAGTTTCCAGCCGGGCGTCGAAAATAACATACCTGTGAACGTGCCGATACTTGACCGGAACAGGATCCAGGATGATGCGATCGGCGGACGCGCTTATTATCTCGGACGTGCCGAAGTGCAAATTCCGTTGGGCAGCGGTGCAAAAGAACTCGGACTGCGGCCTTCCGTATTCATCGATGCGGGCGCCGTATTTAATGTTACCCGTCCGATTCTGCAGACTTTGCAGGCTCAGCGCACGGCGGTCCCTGCGGTTCCTCCATCCGGAACGAACCCTGGAACGCCAGCCGTAACAGGCGGCCCTTTGTATTTTACCGGCGTAATTACCAATGGCATCCCCCAGCAGGATATCATTGCAATAAACGCCGATGGGTCGGGGCGTACTCCAGTGCTGTCTTTTGAAGAACGGTTTCTGGGCGATACATGGAAACCGCGCCTTTCGGTTGGCGTCGGGGTCAACTGGAATTCACCCTTTGGACCATTCAGGATCGATATAGCGCGTGCGCTGCTTAAAGAAGAAGGCGACGACACGAAATTGTTTACATTCAACGTAGGGACTCAATTCTAATGAAAATTCGTCATTCCGCATATGTGGCTGCATTGCTTTCGGCGTCGGCTATTGCCGTGCCAGCCAGCGCGCAGGTTGCCGGTATCGCGACAGCAGATACTTCAGTTGCCATTGCCCGGTCAAAGGCGCTTGGTACTGCCTATCAGCAAATTGGCACGCAATATGCGTCCTTTGCACAGCAAATGCAGCAAAAGCGTAAGGAAATCAACGATATCAATGTGCAGCTTGATACCAATAAGGATAAGGAACTCACACAGATAGAGCTTGATGCCGCGATCAAAGCCAAAAATCCGCTGCTTGCTCAAATCGATGCCAAGCAAAAGGAAATCAACCAGCTGCAAGACCCGATCATCAAGGCGCAGCTGTATGCCGTTGAGCAAATTGCGATGAAATATGAGGCCGCTCAACAAACCGTTATCACTGCCAAGAAGATTAGCGTGATCCTGGCACCCGACGCCTTTGTCTGGGCTCCTGAATCAGTCGATGTTACAACGGCCATTACAGCAGAGCTGGATCGCACGGTGCCATCGGTTGCGATTACACCACCTGCGGATTGGCGTTCATCGCGCCAGATCGCGGCGTTGTATCAACAGATCCAGCAGCTTTTCAATAACGCCGCGCAAGCGCAGGCCGCCCAGGCTCAGGCAGCTCAACCACAGCCAGGTCAACCTGCTCCTGCTCCTGCTCCGGTTGCACAGCCAGATAGCCGGTAACGCCAATGTCGGGGGGCGACTTTAGCAATTACGACGTCCGCCGGGTGATGGCGGTGCTTCCGCATCGCTATCCCATGTTGCTGATCGACCGCGTCGAAGAGCTTGTCATTGATGAGCGGATTCGTGCGATAAAGGCCGTGACCATGAACGAGGGGTTTTTTCAGGGGCATTTCCCCGGCCGACCGATCATGCCCGGGGTGATGATTGTCGAAGCGCTCGCGCAAGCCGCAGGTGTGCTGGCAATGGAGAGCTTCGGCCTGATCGGATCTGGCAAGCTGGTCTATTTCATGTCGATCGACAACGCAAAATTCCGCGCGCCGGTCGAACCGGGATGCCTGCTTCACCTCGATGTCGAATTTGTTCAGAAGCGTCCGCGCGTTTGCAAATTCGCCGGCCGGGCGATGATGGGCGATCAGGTCGCGGCCGAAGCTGAATTCATGGCGATGATCGCTGATCCGCCCGCTTGATATTTCCCATTCTCCTGTCAGAGAGCGGGGAAACATGCTTGCCAAGGCAACCGACCCTCGCTAAGGGCGGCGCTTCCAAATATTAGGGTTGCCGGTCGGAAACCGGTGACTGACCAAAGGAATTACGTATGAAAGCCGATATCCACCCCGATTATCATATGATCAAGGTGCAGATGACCGATGGCACGGTCTTTGAAACGCGTTCGACATGGGGCAAAGAAGGCGACACGATGACGCTCGATATCGATCCGACGTCGCATCCGGCCTGGACCGGTGGCCGTGGCTCGATGCTTGATACAGGTGGCCGTGTTGCCCAGTTCAACAAGCGTTTTGGCGGGCTGAGCCTCAAGAAATGACATTTTCGGTATGCCGGGTTGACGCCCGGCATGCGGTAACCTTAAGGAACGCGCCTGCCTGAGTGGCGCTATGGCGATCGTAGTTCAATTGGTTAGAGCACCGGCTTGTGATGCCGGAAGTTGCGGGTTCAAGTCCCGTCGGTCGCCCCATTTCTTCCTGCATATTTTGGCGTGACAAGCCGCATGCGTAATATTATTACGCATGCTCGTAATTTGATTCCGTTGCCGATGATGGAGGAATAGACATGCCCGCGATCTGGGATCTGCCCGATTTTGATGCTCATGAAGCCGTGCATGTCTTCGAGGACCGGGCGACCGGCCTGAAAGCAGTCATCGCGGTTCATTCGACGCATCTTGGCCCGGCGGCTGGCGGTACGCGGTTTTGGCATTATGCCGATAGCCAGGCTGCGATAACCGACGCGTTGCGCCTTTCGCGCGGGATGAGTTATAAAAATGCGATGGCGGGTCTGCCAGCCGGTGGTGGCAAAGCGGTCATTCTTGCCAATCCGTCGCGCGCCAAACCGCAGGATATGCTGAACGCGTTTGCCCGGGCGGTGGACTCGCTTGGCGGACGATATATCACGGCGCAGGACGTCGGCATGTCGCAGGCTGATATGGTTTCGCTGTCCAAAGTCACGCCGCATGTCGCTGGCCTCCCGCATCAGGGTGGCGATCCCGGACCCTATACCGCGCGCGGCGTGTTTCTGGGTGTGCAGGCAGCCGCAAAGCATGCGCTTGGTTCGGATGATCTGAGCGGTGTGCATGTCGCTATTCAGGGCGTAGGCAGCGTCGGCGGCGGCCTTGCCCGTTACCTTGCAGCACAAGGCGCGAAGCTGACGCTATCCGACGTCGATACCCGGCGGGCCGCGGAACTCGCAACCGAGTTGGGCGGCGTTTCAGTTGCGGCGGATGCCATCATGGATGTCGAGGCCGATATTTTCAGTCCCTGTGCACTTGGCGCGATTCTGACTGGATCGACGGTCGCGGCGCTTAAGGTCAAGGCTGTTGCAGGGGGTGCCAATAACCAGTTGGCGACGGGAATCGAAGGCCGGATGCTCGCCGACCGCGGCATCCTTTATGCGCCCGATTATGTCATCAACGCTGGCGGGATCATCAATGTCCTGCGCCATATCGACAACGCCGATGACGCCGAAATCAACCGCCGTATTGACACCATAGCGTCACGGCTGGCGTCGATCTGGCAAGAGAGCGATTCGGGAGGTCATACACCCGCAGAGGTCGCCGACAATATGGCACAAAAGCTTATAGGCCGGTGACCCCAAATCCATTGGCGTAACGCTTTTGCAGTGCTAGACGCTGACCGAACCATGCATCGTTTCGCCAATCCTGCCCGTTTTCTGCGACTTGCAAAACCGCTGACCCCTGCCTTGTTCTGGCCGGGGCTGTTGCTGGCGTTGGGCGCGTGTCTGTGGGGACTGTTCGCTACGCCGACCGAGCGGCTGATGGGCGATACGGTCAAGATCATTTTCGTTCATGTGCCGTCGGCCTGGCTTGGCATGGGTGGATGGATGGGGATCGCGATTGCCAGCCTGTTGCAACTGGTCTGGCGGCATCCGCTGGCTGGTATAGCGGCACGCGCGATTGCTGTGCCCGGCGCGACATTTGCCGCGATATGCCTTGTTACCGGATCGATCTGGGGTCGCCCGACGTGGGGAACATGGTGGGTGTGGGACGGGCGGCTGACGTCGATGCTGGTGCTGTTTTTCCTGTATCTCGGCTATATCGCATTGGCCAACGCCAGCAGCGAGAAGGGCGACACTAGCCGCGTCGCTGCGGTCTTCGGCATCATCGGCGCGGTCAACATCCCGATCATCAACCGCTCGGTCATCTGGTGGGAAAGCCAGCATCAAAAGGCGAGCATCACACTTGGCGGCTCATCGATCGACGAGGCCTATCTGGTGCCTTTGTTCGTCGCCGTTGCCGGGTTTAGCCTGCTGTTCGGCGCGCTGGTGCTGATGCGGATGCGGGCGGCACTGGCAGAAATGCGGATCGAGGCGCGGATGCGCCGGATGGTTGCGGATTGATGCCGCATGGTCCGTTCATCATTGCCGCTTTTGCAGTCACCGGTGTCGGCATGATGTGGCTGGTAATCTCCAGCTATGTCAGCATGCGGCGGTCCGAGGCTTTGGCCGACGATTTGAGGCAGCAGCAATGAAGGCCAAGCATCAACGGCTTATCCTCGCGCTGGTGGCATTGGCGGCGCTGATCGGTGCCGGATTTATCGCTGCCGCCGCGTTGCGTGACGAGGCGTCCTATTTCTACACACCATCCACGCTTGCCAAAGCGCAAGTTCAGCCTGGCAAAGCCGTTCGGCTGGGTGGGATGGTACAGCCAGGCTCGATCGTGCGCGGTGCCGACGGCGTGTCGATCATCTTCAATGTCCAGGATAAGGACGGCACGCAAAGCGTCGCCTATCGCGGAATTACCCCCGATCTGTTCGTCGAGGGATCGGGCGTTGTCGCCGATGGTCGGCTGCGGTCCGATGGCGTTTTTGCCGCCGACAGCCTGCTTGCCAAGCATGACGAAAATTACGTGCCGAAGGAACTCGCCGATATCGATATGACCGCCGCTGAGCATACCAAGGACACGATAGCGCAATGATAGCAGAGGCTGGACTGGCCGCCCTGTGGCTGGCCGCCGCGATGGCGCTGTTGCAGTTAGTCGGCGGATTGACGCTGCTGCGTGGCGGGGAGGGGCAATTGACCACGCTCATCAAACCCGCCGCGATGGTTCAAGGCGCGCTGTGCATTTTTTCATTCGCGGCGTTGATGTGGCTTTTTTACACGACCGACTTGTCGGCGCTGCTGGTGGCGAAAAACAGCCATATCGACAAGCCGATGATCTTCAAACTGGCGGGAACATGGGGTAATCACGAAGGCTCGATGCTGCTTTGGGTGGCCGTGCTTTCGGTGTCTGGCGCGGCCATTGCGCTGCTTGAAAAGCGCATCGACATCAAAACGCTTCATGCCACGCTGGCCGTGCAAGCATTTATTGCACTCGGGTTTTTTGCATTCCTGCTGTTTTCGTCGAACCCGTTCGAGCGCCTGACGCCCGCGCCTGTTGCAGGGGCAGGGCTTAACCCGTTGCTTCAGGACATCGGCCTCGCATTTCATCCGCCGACACTGTATTTCGGCTATGTCGGGCTATCAGTGGCGTTCTCCTTTGCCGTAGGCGCGATGCTGACCAGACAAGTCGGCCCAGCGTTCGCCCGGGCAATGCGGCCCTGGGTGTTGGGCGCGTGGATATTCCTGACTTTGGGGATTACGGCGGGCAGTTACTGGGCCTATTATGAACTTGGCTGGGGCGGCTGGTGGTTCTGGGATCCGGTCGAGAATGCCTCGCTGATGCCGTGGCTCGCCGCGACAGCATTGCTTCATTCCGTCAGCGTTCTTGCCACCCGCAATGCCCTGCGCGCATGGACGATCATGCTGGCACTGGTGGCTTTTGCAATGTCGATGGCGGGCACGTTCCTGGTGCGATCAGGCATTCTGACCAGCGTTCATGCCTTTGCCGTGGACCCGGAGCGTGGCTCGTTCATCCTTGTGCTCATGCTGCTTTACACCGGTCTTGCCTTTGTCATTTTTGCGCTTCGCATCGGCACCGTAAAACAGGGCGAACCGTTCCAGATCGTCAGCCGCGAAGGCGCAATTGTTGCCAATAACATCTTCCTGAGCGTTATTCTGGCGGTGGTGCTGATCGGCACCTTGTACCCGCTTGCCGCCGAGGCGATGGGCGACAAGATTTCGGTTGGCCCGCCTTATTTTAACAAGGCAACTGCGCCGATTGCGCTGTTGCTTATGCTTGCGCTGCTGCTCGGCCCGATGCTGCGCTGGCGGCGTGACGACATCGTGCGTCACAAATACTGGCTGGTCGGTTTTTTTGCGATCATATTGTGGAGCGGCGTGGCCTTGTGGAAATTCGCACCGGGTGTCGGCATTCTGCCCATATGCGGCCTGGCGGCATCGTTGGCGCTTGGCGTGGCGGCGTGGGCGCCATTGAAGGGCCGCAAGCTGTTGCGGACGCCGTTGCCGGTTTACGGGATGGTCATCGCGCATTTCGGGCTGGCAGTAAGCGTATTCGGCATGGCGATGGAATCGGGTTTTTCCAAGGAAACCCTGACCGCGCTTGCACCCGGAGAAAGCGCCAGAGTTGCCGGTTGGCAGGTGAAGCTTGATGATGTGAACCCGGTTATCGGGGACAATTGGGTCGCGATCGAAGGCGCAATGATCGCGCGCGATGACCGTAAATCCTTTGTCCTGCGTCCACAGTCGCGTCAGTTTTTTCAACCCGAAATGCAGACCAGCGAAGCCGCCCTGCTGACGCGGTGGAACGGACAGCTTTATGCAGTGATCGCCCAGCCCGACGAAAATGGCGACGGTCGCTGGCAAGTGCGCCTGTGGTGGAAGCCTTTTGTGACATTCATCTGGTATGGCGGCGTGCTGATTGCGATTGGGGGCATTATCGCATTGCTTGGCCGCATGTTCCGTCGGCCCAAAAAGCGGGCCACGAATAAATGGGCGAGCGAATGACGCGACCATGGCTCCTGTGGATTCCACTCGCCATTGTGGCGTTTATCGGCGGCCTTGCGATTTATGGCCTGGTGGTACCGAAGGACGACCAGGTGCATTCAGCCATGGTCGGCAAAAAACTGCCCGAATTTGCGCTGCCGCCGGCTACATCGGGGGTAGCTGGGCTTTCGAACAGCGACATGGCCGATGGCAAACCGCGATTGCTGAACATATTTGCCAGCTGGTGTATCCCGTGCAAGGCAGAAGCGCCGCATTTGGACACATTGAAACAGGCTGGCGTTGAAATCGATGCGATCGCCATTCGGGACAGGCCCGAGGATGTTGCGGCATTTCTGGCTGAATTTGGCAATCCGTTTCGCCGCATCGGATCGGACAGCGCGCTGGCGGTGCAGTTGAAACTGGGATCATCGGGCGTGCCTGAGACCTATGTAATCGGCGGTGACGGCACTATTCTGTACCAGCATATCGGCGATATCCGTGCCGAACATGTGCCGATGCTGCTGGATAAGCTGCGGGTGGCAAAATGAGGGTGATAGCCGCATCGCTTCTGCTCATTGCAACGCCGGTCTTTGCCCAAGGTTCAGGCCCCGTGCCTGAACTGGCAAACCGGCAATTGGCCGATCCCGCGCGCGAGGCCACCGCGACTAACCTTATGCACAGCCTTCGATGCATTCAGTGCCAGGGCCAGTCGATTGCCGACAGCGACGCGCCGATGGCACAGACAATGCGTGCCGAAGTGCGTCAGCAGATCATGGCAGGCGAAAGGCCCGACGCTATTCGCCAGTGGATGATCCAGCGTTATGGCAACTGGGTCAGTTTTGAGCCTGAATTCAAGGGAGCAGGCTTGCTGCTTTGGGCGATGCCCGGGCTGGTGCTGATGATCGCCTTGTGGATGGCACGCGGGCTATTCCGGAGGCGCGCATGAACGGATGGGTTGCTCTCGTCTTGCTGGCTTCGGTCAGCCTTGGCGCGGTTGTCGCTCTCGGCCGGTTACCAAAGGGCCATTGGCAAATTGCCGCAGCGGCAATTCTGCTGGGCATGACGGGCTATGCATTGCAAGGGCGTCCGCTGGCACGGTCTGCCCCGGCAAAATCACTGGCCGCAAAGGAAGATGCAGCGGCCCAGCTCGTCGATATGCGTGCCGATATGGACCAGAGTTTCGGCAGCGCGAAGCGATGGCTGATAACCGCCGATTCCTTCGCAAAGCAGGGGGACTATCCGCTTTCGGCATCCTATATCCAATCAGGCCTGCGGAACGAACCGGGCAACCCGGATTTATGGTCAGCGCTGGGGCTACAGCTGATGCTGGCCAGCGACGGTCAGATGTCACCACCGGCACAGCTGGCGTTCGATAAAGCGCGGGCCATTCGTCCCAATTACCCTGCGCCTTATTATTTTTCCGGCCTGTCGCGTCTGTTCGGCGGGGATTTGGACGGTACGATATTGCTGTGGGAAAAAGCGTTATCGTTGGCCACGCCGAATGCGAAATGGAGGCCACGGCTTGAGTCGCAGTTACAAGCCGCGCGGATGTTACAATTGCAGGCGGCGCAGCCACGCAAAAATGGCCAAGCAAATAACTGAAATATAGATGTAATTATGGGGATGGCGGGGGTGCATTGCTTTGTTGTGATGGGTGGCACAGCATGCTATCGCCCGCGCCCGTTCAACGAAAATATCGTTGAATTATCGGGCGAATTGGCCGGGGGAAATACATTGTGACGACGCCAGCCGTGGATGATTTTGGACCTACAGATCAGGGTCATGGCCACAGCCATGCGCCGCAGGGGTCGATAGGCAAATTAGCCATCGGTGCCATCGGTGTCGTGTTCGGCGACATCGGCACAAGCCCGATTTACGCATTTCGCGAGACGTTCGCCGGCCATCATCCGATTGAGCCAGACCCCGTTCACATCATCGGCGTGCTCAGCCTTGTCTTCTGGTCAATGATGATCGTCGTGACCTTCAAATACGCCATGACCATCATGAAGGCCGACAACAAGGGGGAGGGCGGAAGCCTTGCTTTGCTGGCGCTGATCAACCGGCAGACGGCAGGCGCAACATGGACCGCGCCGATCATCATGCTCGGCGTGTTTGCAACAGCGCTGTTTTACGGCGATTCGATGATTACTCCGGCCATGTCGGTGTTGTCGGCGACCGAGGGCTTGAGCTATGTCCATCCTGGCTTCAAGGCGTGGATCCTGCCAATTGCGATCACCATATTGGTGGGCCTGTTCGCCATTCAATCGCGTGGCACGGCAAAGGTCGGTGCGCTGTTCGGGCCGATCATGCTCGTGTATTTCGCGACGCTTGCGGGGCTGGGCTTCATCCATCTAACTAAGATGCCAAGCATCATCCTCGACACGCTCAACCCGTGGAACGCGATCAACTTTTTCGTCGTGGACGGCTTTCGCGCGTTCATCGCAATGGGATCCGTCGTTCTGGCAGTGACCGGGGCAGAGGCGCTCTACGCCGATATGGGGCATTTCGGACGCCGGCCGATTATCCGTGGGTGGATATGGTTTGTATTACCATGTCTGATGTTGAATTACATGGGGCAGGGGGCAATGATCCTGTCGATGGATGCTGCAGAAGCGGCGCAGACGATCAAGGATCCGTTTTTCCTCATGATCCCCGACGTGGTGCAGCTGCCCGTCGTCATCATCGCCTTGCTGGCAACCATCATCGCTAGCCAGGCCGTGATATCGGGGGCATTTTCGTTAACGCAGCAGGCGATCCAGCTCGGTTTCATCCCGCGCCTCGCCATTCTGCATACCAGCGAGAAGGCAGCCGGGCAGATTTACATTCCGGCCATAAACTGGGCGCTGATGATCATGGTTATTGCGCTTGTGCTGTTCTTCCGTTCGTCGAGCAACCTGGCGGCGGCCTATGGCATCGCGGTGACCGGCGCGATGTTTATAGACACCTGCCTGCTTGCCGTTGTGCTGTTCCAGCTTTGGAAATGGCCAAAGTGGAAATCGCTGCCGATCCTGGCGATTTTTATCATTGTCGACATGGCCTATCTGGGTGCCAATTTGCTTAAGGTGCCCGATGGCGGTTATTTCCCGCTGCTGATCGGCGGGGTGATTTTTACGCTGCTGACGACATGGTCGCGCGGTCGCGCGTTGATGCGCGAGCGCATGGCGGAAAGCACCATGCCGATGGAGATTTTCATCAAATCAGCCGCGAATAGCGCGACCCGTGTTCCCGGGACGGCGATTTTCATGGCGTCAGCGGCAAGCGGGGTGCCATCGGCGATGCTGCATAACATCAAGCATAATAAAATCCTGCATGAACGGGTGATTATCCTGACCGTCCAGATCGAAGACGTGCCCTATGTCGAGGAAACCGACCGGATTTTCTGCAAGGATTTGGGCGAAGGTTTTTACCGCGTAAAGATGCGCTTCGGCTTCCTTGAGGAAACCAACGTTCCCGCCACGCTCGATAAAGTCGAATTATGCGGCCCGAAATTCGACATGATGCACACCAGTTTCTTCTTGTCCCGCCAGACTCTGATTGCGTCTAAAATTCCGGGGATGGCGATCTGGCGGGAAAAAATGTTTGCCTGGATGCTCCGCAATGCGGCCAATGCGATGGAGTTCTTCAAACTGCCGAGCAACCGCGTCGTGGAGCTAGGAAGTCAGGTCGAGATCTAGTTGATCTAAGTACGAAACTTTCGCGACGTTAAACAGATATTGCGTTCGGCATAATGCCCTGTTAGGAACAAATATAGAACTAATAGGCCCGTGCGTGGTGATGGATATGCCGGTTAACTCTTCACTTTTGACCTTGCTGATGCGCGACCCTGCCCTGGATATTGAGCAGACATTGCAGTTGTCGATTGATGCAGATCCGGATATCTCGATTGCCCATGACAGCGTGGTCAGCGGTTCGAAAACGCAATTGGTGTATCGCGGTGTGACATTTTTCGTGGCGATCGACCGGGCGCAGCAAAAAGTGTCGCAGTGGAAGCATATTTTCTGCAATCTGGACCCGGCGCATATTCGGTTTGGCATCGATATCGGCCTCGGCCCGCATGTAACAGGCGGCGAACGCGTTCCCGCGATTATTCAGGCATTGCTTGCGTTGGGACAGAAGCTCGGCTCGTTAATGGGCGCGGTCGCCGCAGTCTGGCATCCGGCTCGCGTCGTATCCGGCTTCGATTATTTTTCGGAAGTTATATCCGACTATCTGGCCGGGGGTGCATTTCCCGTTCTGGCGACGGTAAATTTCAGGGTCGACGATAAAGGAGCAATCAGCAGCACCGGGCTGGCGCTGTTGTCCGGCCAGGAATTGCACGTTGCCGATAATGATATGGAACAGCGCGAAATGATGCGTAGGATTGTGCGGGTGGTGCATGACATCGCCATCAATGGGCCGATCCGCGAGGCGATACGGTTGGGCGGCCTTGAAGATAAGGAGGTGCTTGACCTTGATCCCACGGCGCAGCGCGGAATTGTCAAAATGAAGGTTTATTCCATTCCCGATGCTTAGGGTCAGACCCTAATCCATCGCATTGAGCGCGTGCGTTGATTATCCATTGCTGTAAGGATGGCGCAAGCATGCGGCCATACGGGTTTACAGGATATAGCGAGCCAGGTTTCCAGCGGCACCACCTCATACCGGTCAATCTCATAAGGCATCGGGCGTTCGAGCGCCTTTTCCTGTCGGTTTGCAGTGCCGGGTTCGATGCGAGAAATTTTGTCACCAATGGCGTTTTGCTGCCGGCTACGGAAGTGATGGTGGAACGAACCGGTCTGCCCCTGCATCGTGGTCCGCATCCACAATATGACCGGCTGGTCGCCGAATGTTTGAACGAGCTGACCATCGGGATGACTAGAAATACCGCCATTTGTCCGATTTCGGTCTATCGCTGGCTGTCGGAGCTTCAAGGCCTTTTGCGAAGGGCGCTATACCATGACGCATCCTATATGCTGAACCGGAACGACGTCCGTGCCGCCGCTGCGCCACTAGAAAGATTAGATTATGACATCTGGCAGCTTTCGGTTCACGACCTGTTGGCATAAAATTTCGCAAGGCTGCCGTTGAGGCTGGACAAGTCGTCGATTTTGCCGCTAACGAGTAATTATATGTCCACAGCCCACGCGCTCTCGCTTCTACTACGACTTACACGCCCTTAGGCGTGCTGCTGCGCTTTGGCTTTGTCCGGCGCCCCCGTCTAAGGGAACTCCCGACTTGAACCCCGATTTGAACATAGCCCGCCGGTGCCAGTCGCCCGCGTCCGAGAGCAAAGCGAACCCATGATGTTATCCGAACCTTCCCGAAAATATCGCGCGTTTCCGCAGGTTGACCTGCCCGACCGTGCGTGGCCGACCAAGACCATCACTCGTCCGCCGCGCTGGCTGTCGACCGACCTGCGCGATGGTAATCAGGCGCTGATCGACCCGATGGGCGCGGAGAAGAAGAACCGCTTTTTCGACCTGTTGCTCGCTGTCGGTATCAAGGAAATCGAAGTTGGCTTCCCAAGCAGCGGCGCGACCGATTTCGATTTCATCCGCGGCCTTGTCGATAGTCGGCGGATTCCCGGCGACGTTATGATCCAGAGCCTGACGCAATCGCGCCGCGACCTGATCGAGAAAACCTTTGAAAGCATGGCTGGCGCCCCGCGCGCCATCGTCCACCTGTACAACGCGGTGTCGCCGGCCTGGCGCGATATCGTGTTCAATCTCGATAAACCTGGCGTAAAGGC
>JANOPT010000021.1:0-1820 GCA_031421975.1 Sphingomonadales bacterium | reverse complement strand
GTCGCCCCGCCCGCGCAGTAAAGCCCACGGATCGCTGTCCGGCTGCCCGGGCGCAGGAAGGACGCCGCCCACCCGTGCGAGGCCCGTCCATAAAGGGCTCCACCCGTCGCCGGGAAGAGCGTCGCGAACTCGTTCGGCGTCACTAAGTGGTGCGGCAGGGGCGTTTCCAGCTCCAGCCCGCAGCTCCTCAGCCGTTCCAGCATGTTCGCGGTGCATTGTTCTCTCTCCTCCGAAGAATATTGGTGGCGGTCGCCATTGGCTGGCGCGTTGACGATGATTTGTAGACGTTCTTGGCCGGTGGCTTGGCCGTGGCTCCGGTCCAGCGCGCAGACGTAGACGGTGGGGTTGGACGGCGGCTTTCCGTTTTCGATATCGCGGAATTCGGACGCGTAATCGGGTCCGAAAAACACGTTATGATGATCGAGATCTAAGCCCTTTGTCCTAGTGTTCGCCAGCCACACCATCGCCGACAGCGAACGCGCTTTGTCGGGCACCTTGCGCGCGGCGGGAGCGGCATCGTTGCCAAGCAGGCCTGAGGCTAACGCGGCAGGATCGCCGTTGAAGATGACTTTGCTTGCGGACAAGCGCTCGCCGCTCGCCAGTTCAACGCCTGTCGCGGATTTATCGCGTACGGTGATCCTCGCGACGGACTGACCATAGCGGAACACCGCGCCCTTTTCTTTCGCGAGTCTCTCCAGCGCACCCGCCAGCGCGCTCATCCCGCCCTCGATGGCCCAAACGCCTTGCGCCTCGACATCCGCGATCAGCATCAGCGTTGCGGGCGTCAGGAACGGCGATGATCCGCAGTAGGTGGTGTAGCGCCCGAAGAGCTGGCGCAGGCGCGGGTCCTCGAAATATCGGCCCAGCGCCGACCATAACGAGGTATAAGCCCTGAGCGTCAGCCAGTCGGGAAAGCCACGCCAGCCCATCCGCCAGCCAAGCGTCAGTGGATCGGCTTTCGAAGATCGCAAAAATGGCCGGTCGAGAGCGTCGTGCAACCGCCTCGCCTCTTTCGAGAAACTGCGGAAACCAGCGGCGGCGTTGGCACCGGCAAATTCGCCGATGGCCGCAGCGCTCTGCTCAGGATCGGCGTAAAGATCGAGCCGTTCCTCCGGCCCCCACGCGTGGCGGGCAATCCGGTCGGCTTTGTGCAATTTGATATAGTCTTCGGTTCGCGCTCCCGCTGCCTCGAACACATCATCAATCACCGAACGAATCGTAAAAACCGTGGGACCAGCCTCGATCATCGCGCCGTCTACTTCGAGTTGTCGTATCTTCCCGCCGGGGCCATTTTCTTTTTCGACCACGGTGACAGACACGCCGCGAGCCGCCAGCAAAACCGCACTCACCAAGCCGCCAATGCCTGCACCGATAATGACCGTTTCTACGCCTCGCTGGATGACTTCGCTCCTCACACGCAAGTTTCAATTTGACGCAAAGCTATCAGAAGTCCATCCGATTGGACAAATAAATATGTCAGACAAAACCGACAATTTGACTTTGAAGACACGCTGGGTGATGCGGCGCAACGCCATATTGGGTAGTGCAAAGTTCCAGCGATGGGCATCGCGCACGCCGATCATTCGCGGTATCGCTCGGCGGCGCGCGGCGGCGCAATTCGATATGATCGCGGGCTATGTATACTCACAAATCCTGATGGCGTTCGTGCAGGCCGGGTTGATCGAGTTCCTCAACGGGTCCCTGCATAGTTTTGACGATATCGGGAATTTTACCGGTTTAAGCCCAAGCGCAACAGATCGTTTGCTTCGGGCAGGCCGGTCCCTGCAAATTGTCGAGTCGCCGCAAGCAGGCCTGTGGAC
>JANOPT010000020.1:0-7713 GCA_031421975.1 Sphingomonadales bacterium | reverse complement strand
TAGCCCAGATCGAAACCCCAAGCCGTTTCAGGTGCAAGTTGCGGATTACCCTGAAGATCGCTGTCGCCGACTTCTTCTTCCAGCAAGGCCGGCGAAATAAAGTTGAATTCAGGACGGCGATTGGTTCGCGCCACCGACCCGATAATCCGGTCACGCGGCGTCACGTCGAATTTGAACGACGCAGAGGGTAACCATTTTTCATATTCCGTCGTCTGCGTCGGGATCGCAGCCGCACCGCTAAAATCGGTAATCGTCAAATCCGTGGTTTCATACCGCAATCCGACTTCCCAGTTGAACCCTGCATTCTTGCCTTCGACCAGCGCGAACAGGTCACGGCGATCCTCTTTGATCCGGTTTACGCCGCCATCGGTATCGTCCAGGTCCGCCTCCGACAATCCGCCGGACAATTCGGTCGGATCGTTGATGAACTGATCCCAGCCTGCTTCAAGGCCCGGAAATTCATCCTCTTCATCCGTGTTGCGGATAACCGTATTGCGTTTTTTATTTTGCAAATATCCGCCAACGACAAAATTGATATTCTCGGTCAATTTGAATTGATGATCTAGCTTCACCGACAATTCCTTGTCGACAATATCCGTTGCGGTCAGCTCGCCTTCAAAGACAGCATCTTCGCCATCCTCGAACTCCACCTGATATTCCGTCTCGCGCTGCTTGTCCTTGAACCGGGCAAAGCCGACCCGAACCGAAGTTTTGCCAAGCGACCATTCCTGCGACAGCTTGCCGTCGATCGTGTAATTTTCCTGATCGATGTCGTTCACATTGGCATTGTCGGAAATCAGGTTGCCGACAGGTACCGGTCCGTTGATAGCCGCCGGGTCATCATATTCGAACGAGCGTTCGGTTTCGGTGCGGTCGGTTCGGACGTAAAATCCGTTAATCTTGAAATCGGTTGAATCACCGTCGATCTCGTACGCGCCGTTGAACGAATAGTCCTTGCCGTCACGGGTATCGGTCTGGTCTTCACGATTATCGAAATCATCTGTAGCAAAGTCGGGATTGTTTTCTGGCGAATCGCCGTACCGAAGGCTTTTTTTGAGTTTGGGATTATGGCGGCCTTGAAGATTGGCGCCAAGCAACAGACGACCAGGCCCCACCTGACCACCGAACACAGCACCAAGGCTTGGTTCGAATTCCTTGTCGTCATAATATAATGTGCCGGCGCGGATATAGCCGCCGTCGAGCTGATATCCATCACGCAGCACAATGTTAAGCGACCCTGCAACCGCATCGCCGGTACGCCGGGCCGACGAGGAGCGCAGTATCTCCACGCTTGAGATCAATTCCGCCGGAATACGGTCAAGGAAGAACGAACGATCGGCAGCGGACCCGGGAACGCGTTCGCCGTTGATCAGTATCTGGGTGTAGCCCGGCGGCAATCCGCGAAGGCGTGCGCCATCGCTTTCGATCACGTCGGAGAGGAACGTCACCGACGGTACGCGCTTCAACGCGTCGCCTGCGGTCAGGGGTTCGAACCTCTGAAAATAATCGGCACCGTAAATCAGCACCGGCTCTGCCTCATCGCTGCGGTTGCGATATGTGATCTGGCCTTGCACCACGATGTCGTTCGACGTCGAGATTTCGCCGTTTCGCGATTGATCTTCATCTGCTGGCGGGACCGCTTGAGCCGCTGCAATCCCCGGCAAAACCGCCAGCATGGCGCCGCTTGCAAACAGCGATTTCCTGATGAATGCCGACGAACGCTTCAAACGCTTTTTCATAGTTTCCTGGCCCTGTTTGTTTGTTATGCTTTAGCGGGCCTTAGGCAGGGCTTGTGACTCGCGGGTTTATCGGCGATGACGAAACGGTGACCATTGCATGACAGTTTTCACATCTGCCTGACGCAAAAGCGTAATCTTTCCATGGCACCGCCGACTAACCCTAAAGGAAGGACCTTTTCGTGAAGCCCGCCATTGTTCCGGACAGGTCGTCAGCCGTCACCAACCCGACAGACCCGCAATATTTCAACCGTGAACTGTCGTGGCTAAAGTTCAACGAGCGCGTATTGGAAGAGGCCGCAAATCCGGCCCATCCACTGCTCGAACGGCTTCGCTTTCTATCGATTTCAGGGACTAATCTCGACGAGTTTTTCATGGTGCGTGTGGCTGGTTTGCGCGGGCAGCAACAGCGCAAGATCGAAGAATTGTCGATTGACGGGCGCACTGCTTCCGAACAGCTTGCCGACACGGTCGCTGCCGCAGATGCCCTGATGGCACAACAGCAAAAGCTTTGGAAAAAACTGATAAGGGAACTGGCTACTGAAGGCATCAAGGTCATTGAGCCTGCCGCCATTGGCAAAACGCATGAGCGTGAGGTCGAGCGTTATTTCCGTGAGCAGGTTTTGCCAGTGCTTACACCCCAGGCCCTCGATCCGTCGCACCCATTCCCCTTCATTCCCAATCAAGGCATCAGCCTGATTTTCGACATGCGGCGTACCGATGATAACGAAGTTGTGCGGCAACTGGTGATGATCCCGCAATCACTGACCCGCTTTGTCCGGCTGCCTGGCCCGGGCACGCGCTTTGTGACGATCGAGGCATTGATCAAACATTTTGTCGGGCAAATGTTTCCGGATTACCAGCTCGTCGCGGCTGGCGCATTCCGTGTGATCCGCGACAGCGACATCGAGGTCGAGGAAGAGGCGGAGGACCTTGTCCGCTATTTTCGCAGCGCCATCAAAAGGCGCAGACGTGGCAAAATCATCCGGCTGAAGCTGGAAAAAGGCCTTCCGGCAGAGCTGTCTACGCTGATCCGCACAGAGCTTGGCGCAGGCTCATCACTGGTGGCCGAAACGGTTGGCTTTCTTGGTATCGGTGACCTCGCGCAACTGGTCGAGGAGGACCGTCCCCAGCTGAAATTCCCGCCATATTCGCCACGCTTTCCCGAACGCATATTGGAACATGACGGCGATTGTTTTGCCGCCATCCGGCAAAAGGACATCGTCGTCCACCACCCTTATGAAAGCTTCGACGTGGTCCTTGCCTTTCTGCAACAGGCCGCGCTCGACCCCGATGTCGTCGCAATCAAGCAAACATTATACCGCGCCGGTAAACAGTCAGCCGTCATTCGTGCTTTGTGCGAGGCCGCCGAGATGGGCAAATCTGTGACAGCTATTGTCGAACTGAAAGCACGGTTCGACGAAGAGCAAAATCTGCATTGGGCATCGCAGCTTGAGAACAGCGGCGTTCAGGTCGTCTACGGCTTTGTCGACATGAAAACCCATGCCAAGATTTCACTGGTTGTGCGCCGCGAGGCCGATGGCTTTCGCACATACTGCCATTTGGGCACAGGAAACTATCACCCGATTACGGCGAAAATTTACACAGATATCAGCTTTTTCACGGCCGATCCGCGTGTCGGCCATGATGCAGGGCAGATTTTCAACTATATAACCGGCTATATTCCGCCGAACGATTTGCGAATTCTGACGATGAGCCCGTTGGGCTTGCGCGAAAAAATTCTATCTTTGATCGATGACGAGATCGCGCATGTTGCGGCGGGGCGGCCCGGTGCGGTCTGGGCCAAGCTTAACTCGCTGGTCGACAAGGCGGTGATCGACAAATTATACGAAGCCAGCGAGGCAGGCGTTGAAATCGACCTCATCGTGCGCGGCATATGTTGTTTGCGCCCGGGAGTCAGAGGCCTGTCATCGCGCATCCGGGTCAAATCGGTGGTTGGACGCTTCCTTGAGCATAGCCGCATCTGGGCCATGGGCAACGGCGCCGACCTTCCCAACCCCAACGCCAGGATATTCATTTCATCTGCGGACTGGATGTCGCGTAATTTCGACCGGCGGGTCGAATATATGCTGCCTATCGAAAACCCAACGGTTCACGACCAGATTCTCGATCAGGTTATGGTTGCAAACCTGCTCGACAATCAGCAAAGCTGGATGCTGCGGCCCGATGGCCGTTACGAGAGGGTCAAGGCGGACAAAGTGCCATTCAATCTGCACCATTATTTCATGACCAATGCTTCATTGTCGGGACGTGGCGGTGCACTGGCCGATGATAAGAAAGTCCCTAAATTGAGCCTTGTTCGCAGACGATGAAATCGGTCCGTCAGGCCGTCATCGACATCGGCTCGAACACCGTCCGCCTTGTCGTATACGCCGGCCTGCCGCGCGCACCCATGCCGATCTACAATGAAAAAAGCCGGGTGGCGCTGGGTGCATGCCTCGCCGGCGACGGAGTCATTCCCGACGCAACGATGAAAAAAGCGCTGGCGGCGCTGGCACGCTTCGAAACACTCGCGCGCTCTATGAAGGTTGACACCTTGCGCGTGGTCGCCACCGCCGCAACCCGCGAAGCAAAGAACGGGCATCAGTTGATCGAGGGCGCAGCAGCGCTGGGTATCCGCGTCGACGTGCTGGACGGTGATACCGAGGCGACGGCAGCAGGAATGGGCGTGCTCAGCGATGATCCGCAAGCCAATGGCTATGTCGGCGATCTGGGTGGCGGCAGCCTTGAACTTATCCGCATTGCCGATGGCAAAACCGGCGACCGGGTTTCGCTGCCGCTTGGGACATTGCGGCACGCCGGATTGACGGATAAATCGACCAAGCAGATCGCCCAGATGCTGCGCGACGATATTGCGGCGCTGAAAGGCGAAGATGGCTTTCCAATCGAAACGGGCCTGCCCTTTTACATGATTGGCGGTTCTTGGCGGACATTTTCACGGCTCCACATGCATGACATCGGCTATCCGCTGACCATCCTGTCGAACTATGAAATACCGGTCGATGCACCGACGCGGCTGTTGCCCTTGACCAACGATGCAGCGGCGCTGGCACAAACCAAGGTCGTCGCCTCGGCGCGTATTACGGCGCTGCCGGGGGCAACCGCGCTGCTTGCCGGTGTTGTCCGCCTGCTTGAACCCAGCAAGCTGGTGACGAGCATCTACGGCCTTCGCGAAGGACTATTGTTCGATCAGCTTTCTGCGGCCGAACGGCGTCAGGATCCGCTTATCGCGGCGACGCAATTCGAAGGCGAACGGCTCGCGCGCTTCCCGTTTCATGGCGATGCATTGGCCGACTGGATTGCGCCGGTGTTTGCCGGGCAAAGCGACGGTGATGCCCGCCTGTGCCGTGCTGCGTGTCTGCTTTCGGACAGCGTGTGGAACGTTAATCCCGAATATCGCGCCGACCACGCGCTTGACCTGGCGCTCGATGGCAGCTGGCCCGGGGTGACCGCGAGCGACCGGGCGATCATCGCTGCTTCGTTGTGGACAGTGCACGCCGGCAAGCGGACATTGCCCGAAATGCTGGCGGGCCTGGCTAAACCTGGCGCACTTGCACAAGCTGTCGTGTGGGGACTTGCCATCCGTCTGGCGCAGCGGATTGATGGTGGTACCGGCGGTGCGCTTGGCGACAGCAGGATCGAAGGTGACGACAATATACTTCGGCTGCGCCTGAGCCGTCAGGCGATCAGGCTAAAGTCAAATTCCGTACAACGTCGTTTGCAGGCGCTTGGCGAAGCGCTTGGTTACGGCAAGGTCGAAATCATCACTTAGCGTTTGAAAAGCGATCGCGAGGCTTTCGCCAAGTCCGGCCTTATTTCATCAGTTCGACTTCTTCGAAATCCAGTTCGACCGGGGTGGCGCGACCGAAGATCGAAACAGAAACCTTGACCCGGTTCTTATCGAAATCGAGTTCCTCGACAGCGCCGTTGAAGCTCGCGAACGGCCCGCCAAGTACCTTGACCTGATCGCCGATTTCATAGTCGACCGACACGCGCTTTTTCGGCGCGGCTTCAAGCTCTTGCTTGGTGTTCAGAATACGCGCCGCCTCGGCCTCCGAAATCGGCTGCGGCTTGTGGCCGGCACCAAGGAATCCGGTCACCTTCGGCGTATTTTTGACCAAGTGATAAACGTCGTCGTTCATGTTCAGCTTGGCAAGGACATAGCCCGGGAAAAATTTGCGCTCGGCCTTGATTTTTTTGCCGCGGCGCACCTCGGTTACCTGCTCGGTCGGCACCTCGACCGCCTCGACCAGTTGCGAAAGGCCAATGCGTTCGGCCTCGGCCAGAATCTGGTCACGGACCTTGTTTTCAAAACCCGAATAAGCGTGAATGATGTACCAGCGTGCCATAATATCTATTCTTTTCCCAAGCTGCGCTTAGCCATTGGCGAGCGCAAGCAACCCCTTTACAATCGCGGCGAACACCGCATCGACGCCCAGGAAAAAGATGGCAAGAATGACCGTCATGATCAACACCATGATCGCGGTCTGCACGGTTTCCTGCCGGGTTGGCCATACAACCTTACCAATCTCTGTCCGCACCTGACGGATGAATTCACCGGGGCTTGTCTTTGCCATACTACTTCTTCCTGTTCAATTCCGAGGATAGCCGCCAGCGCTCCGACCGGCGGGGTCGAGAGCGATATAGGTTCCGATTTCGGAAAGATAAGGTCTGTAGACGGGGATTCGCGCAAGGGCAAGAGGGTTTGCGGTGTCGAACGGCCTTGAACTATCGGCGCGTTTGGCTATCCCAGCAGCAACTACCGCAACAGGATTCCCGCCCCCATGCCATCCGGTCTCGCCGCTCTCCTCGACGACATTGCCACCATTGCCAAGGTCGCCGCTGCTTCAGTCGATGACGTCGCTTTGGCGGCTGGTAAGGCTAGTACGAAGGCTGCGGGGGTCGTGATCGATGACACGGCGGTAACCCCGCAATATGTGACCGGATTTACCCCCGACCGCGAATTGCCGATCATCTGGCGGATCGCCAAGGGATCGATTAAAAACAAGCTCATTTTCATCCTCCCCGCAGCTTTGTTATTGAGCGCGTTTTTACCGTGGGCGATTACGCCGATATTGATGATCGGCGGGGCGTATCTTTGCTTTGAAGGCGCGGAGAAGGTGCTCGAGAAATTCGCCAAGGCGAGCGGCGAAGAAGAGAGTCTTGCCGAAGAGGTCGCCGAACTATCCAGCGCGGAGCATGAGGAAAAAATGGTTGCAGGCGCGGTGCGCACTGACCTGATCTTGTCAGCAGAAATCATGGCCATTGCGCTCAACGACATCGCGGTCGGTATGCCATCGATCTGGGGTCAGGCGGCGGCTTTGTTTGCGGTTGCCATAGGCATCACCGTGGTGGTTTACGGCGTAGTTGGCCTGATCGTGAAAATGGACGATATCGGGCTGCACATGGCGCAGCGCGAGAATGGCGGTTCGCAAGCGATTGGGCGCTTTATGGTCAGGGGAATGCCCAAACTACTAGCGTTTCTGTCCACGGTCGGCACGGCGGCTATGCTGTGGGTCGGCGGGCAGATAATCGTGCATGGTTTTAGCATCCACCCGGCGGAATTTGTCGGGCTTCACGAGGGCGTGCTGGCATGGCTTGTCGACGCGGCGCTCTGCGGCCTGTTCGGGCTGGCGCTGGGGGCTGTAATCGTGTGGGTGCATCACAAGATTGTGCCAGCGAAGGCGCATTGATTGACCGATAGGACGTTTTAACTTAATCTCACACGAAGACACGAAGACGCAAAGAAGAAGGCAAGCTCTCTTCCTTCCTTTGTGTCTTCGTGTCTTTGCGTGATAAAAATCTTAGTCGTCGTGGTCGTGGCGCGATACGTTCGCTAGGAACGTAACCCGCAGAAAACGCGAAATAAAATGGCAGGAGTTGGGGGACTCGAACCCACGACCCTCGGTTTTGGAGACCGATGCTCTACCAACTGAGCTAAACTCCTGCACTCCGC
>JANOPT010000019.1:0-1739 GCA_031421975.1 Sphingomonadales bacterium | reverse complement strand
CAGATCGGCAATGATTTGCCGCGCAACAGCTGCGTCTACATTCACCTGACGCTGATGCCCTATATCCCGACAGCCGGCGAATTGAAAACCAAGCCGACGCAGCATTCGGTCAAGGAGCTGCGCTCAATCGGCATTGCGCCGGATATTCTGCTGGTGCGCGCCGACCGCGATATCCCGAAGGAAGAGCGGCGCAAGCTGTCGCTGTTCTGCAATGTGCGCGAGAGCGCGGTTATTCAGGCACTGGATGTGGCGCACATTTACGACGTGCCGATGGCCTATCACAAGGAAGGTCTGGACAGCGAAGTGCTAGCAGCGTTCGGCATTGAGCCTGCGCCCAAGCCGCGCATGGAGCGCTGGAACGAGATCACACAGCGCATTCACAATCCTGAGGGCGAAGTGACCATCGCCGTCGTCGGCAAATACACCGGCCTCAAGGACGCCTACAAATCGCTGATGGAAGCGCTGGCGCATGGCGGTATGGCCAACAGGGTCAAGGTCAAACTGGAGTGGATCGAATCGGAAGTCTTCGAGCAGGAAGACCCCGCGCCTTATCTTGAAAAGGTGGACGGCATTCTGGTGCCCGGCGGCTTCGGCGAGCGCGGCTCGGAAGGCAAGATACTGGCCGCGAAATTTGCACGCGAGCGCAAGGTGCCGTATTTCGGCATCTGCTTCGGTATGCAGATGGCCTGCATCGAGGCCGCGCGCAATCTGGCCGGCGTTGCCGGTGCGTCATCCACCGAGTTCGGCCCGTCGAATGAGCCCGTGGTCGGATTGATGACTGAATGGCTCAAGGGCAACATGCTGGAGAAGCGGCAGGCGGCTGGCGACAAGGGCGGCACCATGCGGCTCGGGGCCTACGAGGCAAGTTTGCGCCCCGGCTCCAAGATTGCAGAGATTTACGGCGCGACCACCATCCACGAGCGCCACCGCCACCGCTACGAAGTCAACATCGACTACAAGGAACGCTTGGAAGCCTGCGGCCTCGACTTCGCGGGCATGTCGCCGGACGGCGTGCTGCCGGAGACGGTGGAATATCCGGACCATCCCTGGTTCATCGGCGTGCAGTACCACCCGGAGCTGAAGTCACGGCCGTTCGAGCCGCATCCGTTGTTTGCGAGTTTTATTGAAGCGGCGGTGGAGCGGGGGCGGTTGGTTTAATGTAAATTCTCTTAATGTGTCTTTTGGTGGTAATCGAGTTGCTGCCTTGCAATTCGTCTCAGTTTTGCACTATGCTGGGTTGAATAGTTAAGCTAGATTCGACTTTCAAGAAGAGGTTTTGATGTAAGCTGACATCGTTGAAAAGAGTGTACCCAAGGAAAAGCGTAAGAGGATGCAGAGATCGTTTCCTGCTTCGTCATTTCAAGAAGCGCTGGAGTTCGCAAAGTGTATTTGGGAGTTTGGTTCAGGCCAATCTGTTCGTCGTTTCAGCCTATTTGATCACTTAAAAAAATCACCGGAAAGTGGGACAAGTCGGCAACTGGTAACAAACGCAAATAAATACAACCTAATATCTGGCAACTACGCCTCAGAAACCTTGGAATTGACTGCAGAAGGTCGCACAGTAGTCGACAACGCTAGGTCGGAAAGAGAGCGCATACGACAAAAATTTAGACTTGCGATAGAGTCGATTGAGCCGTTAAACAGTCTATATTTGTAGTTGGTTGGGAGCAAATTACCAGCAAAAGTCGCCGTGATTGATTTGATAAAGTCTTTGGGGGTGGTACCTGATGCTGCCGAGG
>JANOPT010000018.1:0-1688 GCA_031421975.1 Sphingomonadales bacterium | reverse complement strand
GCTGTAGGGGCTTTCGACTTCGATATCGAACAGCCGCGTCAGGCGCGGGTCGGGTGCGTCAGATAGGTGGCTGCCGTGCATGATCGCGACGCCAAGGCCATTGGCGGCAGCCTCAAGCATCAGCGGGCCGCTGTCGATATGGTCGATGGCGGCAGGTTTCAGGCGCGGATAGCCCACGGCTTCGCGCCACGCATCGAAGATCAGCGGCATGTCGCTGTGCACCATGACGGTTTGCCGGGCGAGGTCTTCGGGCGATTTTACGGCATGTTCCCTGGCCCATTCCTCCGATGCAATGGCATAGACCACGTTGCGGTCGAGGCGCACGCTGTACAGCTTGGGATCGACCTCAGCGGCGATGATGATCGCCGCGTCGACGACGTCACCCAGTAAATTTTCGGCGTGGCCCGATGTGTCGACATCGATATGCAATTTGGGAAAGGCCTTACGCAATTCAGGCAAACGCGGGATCAGCCGTTGCGTGCCGAAAAGCGGCAACACGCCCAGCCGAAGCCGATATTCGCCGCCTCGTCCGGCCAGTTCCTCGACCGCCTCGGCCATCGCGTCCATGGCGGGTTCGACGGCGGCGAGCAGCGCCTCTCCGTCGGCGTTCATCACCATTGCCTGCGCGCGGCGGTCGAACAGCGATTTGCCGATAAAATCCTCCAGCGCCTTGATACGGCGGCTGAGCGCCGGGGGGGAAAGCGACAATTCACTGGCGGCCGCCTTTGCCGAGCCCAACCGGGCAACGCGCAAGAACGCTTCCAAAGAACGTAATGGGGGCAGCCGGCGCATCCTGATCTCCTGAATTTGTCGCAGTGCAGCAAATGATAGGGCATCACGCGAATTTTGAAATACGGCCAAAGCCATTATGAAACTGATATTACACAGTTGCATTTTCCGCAACTCCAATTGCATTGTTCGCACTTGCACAATAAATTGCTTAATCACATAAATAACAAGCCTTTTAGGCATCCTCTCCTAAAGACTTTTTCAGGGTCGGCTCGCGCCGGCCCTTTTTTTTGCATAAAATCCGGATGTTGGATTCGCAATTTCCGGAACAAGGCCTATTTTGAAGTCTTAACGATGATGAGGCAGCCAATGTCCCCCAAAACCAAAACCCCCAAATTGCTCGTTGCCAATGCAAAACTCGAAGATTCGGGCCGCGGTTTGGCGCGTATGACACGCGAGTTCATGGCCGCGAATGCGATTGTCCAGGGTGATGTCGTCGAAATTCTCGGCAAGCGAAACACCGCGGCGCGCGCGGTAGACCCCTATCCAGAAGATGAAGGACTGGAGGTTGTCCGCCTTGACGGTCTGCAGCGCGCCAATGCCGGGGTCGGCGCGGGCGACCATGTAGAGGTCCGCAAGGTCGAATCGAAACCCGCAACCAAAGTGGTATTTGCCCCGGCGCAGCGCGAAATCCGGCTTGAAGGGCCAAGCCAGGCCCTGAAACGCAGCTTTCTGGGACGACCGGTTGTCGCGGGCGATGTGGTCGCAACGCACGGGCAGCAACGCGTCGCGCCCGACGATATGCCGCCGCAGCTTCGCCAGATGCTAGCCGCGCCTGCCTTTGCCTTGGCGGAAATCCGTCTGACCGTCGTCTCGACCATGCCCAAGGGCATCGTCCATATCGATAATGATACCGAGGTCGAACTGCGCGCCGAGTTTGCCGAGGCCAAGGAAGGCCG
>JANOPT010000017.1:0-22663 GCA_031421975.1 Sphingomonadales bacterium | reverse complement strand
ACCGATAAGCTCCCCATCCTGTTCTTCAACGGCATTGGCGCGAATATCGAGGCTATGGCGCCGCTGGCCGAGCATCTGGCCGATCGGGATTTTATCACCTTTGACATGCCGGGTATTGGCGGCTCGCCCGATCCGGTGGTGCCGTATAACGCCATCCTGATGGCGCGGATTGCGGCGTTGTTGCTCGATCGGTTCGACATGCCGCTCGTGGACGTCATTGGCGTCAGCTGGGGCGGGGCAATGGCGCAGCAATTTGCTATCCAGAACGGCGCGCGCACCAACAAGCTCATTCTTGTCGCGACCAGCGCGGGCATGTTGATGGTGCCGGGCAATCCTGCCGCGTTAATCAAAATGGCCGACCCACGCCGTTATATCGACCCCAATTACATGGCGAAGCATTTCAAGACGCTTTATGGCGGCATGACCGGAGGCAAGGAAGGCCATATCGGCCGGATCACGCCGCCGTCGAAGACCGGCTATTTCTATCAGCTGATGGCGATGATGGGCTGGACCAGCGCGCCGTTCCTGCCGTTTATGAAAACTGAAACGCTGATTATGATGGGCGGCGATGACCAGATTGTGCCCGTGGCCAATGGCAAATTCCTGGCGTTCCTGATCCCGAACAGCGCATTGCTGGTGATCGAAAATGGCGGGCATCTGTTTTTGCTGAGCCATGTTGAAGAGAGCATTGCGGCGATCCGCGGGTTTCTCGACCGGGCGGCCGAGGAAGTGCGGAAGGCGGCTTGAATTTACCCTCTCTCCTTCAGGGGAGAGGAGCGAGACTTGGCAGCTTGCTGCTTAGTCGCAGCGGAGAGGGGCCTTCCCATCGACAACGCATTTCCCCTCTCCAACTTCGCCTAATTCGCTTCGCTCATAAGGCTTCGTATCCTCTCCCCTAAAGGAGAGAGGGGTTTTGCATTCAAGCCGCGTCAATCGCAGGTCCGCCAACCTTACCCAATTCGCCGCTCGCTCGCGCTTTTCGCCCATAGACCGCTTCGAACAACGGGCTGGCCATCATCGTGGTGACGATGGCCATCAGCACCAGCATCGAAAAGAGGGTCGGGCCGATAATCCCCTTTTGCAGGCCGATGTTAATAATGATGAGCTCCATCAACCCGCGCGAATTCATCAGTGCACCGATGCCCAAGGCCGTCCGATTGTCCTCGCCCGCGATCCGCGCCGCGATATAGCAGGCACCGAATTTGGCAGCGATGGAGGCGGCGAGGATAAAGAGCGCGATCAGCAGCAGCGGGACCGTGTTGACCATATCCATGCGCGTGTTCAGGCCCGAATAGGTGAAGAACATCGGCAGCAGCATAATGACCGCAAGCGGCTCAACCTTTTTCTTCAGCTCCGCCGCGAACAACCCGCGCGGCATCACTGCGCCAAGGATAAATCCGCCGAAAATCGCGTGAATGCCGATCGCATCCATCAGGAATGCCGACAGGCAGAATAACGCCAGCGTGATGCCAAGGACAGCCAGGCTCATTTCGCCATCGCGTTCGACGATCCGGCCCAGTGGCGCGAGTAATCTGCGCCCGAACAGCATGATGAAAATGGCATAGATGACGGCGCCGCCTATCGCCAAAACGGCCACGCCCGGCCCCCCGCCAAAGGTCGCCAGCACGACGGCCAGTACGCACCATGACACGGCATCGTCGAATGCGCCTGCGGTCAGCGATAATGTGCCAAGCGATGTGTTCGCAAGCCCGCGCTCGTTGATAATCCGCGCTAGCATCGGGAAAGCCGTGAGCGCGATGCACGCACCCATGAACAGGGTCGCGTTGAACTGCGATATGCCCGGCGCGAACAGGCCGGGAATGGTCAGTAGCCAGGGCGTGATGGCAACCGCGATCACGAACGGAACGATGATGCCGGCTGCCGAAACGCTGACCGCGCTTTTGGCTTTCGACCGGAAATGGTCGAGCTGAAGCGTGGTGCCGACAAGGAACATGTAAAGCCCGACACCCAGTTGCGCGCCGGTGTAGAGGACATTTTTGGTTTCCTTGGGAAATATCGCAGCCTGGATTTCCGGGAACAACAGGCCGAACAGCGATGGCCCGAGAATGACGCCCGCGATCATTTCGCCCACCACTTGCGGCTGCGCGAGGAATTTCTGCCCGAACCAACCGACGATCCGGCAGGCCAGGATGATAATCGCCAGCTGCAGGAAGAAGTGAATACTATAGTCGGTGGGCGTAAAGCTGCTTGCCACCGCTTCCAGAGCGGGTCCGTTCGCACCTAAGGCTTTGCCGGCAGCTTCGCGTGCTGCGTCGATCAAACTCATCATTACTCCCCTTTCGGCTGGTCTAGGCGGAATATGCCATAATAAAAACGGATAATATCGGCATATGAATGCCGACCGCGCTGATGCAAAGGATTGCCATGCCCATTTTGTGGCAACAGGGCCACAGGCTGTTTGGAAAGCGGCAAAAATGGCCGATTTGCTTGGAATCACTGTTATGTTTCCGCTAACGGAAAGCCGAGTTCGGGTTCTCGCCTGAAGTCAATCTCCCCCAAGGCGGTTTAACCGCCAAAAAGTCTCAGAGGAACATCATGAAATCTATCTCCATGCTGCTTGCCAGCGTTGCGGTGCTTGTCGCGCCGACGACAGCCGCGTTTGCCCAGGACGGCGAAGTCGCCACCAGTTCAGCGCAAGACACCACCGTTGCCGAGGACGAATATTCGGACAATGAAATCATCGTCAGCGCGACGCGCCGCGACCAGGCCGCACAGGATGTGCCGCTGGCCGTTAGCGTCGTCGGCGGCGAGCAGCTGGCCAATGCCGGTGTCGTCGACATTCGCGGCATCCAGCAACTCGCGCCATCGCTGAAAACCACCACCGGCCAGTCGTCCGCGACTGGCGCCGTTCTCTCCATTCGCGGGATCGGTACGGCAGGGGACAACCCGGGTTTTGAACCAGCCGTGGGTGTGTTCATCGATGGCGTATTTCGTTCGCGCGCCGGCGTTGCGCTTGCCGAACTGCCGCCAATCGAGCGCGTCGAAGTGCTGCGCGGTCCGCAGGGCACATTGTTCGGTCGCAACACGTCTGCCGGTGCGCTGAACATCACCACGCAAAAACCGAAGTTCGAGCTGGGTGGTTATGTCGAGGGCAGCTATGGCAATTATGATGAAATCGAAGTCAAGGCAGGGGTAACCGGCCCTGTGACCGAACAACTCGCGTTGCGTCTCGACGGCGGCTATCACAAGCGTGACGGCTATATCCGCGACGTCAACAGCGACAATCGCATCAACAATCTCGACCGCTACTTCGTTCGTGGCCAGGCCATGTTCGAAAACGAGGACGTCAGCTTCCGCCTGATCGGCGATTATGCCAAGACCGACGAAGTCTGCTGCGGCGCGGTCAATACCTTAAGCGGTTTGCAGATTTTCCCCGGCATCGACACATCGATCAGCTCGGCACTGGCGCTGGTTGCGACCTCGGTTATCAACAATTTTGCTGGTGTTCCAGCGCTGGGCGGCACCGCCGGTACCGTTGGCATTCCAGCCTTTACCCGTGGCAGCCGCAGCATGGCGGTAACGCCAGGCCGCGATCTGAGCGAGAAGGTCAAGGAATGGGGCGTTTCGGGAGAACTCAACTGGGACTTGGGCGGAGCGACTTTGACCTCGATTACCGCCTATCGCGACTGGGACGCGCGGCGTAACCAGGATATCGATTTCTCCGGCCTCGACCGTGCCTATCGCGATAATTACCGCACGGGCATCAAGGATTTCACACAGGAAATCCGCCTTCAAGGCACCGCGTTCAACGACAGCGTCGACTGGCTGGTCGGCGGTTTCTACCTGAACGAGAAACTGACGCTGAACGACACCGTCCGCTTCGGCAATCAGGCCGACCAATATGTCGATGGCGTCATCAACGGGCTTACACGTAGCGCTACGCTGCCTACCGGACTGCAACTGTTCGGCACGCTTGGCCCGGCAATTCCCGTCTTTGGCGGCGTTCCATTGCCGCGCACGCCAGCCGGTGCAGGTCAGCAAAACGATGCGTATAAGGTCGATACGCAGGCTTTTGCCGCGTTCACGCACAACATCATCAATTTCACCGACAATCTGTCGTTGACGTTGGGTTTGCGGTATAATCACGAGACGAAGGACATCGATACCGACCTGAATTCGGTAGTTCCGGCCTGTGCGTTTTTCCTGAGCCCGGCATCGGCAGCCTATCGTGCAGGGTTGCAGGCCGCTGGCCTTTATGGTCCGGCGTTCCTGCTGACGTGTAACCCGACGGTGAACAGCGAATTCAACGGCGTGCGTTCGGACGACCGTTCGGAAAGCGAGTTCACGGGCACGGCGAAATTGTCGTTCAAGGTGAATGACGACGTCCTGGTTTATGGCGGATATGATCGCGGCTACAAATCGGGCGGGTATAACCTCGACCGGGGTAGCTTCGATTCTGTCCTGCTTGGCGGAAACGGCGCGCAGATCAGCGATCTAGAATTCGGCAATGAAACCGTCGATGCGTATGAAGTCGGTATCAAGACCAACTTTACCCGTCAGTTCCAGTTCAACGCGGCGTTGTTCTATTCCGACTTCAAAGATTATCAGTCGAACCGTTTTTCCGGCACCAATTTTGTTGTCCTGAATTTCGACAAGCTGATATCGAAAGGCGTCGAGCTTGAAAGCATCATCCGGCCACATCCCGACCTCGCGTTCAACCTTGGCTATACCTATGTCGATGCAAAGGCGACCGATGCCAGCCCGCTGGCCGGGGGCGACAATGGCCGTCAGGCATCGAACCAGCCGAAGCACACGATCACTGGTGCGGTCACCTGGACGCCTGAAATCACGACAGGTGTGAACGGCCTGTTCCACGCCGATTTCCGTCAACAGAGCGATGCATTCCCGTTGAATGACACGCTGGCCCGCCGCTTTACCGGGAATGACGGCTTTGGTATCGTCAACCTGCGTGCCGGGATCAATTTTGGCGACGGCAAATACAGCATCGAAGGCTATGTCGAAAACCTGTTCGACACATATTACAACGTCACGGCCTTCCCGATTCCGGAACAAGGCAACAGCTTTGCGGTTTATCCATCGCCGCCTCGCTTCTATGGAGTGAAGGTTGGAGCCAAATTCTAAGCACTCGCAGAATTTGATTAGGAGGGGTCGGGGCGTGAAAATGCTCCGGCCCTTTTCTTTTGGCTAAAGGGCGTTAGCGTGCCGACTCAGGTAATAGCGATCGGGGGGACAGGCATGCGGCATATCGCCATCATTGGTTCGGGTCCGGCCGGCTATTACACCGCCGAGGCCGCACAGAAGAAGTTCGGCGATGATGTGCGGATCGATATCATCGACCGCCTGCCAGTGCCATTCGGGCTGATCCGTTTTGGCGTTGCGCCCGACCATCAATCGATAAAAGCCGTGGCGAACCGATATGAAAAGGTCGCGTTGTCCGACAATGTGCGCTTTGTCGGCAATGTAACGGTCGGCCAGGACGTAAGTATCGACGAATTGCAGACGATGTACGACGCGGTCGTGCTGGCCACCGGCGCGCCTCAGGACCGAACGCTCGACATTCCGGGTGCTGGACTGCCCGGTGTGTTCGGCAGCGCGGCGTTTGTCGGATGGTATAATGGCCACCCGGATTTTGCCGACCTGAACCCGCCATTGGACGGCAAGCATGTGGTGGTCATCGGCAACGGCAATGTGGCGCTGGACGTTGCGCGGATATTGGCAAAGACACGCGCCGAGTTTGCCGGGTCGGATATCGTTGGCCATGCGCTTGATAAGCTCGACCTTTCCGGCATCGAGGACATCACGATCCTCGGTCGGCGCGGCCCGCACCAGATCGCAATGACGCCCAAGGAGCTGGGCGAGCTGGGGCACCTGCAACGGGCCACGCCGCGCGTGGAAAAGGGCGACCTGCCCGGCATTATCGAAGATGCCTTGCTTGAGCCGGGGATGCGTAAATCTGTCACGCACTTGCGCGAATTTGCCGCCATCCCGGAGAGCTTCCGCGCCACTATGCCCATCGGCATCAATTTCGATTTTTTCGCAGCGCCCACGGCAATCGAGGGTGATGGCAGGGTCGAACGGATTGTCGTCGAACGCACGATGCTGGATGACCAGCTTCGCAGCATCGGCACCGGCGAGATGTATACGCTCGATTGCTCGTTGGTCATCTGCTGCATCGGCTATCAAACGCCGTCGATCGAGGGCGTACCCTATGAACATGGGCGCGGGCGGTTTGCCAATGTCGATGGCCGCATTTTGCCGGGCCTGTACTGCGTCGGCTGGGCACGGCGCGGGCCATCGGGGACGATCGGCACCAATCGCCCTGACGGTTACACGATTGTCGACGCTTTGGCGGATGATATCGGGTCGGGCAGCGGTCAGGCAGGGCGTGCCGCACTGGACGCCCTGCTCGAACGGCGCAGCGTTCAGGTCGTCACGTTCAGCGACTGGAAGAAAATCGAGCAAGCAGAAATCGCCCGCGCCCGCGATGGCGCGCCACGCGAAAAATTTGTCCGGATCGATGAGATGATCGCGGCAAGCTTGTAAATCACCGCCGCGTTGCGGCGCGCTTGTAAATTACCGCCGCGTTGCGGCGAGCGCGATGCCGGCAAGATTCTGGTTTCGCGGTATCTTTCGTACGATGATCCGGTCGAAGTTCACCGCGATCTGCCGGAATTCTGCAAGATATTGCTGAAATGATGCCGCGCGGCACGGGCCATGCCCGTTTGCCTGAGCGACGACCATCGCTGAATCGCCGAGCATGACGACGTTGCGGGCGTCGATAGACATGGCGATTTCCACTGCATGGATCAACGCCAGCCATTCTGCGTCGTTGTTGGACCCAAGACCGCAGTCCGCCCGATGATAGGTGACACCGCGTGCGACCACGGCTGTTTCCATTATGCCGGGGTTCGGGCGGCAACCGCCGTCGAAGAATATTTTCATCCTGTCAGCACGCATAATCCCTCAAGTTACGGATTTTGGCGGCATTGTCATTATAATCGCACAAAAGCGGCTTTAAGGCCGGTGGCATATTGACGGAAAGAGGCAGCTTTTATGATCGATCGCATTGGCATTATAACCGGCGTGGATACCGAGGCGGCGGCGCTTTTCCCGGGGCAAAGCGATCATGGTGAGCCGCTGCACGGTTTTCTGGTGCGGCAGGTTCAACATGCCGGAAAACATATTGCGATTACATGTAGCGGCATTGGCAAGGTGAACGCGGCGATGGCGGCGATGATGCTGGCCGAGCATTATCGCGTGCAGCTGTTGCTGGTGGTTGGTACAGCAGGCAAATTATCCGACATCGACGGCGACTGTTTCCAGATAACCGAAGCCGTGCAGGGCGACTATGGCGCGTCACGCCATGAACGCTTTGCCCATTATACCGCCGGGGCCTGGCCAATCGGCGAGGCGCATGTCGAACCTTTCCGCGCAAAGGCTATGCCCGATCTGGGTCTAGCGAAAGTGCGGATTATCAGCGGCGACTGCTTTGTCGAAAATCCCGATTATGCCAGGCGCTTGCATGACGCGCTCGGCGGCGACTTGATCGATATGGAGACAGCGGCGGTCGCGCAGGCTGCTGCACGGATGGACTTGCCATGGGCTGCGATCAAGGCGACGACCGACAATGCCGATGGCACAAGCAGCGGCGATTTCCAGAGCAATCTGAAGCGCAGCGCATCAATAGCAGCGCAGGCGGCGCAGCGGTTGATTGAAAGGTTATCGTCATCCTGAACTTGTTTCAGCCCGACGAAATTGGGAGTGTCAGATCCACAAACCCACCGCGTGGATGACTATCCCCGCCATGCCGCCGACCAATGTGCCGTTTATGCGGATGAACTGCAGGTCGCTGCCGACGGCGTTTTCGACACGGTCGGTAATCGTCGAGGCGTCCCAGCGGGCGATGGTATCCGACACCAACGCCACGATATTGTCGCCATAATTTTCGGTCGAGCCGACGATCGCGCGGCGGGCAAATCGGTTGATCTGATGCTTTAGCCGGGCGTCTTCCTGAAGCGTGCTGCCCAGTTTGATCAGCGCGTCGCCAAAGCTTCCGGCCAGCGCCGCATCAGGATTGCGTGCGGCCTTCAGCAGCCCGTCACGGCCCTGGTCCCACAGGCTGTTGATCCATTTGCTCATCGCTGGGTTTTCCAGCAATTGGCCTTTCCAGTGCGCGACTTTTGCCTGCAATTCCTTGTCATGGCGCAAGTCATGGGCGAGGCTGGCGAGACCTTCCTCGCCCTTTTCGCGCAGCGGATGGTCCGGATCGGCGGCCATATCGTGAAGCAGCTTGGTCAGGCCGTTGACGATGGCATCGGCAAGACGGTCATCCAGGCCGGTCCAGCGCATGATGGTATTGGCGCGCTCTTCGACCATCGCGCGGATTAGGTGCTCGTTGGCCTCCAGCGTCTTTGACGACCATTTTATCATGCTGTCGAGCACGGGAATATGCCGGCGCTGTTTGATCATTGCTGTCAGCAATTGCCCGAGCAGCGGCGCGATATCGAGCTTGTCGAGCTGTTGCCGGATGGCATTTTTTGCAACGCCGCCCAGACGTTCATCATCCAGCGCAGCGATCATATCGCCCATCAATCGCGACGCGCCCATCCGCATCCGGCCTTCGCCGCCCGAAGGTGCGCTGAGGAATTTGCCCATGGCACCGGCCACGTCCATCCGTTGCACGCGCCGGGCGACAACTTTAGTGGTCAGGAAATTGGTGCGAAGAAAACTCGCCAGCGTCCGGCCAAGGCGCTCCTTGTTATTGGGGATGATCGCGGTGTGCGGGATCGGTATGCCAAGCGGATGGCGGAACAAGGCGGTCACCGCGAACCAGTCGGCAAGACCGCCAACCATTCCAGCCTCGGCAAAGGCGCGTAGAAAGCCCCAATGGCCTTCATATCGCGTTTCCATGTAATTGCCCGCGACGAATAGCGCGACCATGAAACACAGCAAGCCCGTGGCGATAATCCGCATCTGCCGCAATTCGGCATCGCGTTCTGCATAGCGCGTCTTTTCAGACTGCCCAAGTTGGTTTGCCGACTTCACATCAATGCCTTAGCCGAGCGATAGCGATGCTGCCAAGGGTGACGATTACTCGGCAGGTTGCAAACCGCCAAGGTCGTCCTTGCCTGCTTTCTTGGGCGGCTTGGGCGCGGCAATTTCTCTTTCGCCATGCTTGTCCGGATCGTAGGTCAGCAGCCTCGTGCGTAACCACGGACCGACGCGTTTTTCAAACCCATCGGCAAGGCTGAAACCGGCTGGCACGATCAGCAAGGTCAGCACTGTCGAAACGATCAGTCCGCCGATCACTACGGTCCCCATCGGTGCGCGCCATGCTCCGTCCCCGCCCAGCGAAATGGCGGTCGGGATCATGCCCGCAGTCATCGCGACGGTGGTCATGACAATCGGCTGAGCACGCTTATGTCCGGCCTCCATAATCGCCTGGAATTTCGGCACGCCGCGCGCCATTTCCTCGATGGCGAAATCGATCAGCAGGATGGAGTTTTTGGCGACAATCCCGAACAGCATCAGGATACCGATGAACACCGGCATGGAAATCGGCTGCCCGACAAGCGCCAGCGCCATCAATCCGCCCAGCGGCGCAAGCAGCAGCGAACCCATGTTGACCAGCGGCGACATGAAACGATGGTAGAGAAGGACCAGAACCGCAAACACCAGCAATGTCCCTGAGATCAACGCAATGAGGAAGTCGCGTTGCATCTCCGCTTCCCATTCCTGGCTGCCAAAGGGGGCACGGGACACGCCCGTCGGCAAATTCAACATCACCGGCAATTTGTTGATGACGGCGTCGGCGTCCGAAGAAACGACGCCAGGTGCGAAATCTGCACCGACGAAAATCCGGAAATTCTGGTTGCGCCGGTCGATGGAGGTCGGTCCGGCGCCAAAGCTGATATCGGCCACGCGCGAGAGCGGAACCGATCCGCCATTTGCGGTCTGCACCGGCAGGTTGCGGATAACGTCAAGGCTCTGGCGGCTTTCCTTTGCCAGCATCACGCGGATCGGGATTTGCCGGTCCGACAGCGAGAATTTCGCGCTGTTCTGATCGATGTCGCCCAATGTGGCGATCCGAATCGTCTGGCTGAGCGCCACGGTTGTGACGCCCAATTGGGCCGCAAGGTCGGTACGCGGGGTGACGATCAGTTCGGGCCGCTGGAGATCGGCGGCAATACGCGGCGCGCGCACCTCTTTCAAACCCTTCATCTGTTCGACCAGCGTCACGGCGGTCCGGTCAAGTGCTTCCGGGTCGGACCCCGACAGCATAACCGACACGTCACGGCCCGAACCGCCACCACCGGGCCCAAATGCCTGGAACGACACGCGCGCATCTGCAATGCCGTTTAATGACGGGGCGAGGGCCTGTTCGAATTCCTGACTGGTGCGTGTCCGCACCTTGTTCAGCGTGATGAAGATGCTGCCGCTGCCCTCGCGCACGGTTTGCAAGGCAGTATCGACTTCTGGCTGGCGTTCGACAATCGCCGCGGCCTGATCGACGACTGCTTTTGTGCGGTCAAGCGTCGTGCCCGGCACCATTTCGATCCGCACGCGGCTGAAATCCTGATTGCCCGTGGGGAAAAACTGTTTCGGCAAAACAACCATCAGCAATATCGTCGCGGCAAAGGCGAGCACGCCAAGCCCCATCATCCACCGGCGATGGCCAAGCGACCATTTCAGGATCTTCATGTATCGGTCCATCAACGGACCCTCGCCATGGTCGGCGATGCCGGATGATTTCAGGAAATACGCCGCGATCATCGGCGTAATCATCCGCGCGACGGCCAGGCTCATCAGCACCGATGCGACGACAGTCAGCCCGAAATTCTTGAAGAATTGCCCGGCAACGCCTGGCATCAGGCCAACGGGAAGGAACACCGCGACAATCGAAAACGTCGTCGCGACAACAGCCAGGCCGATTTCGTCAGCGGCATCGATCGATGCCTGATACGCCGACTTGCCCATTCGCATGTGGCGCACGATATTCTCGATCTCGACGATCGCATCATCGACCAGCACCCCGGCAACAAGCCCCAGCGCGAGCAGTGACATCGTGTTCAGCGTAAAGCCCAGCAGGTCGAGAAACCAGAAGGTCGGGATGGCCGACAATGGAATGGCAATCGCTGAAATGACCGTCGCGCGCCAATCGCGCAGGAACAGGAACACCACGACAATGGCCAGCAATGCGCCCTCGATCATCGCCGCCATCGAGCTTTTATACTGACCCTTGGTGTAATCGACACTGTTGAACAATGTGGTGAACTTGATCCCGGGATTTTCCTTGACGATTTCTTCCATTTTCTTGGTGGCATCGTCAAAAACCGAAACGTCTGATGCGCCCTTGGCGCGAGACATGCCGAAGGTAACAACCTGCTTGCCGCTTTCAAACGCCATCGATTTTTGTTCGCTGTAGCCGTCGGCCACTTCCGCGATGTCGGCCAATTTGATGGTCCGTCCGCCGCCAAGCGCGATCTGTGTCTGGCTCAGCGTAAAGGCGTCAGCTGCATTTCCCAGCACACGGACCGACTGGCGTGACCCGGCGATTTCGGACTGTCCGCCTGCTGCGTTGACGTTCTGCTGGCGTAGGACGCTGTTGACCTGCGCTGCAGTGACGCCGAGCGACTGCATCTTGGAAGGGTCAAGCACCACGCGGATTTCGCGGCTAACGCCGCCATTGCGGCTAACCGACGCCATGCCTTCGACCGACAGTAACCGGCGGGCAACGCTATCGTCGACAAACCAGCTGAGTTGCTCAAGCGTCATATCCGACGCCTCGACCGCGAAATAGGCAATCGGATCGCTCGATGTGGCGACTTTGAAGATCTGTGGCTCCAATATGCCATCGGGCAGGTCGCTGCGGATCTGGTCGACGGCATTTTTGACTTCGCTAACCGCTGCATTGATGTCGTCACCGATTTCAAATTCGGCGCTGACCGTTGTGTTGCCCTCGCTTGCGCTGGCGTCAATGTTGCGGACGCCTTGCACGGTGCGGATGGCGCTTTCGACCTTTTGCGTAATCTGCGTTATCATTTCTGACGGTGCAGCGCCGGGCTGAGAAATCGAAACAACGACGACCGGGAATTCGATGTCGGGATCGTTCTGAACCTTCATGCTCATGAACGACATGATGCCGGCCAGCGTCAGCGCCATGAACAGGACTATCGGGACAACCGGATTGCGGATCGACCATGCGGAGATGTTATTGAAATTCATGGCGGGAGATCCGATTTGGTTAAATTACTTCTTGAGCAGCTTTGGCTTCACGACTTCATCGGGGTTCAGGAACCCGCCGGCATACAGGACCACGCGCTCGGTGCCGTCAAGGCCGTCCGATATCGTCAGTCCGTTTGCCGTCGTCGACCCGACCCTTACGGCCCGCCGTTTGACCTTGTTGCCTTCACCGATGATGTACACGAACGCCCCCTCGCGGCTTGTCTGCACAGCCGATTCGGGCAGCACCGGCGCAGTCATTGCGCCCGCCTTTATCTCGACCGAGGCAAAGCCGCCGGGACGCAAAGCGCGATCGAACGGTAGCGACACGCGGGCAATACCCTGACGCGATGTTTCGCTGATTACCGGCGATATCTGCCAGATCGTACCCCTGAACTGCCGGTCGGTGCCAACGGGCGTTACCGTTGCAGGCACGCCTTCGGACACCAAAGCGAGATCGTCTTCGCTCAACGCGGCGCGCAATTCCATTTGCCCGTCCTGCGCCAGGCGGAACAACACGCCGCTGCCCGCAGATACGGTCTGGCCGGTTTCGACAGTGCGTTCGAGCACATAGCCGGACACCGGCGCACGGATATCGAGCCGGGCGTTGCGGGCACGGGTTTCGCCCAGTTGGGCGTTTGCAACATTGACGCGCGCGCGCGCGGCATCGCGGGTGGCGGTTTTACGATCGACATCGGCTTTTGAAATAAAGCCGCGATCGACCAGTTTGAGCGCACGTTCCAGTTCGTTCTGGGCAAGTTGCAGGTCGGCCCGAGCAACGCCGATTTGCGCCTCAAGCGCTGCTGCCTGCTGGACCTGTACCGACCGGTCGACGCTAATCAGGACCTGCCCTTGTTTGACCCAGTCGCCCGCATCGACAAACACCCGCGTAACCGCGCCGCCTTCGCCAACCACGCCGACGGGAATTTCCCGGCGCGCCGCCAGCGTGCCGGTAGCATTAATGGCGCGAATGACGGTTTCGCGGCCAGGCGCGATAACGGTTACCGTCTGCGCCTGTGCGGCTTTGTCTTCAGCGGCCGCCAGTGCGGCATCGTCACTGCCGCCCATGAAATAATAGGCAGCGGCAGCGGCAACCAGAATCGCGACAACGACCAGGGCAATGACCATACGCCGCCGGTTCGGGCTGCGCGTTTCATCCAAGGCGACGCTGTCCATCGTGCCGCTCATCGTTGTTTCGTAATTCATACCGGATGTTCCAAATTCGATCTCGAGGGTGTTTGACGCGACCCAAACTGCCATAGCTCTGCTGTGTTACCTGAATAAGTCACCATCTGCAAGTTGCAGAACGGGACCGGATAAAGGCTATTTCCGTCAATACGGTACCGCAAAAGGCGATGGGCAACAATACAGACCGACGTCACTATCTTTCGACAAACGACGTAACCATAAAAAAGCCGCGCAAGATGACCTTGCGCGGCTTTTTTGCAGCAATGAAAGCGTGTTAGCGGACCCGGCCGCGCTGAACCAGGTTGAGAATGGCAAGCACGATGACAGCGCCGACAAATGCGACAATCAATCCGGTAATCGAAAATTCCTGTACGCTGCCAACAATTCCGAACTGGTTGGCGATCAGGTTACCAACGACAGAGCCAATGCAGCCTGCGATGACGTTCCACATGATACCCATTGATGCGTCACGGTTCATGACCTTGCTGGCCAGCCAGCCGGCGATGCCGCCGACGATGATTGCGATGATCCAACCCATGTTATTCCTCCTATTGTGTCGACCGGATGAGCCCCGGGCGCGCCTGGATGATACCCTCATCAATCCGCATTGCCAGCCGCAATATCACGCGAATTGTGTAAGATGTGGGAAAACAACGAAAAACCCCCGCAAAAGCATGCGGGGGGCTTTCGATTGGCGCTGGCGATCACGTCAGTATTTCTGCTGGCGTTCGTAAAGATCGCGATAGTGCTGGATTCGGGTAACGCGAAGGCCGGGCATGCCTGAACGGTCCACGGCGCGTTGCCATGAAGCAAACTCTTCAAGCGTCAGGTCATAGCGTTCGCATGCGTCGTTTATCGATAGCAAGCCGCCATTGACGGCCGCGACGACCTCTGCCTTGCGGCGGACGACCCAGCGCGTGGTGCCCGCCGGTGGCAGGCTTGACAGCGTCAGTGGCTCGCCCAATGGGCCGATCACTTGTGCTGGGCGGATTTTCTGGTTCTCAATCATAACGTCCTCATTGCTCCATGCCCCGCATGGGTTAACTGTTCCCCAGTTGCATCATCGTCTAAATCGTCGTGTTTGATATTCACTAAACCGGCTTGGTAAACGGATGTTTCACACTTGTTCGCCTTGCCGGAAAATTGCCAGAAAGCACCGCACGCCGAGGTTTTTCCGTCATCATAATGGGCAAAATAATCAATTCGGTCGACCTCTGCACTGCCTTGTCTGGCCGATGCCGTTTCGGCCCGGCGCAGCACGCGCACGGTCTGGCTTCGTGCCTGACGAGCGGCAACCATCGACAGGATCGTCGTGTGCCCGATTCGGCCACTGACCGAATCCTGACGCAACGCCTGATGGGGGAATGTCATTTCCATGACGCCTTGATAGCGCGGCATGTATAACGTTCTGTAAAAGGCGTGTTCAGCCGATGTTAGGCGAGGTTAACAGCCATTATCAATTGGCAGCCTGGCCTGTTCCGTTTTGAGAAAGGCGAACGGAAAACTGGCATTTTCCCTTTGCTGCGCTTAAAGGCTGCGTCAAATGATTGACGATATTTATCATAATGATTTCCAACTCGGTTCCGATCTTTCGGGAAAAAGGATCGTCGTGGCGATGTCCGGCGGGGTCGATTCGTCGGTTGTGGCGGCGCTTGCCGCGCGGACTGGTGCTGAAACGATCGGCGTGACGCTTCAGCTATACGATCACGGTAGCGCGGTGAAACGGGCAGGGGCCTGTTGCGCCGGGCAGGATATCCGCGATGCGCGTGCGGTTGCCGACAGGCTTGGCATCGCGCATTATGTGTTCGATCATGAAAGCCGGTTTCGCGAATCGGTGATCGATCATTTCGCCGACGAATATATGGCTGGACGAACCCCGATACCCTGTGTCCGATGCAATATGGGGGTCAAGTTTACCGACCTGTTCAAGCTGGCGAGGGAATTGGGGGCCGATTGTCTGGCCACTGGCCATTATGTGCGTCGCGTCGAAGGGCCGCACGGTGCCGAATTGCATCGTGCAGCGGATCCGGCGCGCGACCAGAGCTATTTCCTGTTTGCAACAACGCAGGACCAGCTCGATTATCTGCGCTTTCCATTAGGCGGCATGCCCAAAGCGCAGGTGCGCGCGATTGCCAGCGAACTGGGGCTTATAGTCGCTATGAAACCCGACAGCCAGGACATATGCTTTGTCCCTGATGGCGATTATGCCAGCGTCGTCCGCAAAGTCCGGCCCGATGCAGAACTGTCGGGCGATATCGTGCATCTTGACGGCCGCGTCCTTGGGCAGCACCGGGGCATGATCCATTTCACGGTCGGTCAACGCAAGGGGCTTGACGTCGGCGGGCAACCTATGCCGCTTTATGTAATCCGCCTCGATCCTGCAACTCAGCAAGTGATCGTTGGCCCCCGCGAGGCTTTGGCGGTCGATGCTGCGCGTGTGGTCGATGCCAACTGGCTGTCCGATGTTCAGGGCAAATCCGTTTCGGCAAAGGTCCGTTCGATGGCAAAGCCTGTCGCAGCGACGCTGGACGGCGAATGGCTGCGGTTCGCCAGCGCCGAATATGGCGTTGCGCCGGGGCAGGCAGCGGTGCTGTATGATGGCGACCGGGTGCTGGGCGGTGCCTGGATCGAGGAGACTGCGGCGGCGGCTATGGCGGTAGCGGCCTGATCGCGCAGGCCGTTGTCCATCGATGCTACAACGCGTCGATCTCTGCTTCGTTCAACTGAATACAGCCAAATGCACCGCGCCGTTCCGCAACGGCTTCGGCCAGGAACGGCACCGATGCAAAGATGCGGCGGTTGTCGGGGTCATCGGTCAGCCGGACGATTCCCATTCCGGCTTCCTTGTCGGTTTCGCACGACGCCATGTCGCGCCCTTCGACATACCGGCATGAACAGGTGACATGTGCGCCATAGGCCGCGCCCAGGGTGGCCTGACCTTTTATATTATCCCAGTTCCAAGCGAGCAATATTGCGGCGAGCACCAATAAAGCCAGCACGACCAACTTGGCGGTGCGCCACGGTCCGGCAGATCCTTTTACAGGTGGGTTCGAAGTTGCAGTTGCCATGTGCCCTCTCTGTGGTGCATCGGTGCGGCCATGCCTAGGGACAAATTCAGCCGCGCCGCAACCGCTTTTTGTGCAACCGCTCTGTTCGTGCTGGCGTCGTGCAGTGCCGAAGCACCGCAATCGACGGTCGCGCCAGGGCAAACCAACATCGTCGATGATTCAGTAGTGACCAAATCGGTGCTGGCCGAAACGATTGCACCGTTCTTCGATGATCCCGCGCTTGCTGAAACGCGGGCGATTGTGGTGATGCGCGGCGGCCGCGTCGTCGCCGAGCGCTATGCGCCCGGCTATGGCCCCGATACCCGCCTGATCAGTTGGTCAATGGCAAAAAGCGTGACGGCCACTCTGATCGGCCTGATGGTAGCCGACGGTCGGCTGGCGCTGGACGAACCGGCACCCGTGCCCGAATGGCAAACCCCGCGCGACGGACGCGCCGCCATAACATTGCGCCATTTGCTGCATATGTCATCGGGCCTCGATCACACCGAAATGGCCGAGGGCGATGTCGAGATTTTCGATGCCGACACACCACGCATGCTGTTCCTCGATGGTCGCGAGAATATCGCGCGCTATGCTGAAACCCGCCCGATGGAGGCAGCGCCCGGCACGAAATACGAATATAGTAGCGCCACCAGCAATGTTCTGGCGGATATCATGACCCGGTCGCTGACCGACAGCAAAGACCCCGCAGTCCGCCGCGACGCGATGCTCGAATATGCGCGCGGGCGATTATTCGAACCGCTTGGCATGACCAGCGCTATGCCGGAATTCGACCGTAACGGCACGATGCTTGGCGGCAGCATGATTCACGCAACCGCGCGCGACTGGGCCAAATTCGGCGAGTTCCTGCGGAACAATGGTTCGGTGCGTGCGGCGCAGATGCTGCCGACCAGCTGGACCCGGTTCATGAAAACGCCGAGCGTGACCGACAGCAGCTATGGCGGGCATATCTGGCTCAATCGGCAACGCAACGAGGGGCGCGATCAGGTGCTGTTTCCGGGCAAGGCACCCGCGGATGTTTTTGCAGCGCTTGGCCATCTTGGGCAATTTGTCATCGTATCGCCGCAACACCGGCTGACGATCGTGCGGCTGGGCCACACGCCCGACGATCAACTCGACCCGGTCAATGACCAATTGGCAAAACTGATTTCGATTTTTCCGAAAGTTTAGGCTTTGGCGACGGGCGCGTTGTCGCTGATATCCTCGAACCAGGCCTCGACCGGGCCGCTGAGTTTGATCAGCAGCGGGTTACCCTTGCGGTCGCGCGCCTTGCCAGCTTGCACCTTTATCCAGCCTTCGGAAATACAATATTCCTCGACATTGGTTCGGGTTTCGCCCCTGAAGCGGATACCGATGCCGCGCGACAAAAGGTCGCCGTCGAAATGCGGACTGATCGGATTGATCGACAGATGATCGGGCGGAGTGTCGGTGGCGGCTGTTTGGGGTTCGTCGTTCATGGGCAGCGCCTTTGCCGCAAAGCATAGCGCTTGGCAATATGCCGCGGGCAGTGCAGGGGCATTTCGATGGCGGCTTCGAACCAATATGATGCAATAATACTGGGCGCAGGCGGCGCGGGGTTGATGTGCGCGTTGACCGCTGGCCAGCAGGGCAGGCGCGTGCTGGTGATCGACCATGCCAGCGGGCCGGGCAAGAAAATCCTGATTTCGGGCGGCGGGCGATGCAACTTTACCAACGTCAATGCGACCACGGCGCACGCGCAGGAGCGTTACCTGTCGGCCAATCCGCATTTCGCAAAATCGGCGCTGGGACGATATTCACCTCAGGATTTCATCGATCTGGTCAGCGTGCACGGCATCGCCTTTCACGAAAAGACCCTGGGGCAATTGTTCTGCGATGGCAGCGCGCGGCAAATCGTCGCCATGTTGATGGCCGAATGCGACCGGTCGGTGGCCTTGGGTGGTCGCGTCGATTTCGCATTCGATTCGCCGGTTGGCGAGGTTGGCCATGATGGCAGCGCGTATCGGATACTGTATAATGGCCTGAAGGCCAGCGCGCCGTCGCTGGTCATCGCGACCGGCGGGCCAAGCATCCCCAAAATGGGGGCGACAGCCTTTGCCTATGATCTGGCCCGCCAGTTCGGATTGAAAATTGTCGAGCCGCGCCCGGCGCTGGTGCCGCTGACGCTGGGCGGCGACGACGTGTTGTTCCGTGAACTGTCCGGCGTGTCGGCCGATGTCGTTGCCAGTCATGGCAAAACTGCGTTCCGCGAGGCGGCGTTGTTTACCCATCGCGGCCTGAGCGGGCCTGCGGTGTTGCAAATCAGCAGCTATTGGCGTCCCGGCGACCGGATCGGCATCGATTTCTTTGCCGGTGCCGACGCGGGCGAACTATTGCTGGCTGAAAAGCGGGCACGGCCAAAGGCGACGGTGCGATCGACGCTTGACCGGATATTGCCGACGCGGCTGGCCGAAGCACTGGCCGACAGGCTGGCGTTAACCGGCAATCTTGCCGATCAGAGCGACCGGAAACTGGCGGAGGCCGGCGCGTTGCTCGATTGCTGGCCGTTCACGCCGAATGGCAGCGAGGGCTATGCCAAAGCTGAAGTGACGCTTGGCGGGATCAGCACCGAGGGTCTGTCGCAGCAAACCATGGCCGCCCGCAAAGTGCCGGGGTTATATTGCATCGGCGAGGCGGTCGACGTGACCGGCTGGCTTGGCGGTTATAACTTTCAATGGGCCTGGGCCAGCGGCGTTGCCGCCGGTCAATCACTCTGAAGCAGCGCTGCCCCGAACAAAACTGTGGCTATTGGGCAACGGGGGCCATTTTTATTTTGGCTTTATGCATCATTTTTGGGGGTTCGGGCGTTTCTCGTCGGTCAGCAACTGACAGAAAAGGAAAAACCATGAAATTCTCTCCCGCATGGCTGCTTGGTGCAGCATCACTCACCCTCATCGCAAACCCCGCTTTCGCACAGGAAGCGATCGATGAAGATTGGACTGGACCATATATCGGCGGCTCGTTCGGACTTGCTGCCCAGGAAAATGACCGTAACGAAGGTGTCGTCTTCGATACCAATCTCGACGGCAGTTTCGACAATAATGTAAACACGCTGGCCGGTGCTAATGCCTTTGCCCCCGGTTTCTGCGGCGGTGCAGCCAATGGCCGCACGCCGACCGAGGGTTGCCGCGGCGACAAGGATGGCCTCGAATATAATATTCGCGCAGGTTATGACGTCCAGCAGGGCAATATCGTCTATGGTTTCGTCCTCGAAGGCGGCAAGAATGAATCGCGCGACAGCGTGACGGCATTCAGCAGCACGCCTGCGTCGTATACATTCACGCGTGAACTCGATTATGCGCTTCAGGCACGTGCCCGTGTCGGTTACGCTGCGCGCGGTGCCTTGTTCTATGCGACCGGCGGTGCGGCTTATGCGAAGATCGACAACAGCTTTTCGACCACAAACGGCGTGAATTCATTTGCCGACAATGGCAGCACAAAAAGCTGGGGCTACAGTTATGGCGGCGGTGCCGAAGTCAAGATTGCCAGCAACTTTAGCCTTGGCCTGGAATATCTGTACACCAATTATGTCGATGACGATTATCGTGTTTCGGTAGGACCGGGCACAGCGCCTGTCACCAACCCGTTTCTGCTCGTCAATCCAGCGGGAACCGATATGCGCCGCGACGATAGCGATTTCGACATGCACAATATCCGTTTGACCGCAGCGTTGCGTTTCTAAACCAGATTTCTGCGGGTCGCAAAAAAAGGGCGCCGGGTAAAACCGGCGCCCTTGTTGTTTTACGCGGCCTGTTTGGCGCGCGATTGTTTCTTGCGTTCGTTCGGGTCGAGGAACCGCTTGCGAAGACGGATGTTTTTTGGCGTGACCTCAACCATTTCGTCATCGTCGACATAGGCAATCGCTTGCTCCAGTGTCATCCGCCAAGGCGGGGTCAGGCGGATGGCGTCGTCCTTGCCGGTCGAGCGGAAGTTGGTCAGCTGCTTCGACTTCATGGGGTTGACTTCGAGATCGTCGGGCTTGGCATTTTCGCCGATAATCATGCCCTCATATAGAGCTTCACCAGGCGACACCATCAGGATGCCGCGCTCTTCCAATGGTCCAAGCGCATAGGCCACGGCCTCGCCTGCACCGTTGGAAATCAGCACGCCGTTTTTGCGGCCTTCGATCTTGCCCTTATGCGGACCGTATTTTTCAAACAGGCGATTCATGATGCCTGTGCCGCGCGTGTCGGATAGGAATTCGCCATGATAGCCAATCAGGCCGCGCGAAGGCGCGCTGAAGGTGATGCGGGTCTTGCCGCCGCCCGAAGGACGCATATCGGTAAGGTCGCCTTTGCGGATCGCCATTTTCTCGACAACGGTGCCCGAATATTCGTCATCGACGTCGATGACGACGGTTTCATAAGGCTCGGTCGGATTACCCTTCTCGTCCTCGCCAAACAAAACGCGCGGGCGGCTGATCCCAAGCTCAAAGCCTTCGCGCCGCATGGTTTCGATTAGCACGCCAAGCTGAAGTTCGCCGCGTCCGGCAACTTCGAAGCTGTCCTTGTCGGCGGCTTCGGTGATGCGGACGGCGACGTTGCTTTCGGCTTCGCGCATCAGGCGGTCGCGGATCATGCGGCTGGTAACTTTGGTGCCTTCGCGGCCTGCCATAGGCGAATCGTTTACCGAGAACCGCATCGACAGTGTTGGCGGATCGATTGGCTGGGCATGCAATGGCTCGGTAACGCTTGGTTCGGCGATGGTGTCGGCCACGGTTGCAGTGGTCAGGCCTGCAATCGAGATGATGTCGCCAGCCTTGGCTTCGTCGACCGGAACGCGCTCAAGACCACGGAACGACATGATTTTCGACGCGCGGCCGGTTTCGACGATCTTGCCGTCTGGGCTGAGCGCAAGAATTTGCTGGTTCACCTTGACGGTGCCCGACAATACCAGACCAGTCAGGATACGGCCCAGGAAGTTGTCGCGGTCGAGCAAGGTGACGAGCATTTTGAACTCGCCGTCTACGTCGGCCTTGGGTAACGGAACGTGGCTGACGATGGTTTCGAACATCGGCGTCAACGTGCCCTCGCGGCGGTCCGGATCAGTCGACGCATAGCCGTTGCGGCCCGATGCGTAGAGCACCGGGAAATCGAGCTGTTCGTCGGACGCATCAAGCGATACGAACAGGTCGAATACTTCGTCGAGCACTTCCTGAATGCGCTCGTCGGGACGGTCGACCTTGTTGACGACGACGATCGGGCGCAGGCCCAATGCCAGCGCCTTGCCGGTGACGAACTTGGTCTGCGGCATCGCGCCTTCCGAGGCATCGACCAGCAGGATGACGCCATCGACCATCGACAGGATGCGCGCGACTTCGCCACCGAAATCGGCGTGGCCGGGCGTGTCGACGATATTGATGCGGGTATCTTCCCATTCGACCGACGTGCACTTTGCAAGAATCGTGATGCCGCGTTCTTTTTCGAGATCGTTCGAATCCATGGCGCGTTCTTCAACGCGCTGATTATCGCGAAACGTGCCGGATTGGCGGAAAAGCTGATCAACCAGGGTGGTTTTGCCGTGGTCAACGTGCGCGATAATCGCGATATTGCGAAGGGACATGAGTATTGCCTTTTGGGAGTGGGACGACCGCAATCGCCCGATTTCGCCGCGCCCTTAACGCAAAGTTCGTTGCAGCGCAACATCGCTGCTGTTGCAAAGCGCCTTATCTATGGTCAAAGCACGTGAATGCTTGCCCGTATTTTTGCCGACCGCTTTGTCCTGCTGCTGCTCGCGACGATTGGTCTGGCGAGCGTCTTGCCGGTTCGCGGGCAGGCCGCCGAAACCGCAGCGCTGATTTCGATGGGCGCGATATTCTTGCTGTTTTTCCTGAATGGCGTGCGCCTGCCGCGTGACGAAGTGCTGCACGGGGTGCGTAACTGGCGGTTGCAAGGCGCGATATTCCTGTTCGTGTTCGGCGTGATGCCCATGGTCGGATTGGGAATGTCACACCTGTTCGACACTATATTGCCGCCAACGCTGGCACTGGGGTTGCTGTTTGCAGGGATATTGCCGTCCACCATCCAATCGGCAGCGGCCTACAGCGCGCTTGCCAAGGGCAATGTTGCGGCATCGGTGGTCGCGGCCGCCTTGGTCAATCTGTTCGGCGTGGTTCTGTCGCCCTTGCTGTTCGCGATGCTCGCGCATGTCGGCGAAGCCAATGTGTCGGGTGAGGCGGTGGGACG
>JANOPT010000016.1:0-20951 GCA_031421975.1 Sphingomonadales bacterium | reverse complement strand
GTCAATATGAGCCAGTCGTCCAACGACAGCTTCCCGACGGCGTTACATATTGCAGCCTCACTGGCGCTTTGGCGTGATTTATACCCCGCTCTTGATCTATTGATGAACCGGCTTTTAGAGAAAGCTCGTGATTGGATGTCGATCGTCAAGATAGGACGGACGCATTTGCAGGACGCGACTCCTCTCACACTTGGCCAGGAGTTTTCAGGATATTTTGCGCAATTAGCGACAGCGAGGCATCGCCTTAGCTCGCCGATGGGTGAACTGAGTGAGTTGGCTCAAGGAGGGACCGCTGTTGGCACCGGCCTGAACGCTCCTAAGGGCTTTGCCGAAGCGATTGCGCACGAGATAGGCGTTATCACGGATCGCCCTTCTTTCGGGTCCGCCCATAACAAATTTGCAGCACTTGCCTCCAACGACGCGCTTGTTCACCTGTCGGGCGTTCTCAATACCTTCGCAGTCGCCCTCACCAAAATCGCTAATGACATCCGCCTGCTCGGCTCCGGCCCGCGTTCGGGACTTGGCGAATTGCTCCTCCCCGAAAACGAACCCGGCAGTTCGATCATGCCTGGTAAGGTCAACCCAACGCAGTGCGAGATGCTGACGATGGTCGCAGCACAGGTGATCGGCAACCATCAGGCCGTCACCGTGGGCGGGATGCAGGGGCATTTGGAACTGAACGTATTCAAACCCATGATCGGCGCCAACGTCCTGCGGTCGATAGAATTGCTCAGTATCGGAATGGAGAGTTTTGCGACGCGATGCGTTGCCGGTCTCGAACCCAACCGCGCGCGTATATCCGAACTGTTGGAGCGCTCGTTGATGCTGGTTACGGCGCTCGCGCCGGTCATCGGCTACGACAATGCGGCGAAAATCGCCAAGCATGCGCACGCAAACGGAACCACATTGCGCGAAGCGGCGTTAGCGTCGGGTCTGATTGACGAAGCGGCCTTCGATGCCCATGTCAGACCGGAAGATATGGTTTAAGGAACCCCTCATGCTAAAATCCATCGCAGGTGCAGTCGTCGGCGAAGTCATCGGACGGAAACGCGGTAACGGCCTGCTCGGCGCGGGCCTTGGCCTGGTCGCCACGCGCATTGCCACGCGTTCGGTGCCGGGATTGTTGCTGGTCGGCGGCGCGATTGCCGCAAAGACCATTTATGATAAGCGCAAGGAACGCCGTAGCTTGGCAAAATTGCCATAATAAAGTAACGAGATATCGGGTCGCTCCACCCGCGCATGAACGCGCGGCTTTGTTCGCTTGGGAGGGCGCAAAGTCATGGCTCGCTATCTGTATTACACGGTCGCTTTGGTGTCGGTCAGCACCGCGTTAATCGCATCGCCAGCTGTCGCCCAAGACGCACGTCAACCAAGCCCCAATCTTCGCGCCGCACAAAGGCCCTATGTTCAAAATAGGCCGGTGATCACCAATCCACCGTCGGGTGCCGTCATCTTGCGCGCCGAGCCGGCCAATGTAACGATTCAGTCGCTGCACGTTTTGCGCCAATTGCCCATTGCCAACATCCGAAGCCAGCCGATTGTTAAGGTGGGAACAACCAACCTCGATTTTAAGCCCATGCTCAACAATCCACGCGCATTGTTCAACATTGCGACGAGCTTACGGAAATTGCCAAAGTTTGCGGAAGTCATGGATGAAAAAACACTGGCCACCGAGGTCGATCAGGGCATAATTGTAAACAGCACACTGACCTATCGGTTAAAGCCGGGGGCGTGCAGCGACAGCGGACGCAGAGCGATGATCGCGAAGGCGGGAGTCTCCTGTGCAACCCAAGTCAATGATGCTGCCCTCGTCTCTGCCTTCGCCAACCCGAAAGACGCCCACTATGTTGCCGATCCGGGAAAGCGGGCAACGGCCCTTGCCGCAGCCAAAAGCAATCGTGCCGCCAGTGCCTCGCAAATCGCCGCCGATATTACCGAACTGAGGGGATCGCTCAACGACCCAACCAAACGCGCACAAATCGATGCAAGTGTGGGTGTTGGCGAATCCACCAGGTTGGCTGGGCTTAGCGATGACCAGTTGACGATGGAGCTTGTCAATTCGGCGGAATCAACGGTCGACCAGACGATCTTTATTCCCAGGAATGAGACGCCCAATGCCAGACTTTCGACGTCGAAATTTTCACCGAGAAATGGCAATGCGGCGGCGTCGCCTATTATACCATTGGTGCTTTCTTCGACCTCATCGGCCCCACCCGTCCAAGACACAATTCGCAATCTGGATACGCGGATTTTCCTCACCGGCTTTACGCTGGGCCGCGAATATGAATGGCGGGAAGGCGTCTCAACGTCGATTAAGTGGTGCGTGGTGGGCTGCAAGAAAACCTATTATGCCGAGGCCTTCGCTAGAATTGGTTTAGGCTTTGGCCTTCGCTTTCCGATCCAGATAAGCGGACTTTACAAACATCACCTCGAAAATGGCAAGGAAACGGCGACCCTCACGGCAAATTATGAACCGATCAACGGGACGACTGCTGATTATGCGTTGGCAGGCTTGCCAACGGCGCAACAATTTAACGGCAAGGAAATTGTTGCAGAGGCCATTGCCGAAGCGGGTGTGAGGTTCAAAATACCATATTATGGCGAGGGTGGAACTCCCCCGTTAAAGATCGGCGATGACTATACCACGGGCTTGCCCGAACCCTTCGCCAACGGACAATTCAAACCCCCGGCACCCGGCGAATTGGGATTTCCGGCACTGACCAAAAAGTTTGAGGACCAAGACATGCTGCTTGGCGTCGCCAACTGGGGCGTGATTGGCGCGAAGGTATTTCCGCAAGTGAAATTCGAACTCCATTCAACATCGCTCCGCTTCAAATTTCGCGACTTTTTGAACGACAAAACGACTGTGCTGGAATCTACAGGACAAACTGTGCCGCTGACAATCGATGCCGATGATCATTCGAGCCGCTTTGCCCTGAGCGAGCCGGATTATACTCTTGGCTTTAAGGTGACCCCCGGGTTGGTTGGCAGGCTATTCATCGACCTTGCCGTGTGGTCCCATAATTGGGATTATGATGTCTGGTTCCCGCAAGTTGCGGTGGAATTGCCACCGGGCGGGGCAAAGTTTGCCTGCCACGTGGGCACATCTTGTTCGCGCACCTATAATTTCTCACCGACCAGCCAAAGCGAAACGGTCGGCCCAGCATCGCCGAACGCAGAAATGATCAGCAAATGGAAACTTGGCTTTGAAAAGAAATGGAAACCGCAATGCCCCGACCAGCAATGCAAAAAAGACATCTATGCCTCCATCTTAAGCATTGCGAACTTTGTTGGGATTGCCCAGCTAAAATTAATGGACGACGAGTTTGCTGCTGCAAAAGATTTCGAAGGGAGTGTTTCTGAAACGCTGCAACTAATCAAACCCTATGAAGATAAAATTCAACAGAACTGGCAGAACGCCGAAAATTATGCAGCCGAAGCTCTTGAAAAAGCAAAAATTCGCGCGTCGAAGCAAGGTCACAGCACCCCGACCGTGACGTTCACCGAAATAATCAAATATCCAGCGCCAGCTTCTCCGCCGATTTTGCAACGTCGCACGCCTATACCGGATTTGCCAGCCCCGCCAACAGCACCAACAAGACGGGCTCCTGAACCGGCTCCCGCGTCTCCACCCGTCACGCAGGGCCGCCCCCGCATACCCAATTTGGTAACCCCGCCAGCAGCGACGCCCAGATCTGCGCCAGCCGTGACGAAGAGCACATTGTGCCGCTTCAATTCAGGCCCGCGTGCCGGAGAGGTCCAGGATTATGCACCAATGGCGCCGATTCCCGTGGGCAGCAATTGTCAGGATGCAAGGGGCAGTTTCGGAACGGTCGTACCGCAATAGCGAGTTTCTGGTCTCGCGATCCTGGACGATGCCCGGTGCGCGGGTCGTGTTCCCATAACTTGAAGCGCAATTTCCGCCGGGCGGCGTGGATTTTGCCTGTTGCAAAGACTCCATCTGCGTCCGCAGCCGCAATTATTCGTGCATATGTCAGACCGAAAGCATGGGTCCGGCCAACTTCTCAGCGAATGAATTGCAGGGTTGGAGGAAGCAACAAAGCGGGTCGTCAAGGACCGGAAATAGCGTTATCCAGGTGCTTGTCGGATTTCGCCGGAGATGACTCGATGATGCAATGGTTGTTGCTCGCCACGCTCGCCCCTGCTGCAGCGACCGCCGAAGGACCCCCGGTCGCTACGCCGGCACCGTTGAAAATGGACATATTGGTCAGACAGCCAGCCGAAAAATGTGAAGCGCAAAGCGCTGACGAAATTGTCGTCTGTGCCGACAAAACCGACAATGAAAGCCAGCGGCTGCGGCCAATCGTCAACGCGCAAATTTATGAAAAGGACGAATCCAGGGCCGAATTCGGCATTTCTGAAAACATCCGCATGGCGGCAGAAGTGGACAGCCGGGAGCTAGGCGCTGGCGTTATTAGCAAAAGCATCATGGCGCGCGTGAAGATCAAATTCTGAGCCGCGATTTGCCCGTCACCCGATAAAGCCTAATCCTTAAGCACCGTCACGCTCTTGGCGAGCGTCTTGAAACGCGCGTCATCATCCTGACGGACGCTTATTGTCACATGACCGGATTTCGCGATATTGCGGTCTTCCACAATCCCCGATTTGCCCTTGTGTCGCCCGGCGGTCACGACGCAGCGATCGCCATTGTTCACGTCCATTTCTGCTTCCTTCACTTCCCGGTCAGCCAATACCCCGTCCCCGCCGCCTGCCATTCCTTGACACTTTCAATCGGTGCGACCAGCATCAATATGTTCAGCGCCAGATTGTCACGGATCATATAGGCGGTAAAAACCTCGGCCAGTAAGGCGAGACCGAGAGTTGCTTTCCACGGCAAGCGCGATGCCATGAAGAAGCCAAGGATCATCCAGACAAGGTCGAACACGCTGTTGATGATGCTGTCGCCCGCATAGCCATAAGAGATCGTCACTTCGCGGTAGCGATCAATAATGATCGGCGAATTTTCGAGAATTTCCCACGCACCCTCGACCAGAATTGCCGCGCATAACGCCAGCCCGAGCGGCCAGCGTTTCAGAAACAAATGGCCCAGACCGAAGAAGATGAAGCCGTGGATGATATGGCTCGGCGTATACCAATCGGCGATATGCTGGCTGTTTTCGCTGGATTGGACAATGCCGTGCCACAGCTTCACATTGCCGCAAGCGCAGATCGGCGGGCGCTCCATGCCAAACAATATGGCGACGAAGGCCAATGCCAGGAGCAACGCAATAACCGCGCTGAATTTGCTGATACGCAGCGGCCAATCCATAATACACTGTTCCCCAAAACCCTTGACGGCAACGCCCGCTTTCGCGCAGTAGCGGCTATGGCAAGCACAGACAATCACAAGCCGCATGAACTCGAACGGCGCGGGCTGTTATTCGTGCTGTCCTCTCCGTCCGGTGCAGGCAAATCGACGCTTTCACGGATGTTGCTGGAGGCTGACGACACGATTGCGCTGTCCATATCCTATACCACCCGCCCGCCGCGCCCCGGCGAAGTCGATGGCGTGCATTATCATTTCACCGACGTGACGACTTTCAAGGCGATGGCTGCGAATGGCGAATTCCTCGAATGGGCGCATGTGTTCGGCCATCGGTACGGCACGCCCAAGGCCCCGGTCGAAGAAAAGCTGGCGGCTGGATGCGACGTGTTGTTCGACATCGACTGGCAGGGCGCGCAGCAACTATATCAAGAGGCTGGCCCCGATGTCGTCCGCGTATTCATCCTGCCGCCGTCGATCGAAGAACTCGAACGCCGGCTCCACACCCGCGCGCAGGACAGCGACGCGGTCATCGCCGACCGCATGAGCCGCGCGAAGGCCGAAATCGGTCACTGGGATGGGTATGATTATGTGTTGATCAACGATGACGTGCAGGGCTGTTTCGAAAGCGTCCGCCAGATACTCGCCGCCGAGCGTATGAAGAGGCGGCGGCAAAAGGGGCTGATCGGTTTTGTGCGGGATTTGGCGGCGACCTGAAAATCAGGCCAGCGCCGCCAGCAAAAACGTCAATCCGCCCAGTCCAATTGATAAATGCCAGCGTAGCTTCATCCATCCGTCCGGCAAATCGCATAGTTGCAGGAGCCAGCGGTCGGCCAAAGGTGATAGCATCAGGAAAAATCCGATCCATGCCAGCGACGGACCAGGCCAGTCCCAACCCCAAATCCACGGCAAATAGCTGGCAAAGGCAATCAGGCTTGGCGCGACAGATAACACGAAGATGGGCCACGCATCAATGCCGTCCTTGCGCGCGACAACGCCGAAGCCCCACCAGATACCGCCGAGGAAACTGAAAATAAACGCAGCATAGCCATAAGCCGCGGCCAGCCCGGTCCAGCGATAGTCGCTACCTGAAAATACCAGCGCCGCCGCGATCAGCTGCGGCAATAGCCCGGCATAGCCTGCGAGTAACGCGGCTTTGGGTAATGGGCGTGTTTCGTGTGTAGACATTAACACTTCCCTAGCCCTGCCGTCATGGCCAAGCGACCTAGGCTTTCACCTATGCCGAAGTGCGTAGCAACTCCAGAAACCGCACAGCCTGAAAAAACTCGCCCTCTCGATCGCTGCGATTTTTTTGCGCCCAATGGTCGGCGCCCCACAATTCTTCCTGCCAAAGCTCGTCAAGGCAGGCGGCGTTCCATATCGCCTGCGCCTCCCCTGCCCGTTCGACCACGGCCAGCGTCGCGATCAGTGACCCCGATAAATGCGCCAGCTTTGCCATTGCCGCCAACTCGAATGTCCCGCGCGCCGAGACTGTTGCGCGAAGCTTTTGCAGCGTTTCCGAAGGCTGCGGCTGGTGCATGATGCCTTCGACGATGACGAAGCTGACGTCATAACGCACTCGCGCCCAGTCCAGCCACGGGTCCCAAATCTCCCCTTGTCGCCCGGCCAATGGCTCGCCCGCAGCGGCGCGGTAACATAACAGGTCAGTCTCACCATATGCTGCAATCGCGGCGGCAAAGCCCGCCCGGTCCGTACCGACGCGGTCAATGGCAGCATTGGCAAAGCCGGTCAGCGGCATTTTCATCGGATCAACGGTCTTCTCAACGGACTCCCACTCGGCAACCACCGCATCCGCAAGCCGCTTCGTCGGCAGTGCAAGTTCGTTGCGCGTCGGTGTCTTTACCGGCCGCCCATCCAACCGAACCGCGTGGCCGAATGTGCTCGGCTCCAGCGAGACCTCTTTCCAGAAACGCCTCATGGCTTCGGCGTGCTTTTCCAACGTTTGGCGAGGAAGACGGGCACGACGAGGAAGTCGATGAAGCCGACAAGGAACAACACGTAACCCGCCGCTTTTGGCAGGCCAAACGCCTCCCGCGCGATGACCGCCAGCCCGATGACCAGCATAACCGCGCCGGTAATCCGCACAAGGTTCAGCACCAGAAACCGGTATTGCGCCTTGGTTTCCTGCTCTGGCGTCATGTGAATTCTCCCATCAGGACGTACAGCTCGTCCATGCTTTCGGCCACCGCGTCGGCGCCTGCACCGCGGAGTTCATCCACGGGATGATAGCCCCAGTTGACGCCGATTGTGCCTGTGCCAGCGGCTTTGCCCATGTGAATATCGAACACGGTATCGCCAATCATGATCGCATCCTTCGCCTCGACGCCAGCATCGGCCAGCGCCTGATACACCATCGAAGGGTGCGGTTTTGAAGGGTGACCGTCCGCCGTCTGAAGCGTTACGAACAAGCCCTTGATGCCGTGATGGTCGAGGCAACGGTTCAACCCGCGATCCGATTTGCCCGTTGCAACGCCAAGCAACCAGCCATCCTGTACCAGCCGGGACAGCAATTCGCCGATGCCGTCGTATAAAGGCTCTTCAATTTGGCCTTTGTCGCGCATCGCCAAATAGGCGGATTTATAAGACTCGACCATATGGCCGTGGATCGACTCGCTGGCATCGGGGATCAGCTTTCGCATGGATTCGAGTAATGATAAGCCAATGACGCGCCGGGTAATGCTGGCAGGCGGAGGCGTGAATCCTGCACTGGCGAATGCCGCGTGCATCGCGACGCAATGGTTGGCCTGTCCGTCGACCAGTGTCCCGTCGCAATCGAAAATGGCCAGTTTTGTCATTCGGGCACGTTCCGCATGAGATCGGCAATCGCTTGATTTCCTGCCGCTTCGGCCCCGTCTGCTGCCGCCATACGGACTTCGGCAGCTTTGTTCTGTCCAAGCTTGCACGTGCTGCGCCACTCAGTGATGTCGATTTCAAACCCGGTGATGCCGCGAAGCATTTTGTTGAACAGCCCGTCAGCCATCTTGTCGCGGGTCCACACCGGCTTTGGCGCCAGCCGCGCTTCATTGATTTGCGACAGCGCATCGGCTTGCGCGATCAGCGCGGCCTCGTCCATCTTACGCGCAACGCCTTGCAGTTCGAACGCGACGTAATTCCATGTCGGCACCTGGTCATCGACGCCGTACCAATCGGGGCTGATATACCCATCGGGGCCATTGATCACGAATAGCGCCTGCACGCCATCGAGATGTTTCGTGATGGCGTTACCCCGTGCCAGATGAAAGCCGATCCGGTCATCGTCAAGAAACACAAACGGCACATGCGCGGCGCGCGGACCATCCGGCGTCGTCAGGAACAGCGTGCCAAAGCCGATTTGCGCCGCAAAAGCACGCATCGCATCGCGGTCGTTCCAGCGAAATGCGGCGTTGGGGTGCATTATGTCTTCTTTCTGGGGGCGGCCTTTTTGATAACCGGCTTCTTTGCGGCAATTTTCTTGCCCGCCGCCATCTGGCTCTTTTTCCTGTCTTTCGGCTTGTCGCTAACCACCCCGCGCGAGCGCCGCTCACCCTTGCGCTCCTTGCGCGCCGATTTTGCGATATTTGCAGCGACGCGCTTTTTGCCCTCTGCGGTCTCCGAAAACTTTGGCGCGTCGAGCACCAACGCATCGCCAAGCTCGATCTCGAAACCTAGATCGGCGAAACTGTCCTTCATATGCGGCGGCAGGTCGGCGCGGACGTCAATTTGCTCGCCTTTGGGGTGGTCTATGCGGATGCGCCGTGCATGGAGGTGCATCTTGCGGCTAATCGTGCCGGTCAGGAACGCGTCTTTACCGCCATATTTGCCGTCGCCAACGATGGGATGGCCGATGGCCGCCATATGCACGCGCAGCTGGTGCGTTCGCCCGGTATAGGGCTGCAATTCAACCCAGGCGCAGGTATTGCCCGCGCGCTCGACGATCCGGTAGCGCGTGCGCGCCGAGGCCCCGTCTTTTTCGTCGACGTGCATTTTTTCGCCGCCGCTGCCCGGCTGTTTGCCGATGGGCAGGTCGATAAAGCCGTCCTCGATGGCTGGAACGCCGACCACCAAAGCCCAATACACCTTGCGCGCGGTCCGCGACGAAAACGCCTTGGCAAAATGCCCCGCCGCGCGCGATGTCCGCGCCACCAGCAGCGCGCCCGATGTGTCCTTGTCGAGCCGGTGGACCAGCTTGGGCCGGTTATCGAGGCCAAAGCATAACGCATCAAGCAGGCCGTCGACATGGTTTTCGGTCTTGGTCCCGCCCTGCGTTGCCAGCCCCGCCGGTTTGTTCAGCACAATCGCCGCATCATCACGGTGGATGACCATGCTGAGCGCAAATTCCATCTCGTCTTCGGTTAGCTCGCGGCGTTTACGCGCCGGACGCGCCTTCTCCGCCGCAGCAACATCGGCCGGCGGCACGCGAAGTTGTTGCCCTGCCTCAAGCCGGTCGCCCGGCGTCGCCCGCTTGCCATCGACGCGAAGCTGGCCCGTCCGCGCCCAGCGCGAAACGATGTTGAACGATGCATCGGGCAAATGCCGCTTGAACCAGCGATCGAGCCGAATGCCGTCATCTTCGGCGTCCACAGTGAACTGGCGAATGCCTTTTTCGTCTTGCTTGCTCATGCCCAGAATGCCTTTGCTGCCATCATTCCAGCGAACAGTGCACCAAGCGCCGACAGGACAGATGCCAATGCATAAAACGCAGCCATCGTGACTTGTCCGCGCTCGGCCATCTGCATCATTTCAAGGCTGAATGCGCTGAATGTCGTGAAGCCGCCAAGCACGCCTACGCCAAGGAACAGGCGCAACGGTTCTCCAGCGCTGTCACCGCGCAGCAGCCAGGCCGCCAGCACGCCCATCGCAAGGCCGCCCAGCACGTTGGCGGAAAAAGTCGCACACGGCCACCCGCCCGAAGCAGACGGAAGCGCGCGGACGAGGCCATAGCGCATGCCAGCGCCGACTGCGCCGCCGGACATGACGAGGATGAGCGGGTTCATGACAGCGGCCTTAGCCGCGCTTGGCATCAAAGGCCAGCCATACCGACCCGGCTTTTCCTATGGCTTTATGCCAACGAACTGCCGCCCCAGCTCGCCGAGCTGGCGGATCGGGATGCCCTTGAGCGCGACCGCTTTATGATTAGCCAACACCGCGATACTTCCCACGCGCCAGCCATCGACGTCGCTCAGCGGCAATCCGACCATGAACCGGATGTCGCGTTTCACCAGCGCGGCTGCCCATCGGCTTAATTCGGGATGAACCTCGACATTGGGGATGATCGAAGCGCCTTTGACGCATTGCTCGTCCACAGCGGCAGCAAATTCCGACCAGTTCAATTCAAGGTCTAGGCCGAATGTCGAATAGGTGCGGAGTGCGTTTGCGTCGGTACGATTGATGATAACAATATCGACATCGAGCAATTTGGCGATACCGCCGGGGCTAAGCTGTGACCGTTCGGGCCAGATCGTCGGCTGCGGGAGTACGGCGGTGTGCATTTCAAAAAGTCTCCTAAAGTTTGCCGACGCCGGTCACGGCAAATCGACGATCACGATAACGCGCCGGTTAATGTTTGTGGAACTGGTGATGAGCCCGTTTTCATCCACGAATTTTTGCATCACGGATTGCGACCCGCCGGGTTCCCGGCTGGATTTGGACTTGCCCGTGTCATGAACATCGGGCGTAGTTGCCGAAGGTAGAATTGTCGCCGTCGCGGTAGTATGCTTCAGTGTGGGACCAGTGGCATGCGCCTGCTCGCCGATGTGGACCAGTACAATCGAACATGTAGCAAGCAAGACCAGACGGCGACAATTCATGACTGTTTAAGTCACGGATTTTGCTGTATATCATAAGATTGTAACAGTTTGTAACGCATCGATCCCCAAAAAACGTGCAAAATCATGGATCGTTTTGAATGTTCGTGCGTTAAGACGGCCAAGATGATTTGAGTTTTAACATCCGCTACAGCCCCGATGTAACCGTTACAAAAAGGGCAGGTCCAGTGATAGCAATCAGGGATATTGTTCCCCAGGGAGATATCACATCGCACCTATTGCTCATGCGCGACGTCCCGGTTTCGAGGGCAGGTTAAACGCAGAAGCGGAAACGCTACTGACTGACCCCGTCTTCCGCCGATCGCCCACAATGTCGAAATTGCTTCGGTATTTGGTCGATGCAACTATCAACGGAAAATCCGCCAGCCTTAAATCGTCGGTCATTGCGGTCGATGTGATGGGCCGAAGCGATGATTTTGATTCGAGCACCGACAGTTCGGCAAGGGTCCAGATGGTTCGCCTGCGCCGGTCGCTGGAGAGCTATTATGCGATGCACGCGCCGGTTGACGAGCAGTGCATCTATTTGCCAGCCGGATCGTACACGCTGCGCCTGGGCAAACTTTCTACTGCGTATCCGATGTTGTACCGGCCACTGTCCGACAGCACGAACAACCCAGTCCAACCGGATCCCGAATTCCTGAACGAAGCGATGGCGGCGCCGTTTGGCGCGTCTGCCGCCGGGTCGTCAGCACTTCCCCATCGCAGTCGCTTTTGGCGTATGGGCGCTTTCGTGATGGTCGGCCTTGCGATTGGCGCGGCCGTTCTGCTTTGGCAGCAAATCGGGCGGAGCGGGCGTCCGCAGGTAAGCCCGGTGCTGGAGCTAGCGCCGATCGACACAGGTGGCCAGCCGGAGCTTGCACAGACTGCCCGGCTTGTCATGAACATGTTTGCCAACGATCTGGCCCAGTTCAAGCTGTCGCGTATTCGTGTGGTCGGCAAGGGCGACACCCCGCGTCAACCAACGGACCATGAAAGCGTGTACCGTCTGTCATCCCAGTTGATTACCAACGATCGAAGCGGGTCTACCCTGTACCTTGGCATTGACGACGTCCGTTCCGGCACGCTGCTGTGGTCGCGCGAAGTGCAGTTGCCGCAGGGGCAGCGCGCGACATCCAACGCGGTCATTCCGGTTCTGGGGGAAATTAACGGCCCGATGGGCATCATTTCGATGCATGGCCATATTCTGACCAAGGATCGTAATGACGGGGGTTACCCGTGTCTGCTGAAATATTTTGCCTTCATCCGCATGCGTGACAAAGCGACCGAAGATCAGGTGGCGGCGTGTTTTGACAAGCCCTCTCCCGAACACGGGATGGATGCAACCTTGCTTGCCGCACGCGCCATGTTCGCAATCGAGCGGCGGAGTGCACGGGACAATATTCTGGTCGCGGCGGCGCGCGCGACAGATTTCGCGAGGGCCGCCGTTGCTGCCGATCCCAATGATGGTTCGGCCAATTTTGCGCTCGCACGCTTGTCCTATTTCCGCAGAGATTGCGTTTCGGCGCGGTTCTACACGGCCCGTACCATGGAAACCAATCCGAATAGTCCGATGTTTACGGCAACGCTGGCTGCGCTGGCAAAAACATGTCGCTACCCTGATGCCGAAGCGTTGCTCGATCAGGCCTTTCTGGCGCAAAGTCGGCATTTCGCCAGAGGGCGCCTGCTCCTTGTTATCGCCGCGATTGCCCAAGAACGGCCTGAAAAAATTGCAGAACTGCACAGCAGCGACCTACCGCAATCACCGTATAACCGGACCAATTACTATCTGGCAGAGTCGCTGATCGCAGCGTCTCAGGGACAACGCGACGAAGCAATCCGGTTTTGGAAGCTGTTCTCCCCCGGCACCCAGACCCCGGACCAAATGTTGGCGAACATCGTTGCGCTGCCCGAAATGCGGCAGCAATTGATTGGCTATCTACGAAATGCAGGCGTTATCGATTTGGTGTAGCCCGCACGGTCAGTCAGCAGGGTTATGCTTTGCCAAAAAACGCTCCATTGCCGACAATAATGTCACGCGGTCGGCCTGACGCGCAAAATAGTGATCGGCAAGCGGCAGGGACACGAATTCTACCGATTTACCCGCTTTCACCATCGCGTTGTTCATTTTTTCCGATTGCACGTGATCGACCGTAACGTCGCGCTTGCCATGGATAAGCATCAGCGGCGTTTTTATCCGTGCGATCGCGTTGATGGGGGATACTGCGTTAAAGTCGGGAGTCATTTCCTGCCATTGCTGCTTGTAGAGATTTTTTCGGATCGAGCCGCCAAAATCATTAACCTCACGCCGTAACGCCGCGACGCCCGAAATCGAGATGGCACATCGATATTGATCGGGGTCCTTTGCAATACCCCACATCGCCGCATAGCCTCCATAAGATGCGCCGACGATGCAGACGCGGTTCGAATCGGCAATCCCTTCGTCGACAGCCCATTTAACGCCGTCGGTAATGTCGTCCTGCATGGCAAAGCCCATCTGCCCCTTGCCCTTTTCGATGAATTCAGTGCCATAGCCTGTTGATCCGCGAAAATTGGGTTGCAACACGACATAACCGCGGCTGGCGAGGAACTGCGCCCAATAATCATAGCTCAATCCATCGTGCGCCCACGGCCCGCCGTGCGGCATTACGATCAACGGGAGGTTCTTCGGACTTTTTCCCTTAGGCGTTGTCATAACAGCCTCTATGGGCAGCCCGTCCCGCGCCTTGTATTGCACCAGCTTGACTGGCGACAGTTTCCTGACACCTATTTTTTCGTTCACTGACGCAAATTTTTGCAGAACCCCTTTGGCGGTATCGAAAAAATATATGATGCCGGGATTTTCGGCGGAATCAAGACGGACCAGCATCTTGCTGCGGTCTTTGTTGATCGATTCAATGCCGACGCGGAAATGGGGAACCGACTTGTTCATATTGTCCTGGATGGTCGCGAGGGCCGGGTCGAACCATTTGACCGGCTTTGCAGGATCGGTCGTGTAGGCACCCAGTAATTCGCCTGCGTCGCTGGTAATCGCACCTGACACCTCGCCAGTTTCAGGCTGAAAAACGGTTTTGACATCGTCGAGGGTGGCGAGGTTTACTTCGACGATTCCCGTCATCCCCTTATCATCATCCCGCATGACCAGGGCGTTGTCGCTGTCTTTCAGAAACAGGAACGGAACCGTCAGGGCGGAATCCTTTCCATAGGTGCTTTTGTCCACGGTCTTGAACATTTCAGCCCCGGCCGGGCGATAGAACAACCGCGATGTCATGCGGTTATCGTTATAATCCAGACCGATACGCACATTGCCCAGATGGTCGGCACCCCAATCCATAACGCTTGCCCGACCCTCGACAGCCGATCGTTTTTTGCCATTCGTGACATTGACATGATACACTTTTGGCCAGAATTCGCGCGTGTCGCCGTAAATGCTGTCTTGCCCTGCAACCAGAATTTCGTTGCTGCCATCGGACGGCAACCACAGCACATCGGCGGTGTTCTGACCGCGCAACTCCCACAGCAGTTTTGTCACCTTGCGTGTCGTCCGGTTAACGCCAATCAAGCGGTTGACGTACCAGCGATTTCCCTGGACTGGCAGCAGCCCGGTTAGCGCGACGATGATGTTGTCATCATTAACCCAACGGATCGCGCCGGGCTGGGTCTCATCGGGAACCGGCATTACGATTGTCGTGGATTTATCGCCGGTCAAAGACGTAATGACTATGCGTTGCTCTCCATTCACCCCGAACAGGCCTGCTACATGGGTTCCGTCGGGCGATATATGGGCGTCTTCGACAAATGGCAGGTTTGCGAATGTTTCTACGGGCAGCTGCCCGTTGACTACCGGGGAGCTAACCGGGGCGGTCGGCGTTTGGGCGGATGCAGGGGCGCCAATCAGCGACATCGTGACAAAAAGACGAAAAAGCATTTATCCCCCCAAAAGATAATTCCGATTCTCGATATGTAGCAACCAATTCAAAAAGCGCAAAAAAATAGGGCGGCGTTGCCGCCGCCCAGGTGCTTCGGACTGGAAACCCTTTTAGCGGCCGTTGTTGGCGACGATGTCAACTGCGGTGCCACCACCTGGTGCACGGTTGAATGTGATGAAATATGCCCCGCCATCATTATCGCGGGTACCGCCAAGGACATGTTCGCCGGCGCGGATCTGGTATTCGGCATCATAACCTGAACGCTTTGCCCGGGTATAATAATAATCGATGACATCCTGCATGCCTGCCGATGTCGTGAATGTCGCAACGCGGATATCACAGATGCCACCATCGACGCCGCCTGCTTCCTTCACCCGGCCACGCGGATAGACAGGAAATTCAGACGGCATGCGCGACGCCCAGTTTGTACCATATTGCAGCTTGGCATCGCACGTTCCCTTGCCACGCGTCACGCCCTGATCGGCGGCCAGCGCGCCAAGGGTCGTAGCCCTGCGTTCACCGCATGTCGTGCAATCTTCGGCAGCGACCGTCGTCGGTGTTGGCGCGCGCAGCAGTTTTCCGCCATCGAGAGCTTCGATCGAGGCGTCATTATCATATCCCGCATCGGCCGGTAATGCGCCCGACAAAGGCTTATCGGCCACCTTGACGGTGTTGACGTTGGCGCTGTCGGTCAAGTCCGGGTCTACCAGGATGCGGTCGTTGAGCGCAGCGTTCATTTCAGGGTCGCTGCCCTTACCCACCAATTTGTTATCGAGTTCGGCAACGGCGGCTTCATCATTGCTCTGGCTGCCGCATGCTGCAAGCGGTAATGCGAGCACCAGACCAAGCAACAGCGGTATAGTGATTCTTGGAAAAGCACGCATGAGGCTAACTCCTGAAAATTTCATGCCCTAACGCTGCGTTCACACCTGTACAAAAGCTAGCCCTAAAGGTGGTTAATCACACCCCTGCGTCGCATTTACCCTAACCTGTAGCCTGCTATGTGCCAGCACGGGACAGGCCAGCCAAAGACCTTAACAATCTGTATTATTTAACCACACCGCGATAGCTCAAGCTGCGCTTTGCACCGGGCGAGATTGCGTCGGCAAATACCCAGCGGACATGAGTCACATCTTCAGGGCCAGCCGCGCGTTCAACCTGTGCGGTGCCTGCGGCGTCCTTGGCCGGAACCTTCAGCGTGGCAAGCTTTCCCCAGTTAGTGCCGCCATCAACCGATACCTCGGCCCAGTCTTCGGCGACCGATGTGAACTGGACCGCAGCAGGCATGGGGTTGGTTGCGCGAAATCCGGCAGCAGCCTGAGCGCCGGTGTTGGTAACCTCAAGCGTAAAGAGCACCTTGTCGCCAGGAACAACGGCAACCTGGGTCGGCGTGAACAATTTGATCTTTTCCTTGCCGGTGGCATCGACCTCGACCCGTTCGATTTTAACATCGCTGGTAAGGACAACCGGCGATGCAGCCTTCGTCTGGGCCTGCGCCTCGTTTGCGGCGATAACGACACCGGACAGCATAAAACTGGCCAGGGCGATCGCATAAGCAGTGGTTGGCAAAGATCTCTTCATGTCATGTCTCGCTCGGTTGAACATTTCATTCATTTCGTTGCTACCTTATCGCGCGAGGATGGTTAACACATTGTGAAAATCGCCGTCGATTGTCGACAAACAGGCCTTTGAAAACGTCAGGCCCCGGGGCCCGACATCGTCGATGTGCTGGGGAATTCAGCAATTGGGCAGTCCTTCTCGACCGCGTCGTGATTGGCAAGGGCAGCGCCGATGGCGACAGAACCCGCCAGTATCGCCGGATTGACGCCGTATGCAAATGCGCGCAGCGCGAATGTTAGCGTTATGGTAACCAAAACGCTTTAGACGATCTTTCCTATGAACCGCATTTTTCTTGTTTGCTTTAAGGCAGGCTGACCGCGATGGCTGTCGCGCGCCTGTTCAAGGGCTTTCCAGGAACCGCTGCCACCGAACATGGCGGGGTTGCGGTCATTACTCCTGCCGACAGCGCCCGGCGGCTTGAAGTCCTCGACGATTTCGAACATGCCGGTATAGGTTGGCTATGGGCCACCGATGCCGAGGCGCGGCTGATTTATATTTCCGAAAACGCGGCCGAGAAACTCAATCGTCCAATCCAGGACTTGCTGGCAAAGCCGTTGACCGTCCTGTTCGAAACCGACAGCAATAACCCTGGCGAACGGTCCGACCGCCCACTGAATTTCCAGCTCACTGCCCGCAACAAGATTGTCGACCAGACGGTCCGTTTCGCACTGGATCAGCCGCAGGGCGACGGACGGCAAACATGGTGGTCGATTTCGGGCCATCCGAAATTCGACAAATCAGGCAATTTCGTCGGCTATCGCGGCAGCGCCAAGGACATTACCGTCGAATATGAGCGCAAGCTGGTCGATTCACGGCTTGCCGAATTCGATTCGCTGACTGGGCTTGCGAACCGCCACCGCATGGACAAAAAGCTTGAGGGTATTCTCGCGGCTTACAAATCGGCAAAGCGCAGCTGCACGCTGGTGATGCTTGACCTCGACCGTTTCAAACACGTCAACGACACGCTTGGCCATCCGGCCGGCGACGATCTGCTGCGTCAGGTTGCCCGCCGTCTTGAACGGGTGGTCGGCAGCCGCGGCGAAATCGGACGGCTTGGCGGCGACGAATTCCAGATCATCCTGCCCGACCTCGATGATCGCGGCAAGCTGGGCGAACTGGCCAACAAAATCATCCAGATTATCTCGCAACCTTATGCAATCGACGACAAGCGCGCGACCATCGGTACGTCGATCGGCGTTGCGATTTCACCCTATGACGGCATCGACAAGCTTGATCTGGTCCACAATGCCGATCTGGCGTTGTACGCCGCAAAGAATGGCGGACGCGGGCAATTCCGGTTCTATTCGGCCGACCTGAAAGATGAAGCCGAAGAACGCCGCCTGCTTGACGAAGGCTTGCGCGATGCGCTGGCGGGGGGCGAGCTTGAGCTGCATTATCAGCCCGTCGTGCGGACCGAAGACAATGTTGTCGTCACCTTCGAAGCGCTGATGCGCTGGGACCATCCCGAACGCGGACCCATCAGTCCAGAGGTATTCGTGCCAATTGCCGAAGAATCCGACCTGATCAACCAGATCGGCGCATGGGCGCTGAACAAGGCGTGCGTCGACGCCATGGCATGGCCCAAATCGGTCCGCGTCGCGGTGAACGTCTCGGCTGCACAATTCGCGCATTCGGATCTGATCGATATCGTGACCCACGCGCTCCAGACGTCGGGGCTTGAGGCCAACCGCCTTGAACTTGAATTGACCGAAAGCGTGTTCATGGGCGATGGAGAGACCATCGACGATATTTTCCGCGCGCTTAAACAACTCGGCGTTCGTCTTGCGCTCGACGATTTCGGCACTGGCTATTCGTCATTGAGTTATCTGCGCTCAGCCCCGTTCGACAAGATCAAGGTCGACCGCACTTTTGTCGACAGCTGCACGCAGAAAGACCATAACAGCGCAAAGATCATCGCCGCAATCATTGGCCTGTCCGACGCATTGGGTATGGAAACCACTGTCGAGGGGGTCGAAGCGTTCGACCAGCTTGAAGTCGTCAAGTCCAAAGGCGCACGCTTTATCCAAGGGTGGATCTATTCCAAAGCACTGACTCAGGAAACCGTGATCAGAAGCATGGCCAGCGGCGATTTGCGGATCGAGCCCGATGGCCCGGAACGCCACCGCCCCGAACGCCGGTCGGTGTTCCGCCGCATCGGCGTGATCCATGACGACCACCGCTATGACGCATTGATGCGTAACCTGTCGAAGACCGGCGCGCTGATCGACGGCTTGCTGGGCGTACCCGAAGGCACCGGACTGGTACTCGATCTGGGCGGTGGACAGCTTGTCATCTGCACCGTAACCCGCGTTCAGGACGCGATGATCGCGGTCGAATTCGAAACACCACTGGTCAGCGACGGCGCAGGCGGCCTGTGCACCCGCCACCGCGTGTCGCCATACATCCTGGCCAGCGTCGGCATGATCGCGGATCATGACGGCCCCAAAAGCAAGCCGGTATTCATGGAGATCGCCTCTGTCACGACGCACGGCGCGATGGATTTTGAGGATTAGGGTCGGCACCAAACGGCCCGCGTATACTGCGCGACTGAACCGAAATGGCTCGTAATTTGCTATAAATACCACTGATATGGTTATATGCGAGACCGTTGGTGATTGTTTCACAATGCTGCGTTGAACGAAGAACAAAGCCAAGCACTGCTTTCAACCCAGCGGGAAGCATGCCAAAATACCGCATCGCCGAAACAACAAGGAAACCCCATGATCCCCTTCGTCAGTATGACCGACACACGCGGCCAGAAAATCTCGGTCAATCCGGAAATCGTCCAGTTCGCGCGTCTGGCCGACAATTCGGACAATGAATGCCTGATCGTCTTCGGCAAAGATCAGTTGCTGCGCGTGCGCGGAACGCTGGAGGAAGTGACACGGGTTTTGCGGGAGGGCTGAGCAACATGGCGCATTAAATAGGGACAGTCCCTATTTAATTAATCAGGGACTGTCCCTATTTAATGAGAAAGGGCGGCCGCGACGTCTGGCCGTTGGCGTCAGGCCGTGAAGGTGCAACCAATCGGCTGCCCCCATCGGTTTTCCGGTAAGCAACGCGCCGTCGACCTGCTCGGCGGCCTCCAGTCCAGCTGTCAGCATTGCGGCCCAATTCGGCAGATGTTGCCCCAGCGCGGCTATATCGGTGAGCCCGTCATCATGCTGCTCGATATGCGCCCGCGCGCTCGACCAGCGCCAATCTTTGGCGCTTTCCACCAACGCAGCTTTGACGGGATTATTTTCGATATACCGCGCAGCCACCATCATATGTGCATCGTCCATCGCATAGCTGGCAAAACGCCCCTGAAATAGATGGCCCGATGCCTTCTGCTGCTGGTTGATCCGCTGGGCATAGGTGGTGTGGGCGCTTGCCAAGGTAGCACGCAACCCATCTGCGGTTTGCGGAACAAGCATCAAGTGGACGTGATTGGGCATGAGGCACCAGGCCAGGCAACGTGTGTTATGGCGATCCAGCGCGATGCGTAATATATTGAGATAGGCGCAGTAATCATCATCGTTAAAGAATATCGCCTGTTGACGATTGCCGCGCTGCGTTACGTGATGGGCAACGCCCGGGATCACAATACGGGCGGCGCGAGGCATCGAAATTCCTTAAATAGGGACTGTCCCTATTTAATTGCAGAAACGGCACCCACAATCAATCGATGAGAATTAAATAGGGACTGTCCCTATTTAATTGATTAGCCGCTGTCTTGCGCGCCCCGTCGCATCGCGCTAAGGCGCGGCCAGCAAACGAATCTCCCGCTTTTACGCTGGTTTGAACTCTCTGCTGACACCGTTCTTAAAGACCCTTCAACAAGCATAGGGCAAGCGGTGAAAGGATTGCTGTTCACCCCCAGACTGGCTGAAAGTATCACTTTCAGACGAGGTATTTATGACCGCAATCGGATTAGACAGCCTGCAGACCCGTTCCACCCTGACCGCTGGCGGCAAGACGGTGGACTATTTCTCCATCGCCAAGTTGTCGGAGAAATTGGGCGATGTGTCGCGGTTGCCGTTTTCGATGAAGGTCTTGATCGAAAATCTGCTGCGGTTCGAGGATGGCGGTTTCACCGTTTCGGTGCAGGATATTCAGGCGATGGTCGATTGGCAGAAGGAAGCTAAATCCACCCGCGAGATCCAATATCGCCCTGCCCGCGTCCTGCTTCAGGATTTTACCGGCGTTCCCTGCGTCGTCGATCTCGCCGCAATGCGCGATGCGATGACTGCGTTGAAGGCTGACCCTGCCAAGATCAATCCGTTGGTGCCGGTGCATCTGGTCATCGACCACAGCGTCATGGTCGATGAATTCGGC
>JANOPT010000015.1:0-10638 GCA_031421975.1 Sphingomonadales bacterium | reverse complement strand
CGCATCCGGTCAACGATGATGTCGAGGTGAAGCTCGCCCATCCCCTTGATGATCGTCTGGCCAGATTCGTGATCGGTCGAAACGCGGAAGCTTGGATCTTCAGCCGACAGACGATTGAGCGCAATGCCCATCTTTTCCTGGTCAGCCTTGGTCTTGGGTTCCACCGACAATTCGATAACCGGATCGGGGAATTCCATGCGTTCCAATATGATCGGGAAACGCTCGGCACACAATGTATCGCCGGTTGTCGTTTCCTTCATGCCGGCAAGCGCGATGATGTCGCCAGCAAATGCTTCGTCAACGTCCTTACGTTCGTTGGCGTGCATTTCGAGCATACGTCCGACTTTTTCCTTCTTGTCCTTCACCGAGTTCAGATACGTGCCCTTGAGCAGTGAACCCGAATAGATGCGGATGAAGGTCAGCGAACCAACGAACGGATCGTTCATCACTTTGAACGCGAGCGCGCTGAAAGGCGCGTCGTCGGTTGGCGGACGGCTGTCTGGTTCAAGCGTGTCCATATGGACGCCCTGAACGTCTTCGATGTCGAGCGGCGAAGGCAGATAATCGACCACAGCGTCGAGCAAAGGCTGAACGCCCTTGTTCTTGAACGCCGAGCCGCAGCAGACAGGGACGAACGACTGGTTCAGCGTGCCCTTGCGGATCAGCGCCTTCAGCGTTGCGACATCAGGCTCGTTGCCTTCGAGATAGGCTTCCATCGCGACATCGTCTTGCTCGACGGCAAGCTCAATTAGCTCGCTGCGATATTTGGCGGCTTCGGCGGCGAGGTCGGCAGGAATTTCCTCGTAAAAGAATTCAGCGCCAAGGGCTTCGTCTTTCCAGATGATGGCACGGTTTTCGACCAGATCGACCAGACCCTTCAAATCGGCTTCAAGGCCGATCGGAATGTAAAGCACAGCTGGACGCGCGCCCAAACGGTCGATAATCGACTGCACGCAATATTTGAAGTTCGCACCGGTACGGTCGAGCTTGTTGATAAAGCACATGCGCGGAACGCCGTATTTGTCGGCCTGACGCCACACGGTTTCCGACTGCGGCTCAACGCCGGCAACGCCGTCGAAGCAAGCCACCGCACCGTCGAGTACGCGCAGCGAACGTTCGACTTCAATCGTGAAGTCAACGTGGCCTGGGGTGTCGATGATGTTGATCCGGTGGTCGTTCCAGAAACAAGTGGTGGCCGCAGACGTGATCGTAATCCCGCGTTCTTGCTCCTGCTCCATCCAGTCCATCGTGGCCGCGCCGTCATGGACTTCGCCAATTTTGTACGATTTACCGGTGTAGAACAGGATACGCTCGGTGGTCGTGGTTTTGCCGGCGTCGATATGCGCCATGATACCGATGTTGCGATACATACTGAGTGGATGGCTGCGTGCCATATTCTTTACTCCAATGCGGGGCTGCGGTTCGCGCCGCCCTATAGGGAAAGGGGCTGGTTTATGCCAGCCCCAGAATTTTCCCTCTCCCGCAGGCGGGAGAGGATACAAAGACTTGGCAGCTTGCTGCCTAGTCGGCGTTGGTGTGGGCCTCTGCCCACTCCGCTGCGACTAACCACCTTCGGCGCTAAGTCTCGCTGCCTCTCCCGCTTGCGGGAGAGGCTTAAGCCTTACCAGCGGTAGTGTGCGAACGCGCGGTTGGCTTCAGCCATACGATGCGTGTCTTCACGTTTTTTAACGGCGTTACCGCGGTTCGACGCAGCATCCATCAGCTCGCCCGACAGGCGCGCGGCCATCGTGGTTTCGCTGCGGTTGCGGGCTGCACCGATCAGCCAGCGGATTGCGAGAGCCTGAGCACGCTCGGGACGGACTTCGCAAGGTACCTGATAGGTGGCGCCACCGACGCGGCGGCTGCGGACTTCGATGCCCGGCTTTACGTTATCCAGCGCTTCATGGAATGTCTGGATCGGGTCTTTCTTGGCGCGGCTTTCAACGGTTTCAAGCGCACCGTAAACGATCCGCTCTGCGGCGGATTTCTTACCATCCAGCATCAGGTTGTTCATGAACTTCGACAGCACCAGATCGCCATAACGGGGATCGGGAAGGATGATGCGTTTCTCGGGACGACGACGACGTGACATAATATATTTCCTTTATCTCTTGGGACCAATGGCAGCGCGGGTGCGCGCCAATCGGACCAGCAAATGGGAAAGCTTGCGAATTACTTCGGACGCTTTGCACCATATTTGGAACGCGATTGCTTGCGGTCCTTGACACCCTGCGTATCGAGTACGCCGCGAAGCACATGGTAACGCACACCGGGAAGGTCGCGAACGCGGCCGCCACGGATCAGCACAACGCTATGCTCTTGCAGGTTGTGGCCTTCGCCAGGGATGTAGGAAATAACCTCACGCTGGTTGGTCAGACGGATCTTGGCAACTTTACGCAAAGCCGAGTTCGGCTTTTTCGGAGTCGTTGTGTAAACACGAGTACAAACGCCGCGCTTTTGCGGGTTCTGCTCCATCGCAGGGACCTTTGACTTGACCTTCTGCGGGGTCCGGCCCTTGCGGACCAGCTGGTTAATCGTTGGCATATCTTCACCTTGAAAGTTATGTGGTTACTTTGCGTGGTCACCCGTTGTTACGGCGGAGGCTCAGCCTTTTATCCGCCCGGTCGATCACACAATGTGCAGCCTATGTTGATTTCTTTGGGGCCGGGCGAGAATCGCTCACCGACCTTCAAGAAGGCGGGCCATTAGCGGGCGACGCGGCCCTGGTCAAGGCTGCGCTTAACGCAAAATTCAACTTCACAGCCTAACCGGTCACTTGGCCAATATGGTTGAGGATCGATGCAGCACTTCCATTCCATTCACTATTTGCGGGCAGTAGCAGCGTTGATGGTCGTCGTGTTCCATATCCATACCGGTGTCGATTTGATGCGCGCCGATATCGAACATATCCGCTGGCTGCGCGGCGGGGTCGACATATTTTTCGTGATCTCGGGCTTTGTCATGGTCGCTGCAACCCAAGGCAAGGCCACGACGCCGCGCGCGTTTTTCGTGCGGCGCTGCCAGCGCGTCATCCCTTTATACTGGTTGGCAACGGTGATCATGATGGCATCGCTCAAGGGCGAATTCCTGTTCAAACTCGCATCCATGTTGTTTATTCCGATGGTCCATCCCGTGTCGGGCGCGCTACAACCAGTTGTCGAGCCGGGCTGGACACTCAACTACGAGATGTTTTTCTACCTGCTATTCGCCTTGTCGCTGTCGATCAGGGAAAAATGGCGCTTTGCGGCGCTCGCAGGATGTTTGATTGCGCTGGCGGCACTTCCGCTGGTTATCCGGCCTGTCGGCAATTTGGGCTTTTATACAAATACGATCATGCTGGAATTCCTGTTCGGCATGGCCATTGCCAAGTTTCGCCTGAAGGGGACAGTGCTGCTCGTCCCGGCCGGTCTGTTGGCCATGTACATACTGCATCCGCTGACGAACTACCGGATACTGTCATTGGGGATACCGGCGGCATGCGTGGTGATCGGAGCCATCGGCATCGAACATAAAATCCGGCCGAATCGCGCACTCAATCTGCTGGGCGATGCATCTTATGCGATGTATATTTTCCACATCATGGCATTGGGATTGGCCATCAAATACTGGCCGAGGCTGGGGCTGGACGACATGCTGTTCGCTCCCGTCGCGGTAATGTTCGTCATCTTGCTTGCCGTTGCCTTGCACCTGCTTCTCGAACGACCGATCATTGCGTATTTTGCCCGCAGAAATGCTCAGTCGCGGTCGCGTTCAGCCAATACCGAATTTTCTATTTTCAAACGCAACGCGAGCAAGGCCGCATTCAAGGCGGAATAGCATATTGCCGCCGAGATCGAGCCGAGCAACAGTGGCACCAGCGCAATTTCCACGACGACCAGTGCATAATTGGGATGTCTTATAAAGCGGTACGGACCATGCGTTATCCTTGGAAAATGCGGGGCGCTGATGATCCGGGTCGTCCACCAGCGACCGATGCTGGCCAGCGTCCAGAACCGGAAAGTCTGGCTGGCGATGAACGCGTTGAGCAAAACCAGATTGGGCGCGTCATCCGGCTTTGCAAACAACGCAATCGAAATCAGCCAGCCACTGTGCAGGATGATGAACAGCGGGTAATGGTTTGCGCCATATTCGCGGCCGCCTTCGGCCAGCAACCGGCGGGTATTTGCGTTGGCATAACCAAGCTCTGCCAGCCGCTGAACGACAACATAGGCAAACACCGCCTGCGCCCATATCGGCCATTCGAAAATACTCACGGCATCGCCCTTCCCGATCGCGCAGATTGGTTCAGGATAGCCGTCATGGTCTAAGCAGTCCCATCGCGCCGACAAAACCCGGGCCGAGCGCCGTCATCAAAATTGGCCGTGTTATCGGCCCGCCAGATAACAGGGCATCGAGAACGAACAACACTGTTGGCGAGCTCATGTTGCCGTGATGGCGCAGCACGTCGCGCGTCGTCGTCAGGCTGTCGCCGAAATAGGCGGCCAGCGCATCGACCACACGGCCGCCACCGGGGTGGCAGGCCGGTTCTGCCAAATCGGCTTTCGTCAAACGGTGCCTGGCAAGAAACCGGTCGCATAATGGCGCAAAGTGGCTGTTGACGAACAGGGGAATGTCCCGCGCCAAAACCAGATCGAACCCGGTATCGCCAATCTCCCACCCCATCATGTCGAGCGTATCGGGCCATACATAGCTGTCAAATGCCGATAGCTCTGGCGCGCTCCCGTTTTTGGGCCCAGCCCCGATCACGGCCGCCGCGCAGCCATCTGCAAACAATGCGAGCGCGACCATGTCTTTCTTGTCCATGCGCGCGTGATCATAAGCGATGCTACACAGCTCAACGCTGACCAGCAAAACCGGCTTGTCCGGTGCCGCGCGGTAAAGGTCGGCAGCAACGCCAATCCCGATCACCCCGCCCGCGCAGCCATAGCCGAACAAGGGTACGCAGCGCGTGTCAGGCGCAAAGCCCATCGCCGCGATCATCCGGCTTGGCAAGCTGGGCGTCATTGTCCCGGTTGTCGACACGAATACAATCTGGCCGATATCGGCGACAGTCAATCCGGCACGCTGCAACGCTTTGGCCGCCGCCGTTTGAAACATTCGTGACGCTGCTTCTTCATAAACCTTGGCCCGGTCAGGCCATGAACGCGCTTTGAAATAATATTCAGGAGGCATTGCTATATGGCGCTGCTCGATGCCGGTATTGCCAAGTATTTCGGCCATACGCGGCGGCAACGCTTTGCCTTTGGCCTGCGCCAATATCTCGAGCACTTGCGCCTGCGTAATGAGATGCGGCGGCAGGGCGGTGGCGATGCCCAACAAGCGAGGGGGCGCAAGCAAGCGGGGGGAGATTTGCGACATCAGTCGTTGGCGCTACGCGTTTTGCTGCCCCTGCGCTAGGCAGACTTTACCCTGCCCCACGGCCCCTTGATTGCCAGTGTCACCGTCGGCTCCATCATATTGACGAACAGGGTCGAGCCATCCGGAGAAAAACACCCGCCGGCAAATTCGGTCTGTACGCGGGATTTGCCGATCATATATGTCCGGCCCGCGCCGTCGACACCGCGCAGATGATTGTTCGATATGTCGGTATATTGGTCTTCACATACCAAAAGATGGCCATTGGGCATGACCGCGATGTTATCGCCGTAATTGTAGAATGCCGGATTGGTCGATTCCATGAATAAATCGATCATTCCAGGTGCATCACTCTCGCCCGGAAAGCCTTCATTGACGGCTGGCACATAACGGAAAATCTGGCCATATTTGGCCGCGCCGCCGTTGGTGCAGGCAAAAAACAGCTCGCCTTTCCCCCAGAATATGCCCTCGCCACGCGCAAATAGCGCCGCGCCTTTGGCTGCGCCCTGTTTACGTAAATCATCATTCGGGCTCTCGGGATCCGACAGCGGCACCCATTTGACGCGATACAGTTTGCCCTTGCTAACCTGCACTTCTGTCCAGTTCCGCGTGTCCCTGATGTCGGTTTCAGCGAACGCCAATGCCTCCAGGCGTCCGCCTTTGGCAAGCTGACCCTTTTCATTCGGAATGAACCGGTACAGCAGGCTGTCACCGCGATCTTCCGTCAGATAGGCAATGCCCGTGCGCGGATCGATACACGCAGCTTCGTGGTTGAAACGGCCCATGGCTTTCAGCGGAACGGGCGTCACCAGGCCTTTGTGCCTTGCTGGCACCTCAAAGATATAGCCATGATCCTTGCCGATGCCGTCCCCGGCTCTGGTCACATTTTCCTCGCAGGTCAGCCAGCTGCCCCAAGGCGTAATCCCGCCTGAACAGTTGCGGATCGTACCCGACAGGCTAAGCCATTCTGCCTCCCGTCGGCCGGTATTCATGTCATAGATCAAGGTCGTGGTACCGCCAGGCAGCGGCATCGATATGTCATCGGCCATGCGGTCGTAGGCATTGAATTCCCTGGGAACGGCAACCGTGAATGGACCTGCATTTTGTTCGCCAACGCTTAATTCATGGTTACGAACCAATGCGACCTTGCCTTTGCCCAGATCGAATGCGCCCATGCCATCTGCTGAATTGGGAACAAGAAATCCGTCGTCCATAATATTGCCAAGACGCGATATGACGCGGTAGTCAAAACCCTTGGGCAGATCGATCAAGTTGTTCGGGTCGCGCACCAGCGGCCCAAACCCGCGAACCTCGTTCATCCCCGCCACCGGAGCCTGCGCGATCGTCCGGGCGGCGAGCCCGGCAAAGGCGATACTGCCAAGGCCGAAACCGAATTGACGACGGGTTATATGCATGATGATCTCTATTATTGTACGATTCGGAGACTGTCACTCTGCCATATAGATGTTACAATACGAAACTCTGAGTCCTCTGTGCGGTGGCGTGAACCAGAACTTGGCATAGCACCGCAGGATTGATAGGGCGCGCCTCATGACCGAAATGACCAAACCCGTCCGCACCCGTGTTGCCCCGTCCCCGACCGGCGACCCGCATGTCGGCACTGCCTATATTGCGCTCATCAATTATTGCTTTGCCAAAAAGCACGGGGGCGATTTCCTGCTGCGAATCGAGGATACCGATCAGGCTCGTTCAACGCCGCAATCGGAACGGATGATCCTTGAATCGCTGAAATGGCTTGGCCTCAGCTGGGACGAAGGCCCCGACGTCGGCGGCCCGCACGGCCCCTATCGGCAGTCGGAACGCAGCGCGATTTATACCGAACATTGCGACCGGTTGCTGGCCGACGGCCATGCTTTCAAATGCTATTGTACGTCGGAAAAACTGACCGATATGCGGCGGCACCAGATTGCCGCAAAGCAACCCCCGAAATATGACGGAACGTGCCTGTCGCTCACCGATGCGGACCGAGCGAAACTGGACGCAGAAGGCGTTTCCCATGTCGTCCGCATGAAAATTCCGACGACAGGCAAATGCGTTGTTCATGATACGCTGCGCGGACCAATCGAGTTCGAATATGGCGTCGTCGATATGCAGGTGTTGATGAAATCGGATGGCCTTCCCACCTATCATCTCGCCAATGTCGTCGACGACCATCTGATGGGTATCACGCATGTCATGCGCGGCGAGGAGTGGATTTCGTCTGCGCCGAAGCATCTTTTGCTCTATCAATATTTCGGTTGGGAGCCGCCGGTGCTGACTCACCTGCCGCTGCTTCGCAATGCCGACAAATCGAAGTTGTCGAAGCGCAAGAATCCGACGTCGATCCTGTTTTACCAGCGTGCGGGATATCTGCCTCAGGCCATGCAAAACTTTCTTGGCCTGTTCATCAAATCGTCGGGCGAAGAGGATGAGAAAACCGCACTGCAAGACCTGATCGACGGCTTCGATGTGCACAATATTTCGCTGGGCGGACCTGTGTTCGACACCTCGAAGCTGGACTGGCTAAACGGACGCTATTTGCGCGAGGAACTGGACACGACGCAGTTTCTCGACGCCATCAAGGCTTGGGCGCTGAACGACGAATATCTTACCCCCATCGCCGAAATGGCGCAGGCACGGATTACCAAATTATCCGACCTCGGCGCCCTCGTCGGCATGTTCTTCATGAACCGCCTCGACGGATTAAACGCCGAAGCCCTTCGCGATGGCGTCAAGCTCGATGCCGACCAGCAACGTGCAGCCTATACACTTGCATTGCAGCAGTTTGACACGCTGATCGAATGGAATAAAGCAGGCGTCGAGATCACTTTAAGGCGAACGGCCGAAGTGCTGGAAGTCAAATTAAAAGACGTCGTCCGCCCGATGTACATCGCCATCACCGGTCAACCCCAAGGCGTTCCCCTATTCGACGCGATAACTCATCTTGGCCGGGACATAATCCGCGAACGCCTCCGCCACGCCATGGAACTTCTTGGGCCTGCGACCAAGAAAGAGGTGGAAGCGTGGACGGCGTTGCTCACTTAACCTGCGAGACAATGACGTAAAAAAGACGCGAAGGCACGAAGGCGCAAAGGGGGACGGGTTTGGACGAAAGGTTGGAAAAAATCGTCACGCTTGTGCTGAACAGTGGGCTGCAATTGCATCGTCAGGTCGGCCCTGGATTGCTCGAATCGGTATATGAGGATGTGTTGGCTGACCGGCTTGCCGGTGCGGGATTGAAGATCGACCGGCAGCAGCCGGTCAATATTGTTATAGATGGAAAAACCTATCCGCAGGCATTTCGTTTCGATATCTTGGTGGACGACAAGCTCCTCATTGAGGTTAAATCCATTGAAAAGCTGGGTCCAATTCACATTAGCCAGACCCTCACATATATTCGCTTGATGGGCTTGCTGATCGGGCTGTTGCTGAATTTCGGTAACGAAACCTTCAAACAAGGCATTCGCCGCGTGATAAACGACCGCTATGCCAAATAAGCCCTCGTCGCGCCTTCGTGCCATTGCGCCTTCTTTATCTAAAGAGTGGAAGCACAATGCCTGAAATCCACCTCCACGAAAGCTGGAAAACGCCTCTGTTGCCGGAGTTTAACGCCGACTATATGGCTGCGCTAAAGGCCTTTCTCGCCGCCGAAAAAGCTGCGGGGAAGACGATTTACCCCAAGGGCAGCGAATGGTTCCGCGCGCTTGACCTGACGCCCCTCGACACAGTGCGCGTTGTCATTTTGGGCCAGGATCCCTATCACGGGCCTAACCAGGCGCACGGCCTGTGTTTCAGTGTCCGGCCGGGTGTACGCCCGCCGCCGAGCCTGTTGAATATCTACAAAGAACTAGAAAGCGACCTCGGGATTTCCCGCGCGCGTCATGGCTTTCTGGAGCATTGGGCACAGCAGGGCGTATTGTTGCTCAACAGCGTCCTCACCGTCGAAATGGCCAAAGCCGCCTCGCATAGCCGACAAGGATGGGAGCGCTTTACCGATGCCGTTATCCGCCTTGTCAACGACCGCGGCGACCCCGTTGTATTCATGCTGTGGGGGGCCTATGCCCAGAAGAAAGGCGCATTTGTCGATACCGCGCGGCACCTTGTTCTAAAGGCCGCGCACCCTTCACCCTTGTCGGCACATAACGGCTTTCTGGGGTGCAAGCATTTTTCGCAATGCAATGCGTTTCTGTTGAGTAAAGGCTTACCCCCTATAGACTGGAACTTGCCTGATGCTGCCTAGCGACCAACCCCACCGCCGTTTCAATCCGCTCAACGGCGAATGGCTGCTCGTCTCACCCCACCGCGCCAAAAGGCCGTGGCAGGGGCAGCAGGATGTGCCCGACGCCGATACCCGGCCGCGGCACGACCCCGGTTGCTATCTGTGCCCCGGCAACGACCGGGCGGGCGGCATCGCCAACCCCGATTACGAAGGCGTGTTCGTCTTTGATAACGACTTCGCCGCGTTGCTCGCCGACCCGGCCGACATAGCAGCCAGCAGCGGAGATTTTTTTCAGACCGCCACTGCAACCGGAACCTGCCGCGTCATGTGTTTTTCGCCCGACCACAGCAAAACGCTGCCCGAGTTATCCGCTCCGGAAATTCGCACGGTCGTCGATCTATGGGCCGCACAGGAAGCCGAACTGTCGTCCACGCACGCCTATGTCCAGATTTTCGAAAACAAGGGCGCGATGATGGGCTGCTCCAGCCCGCATCCGCATGGGCAAATCTGGGCCACAAGCTATGTTCCGGCTGAACCTTCCAAGGAGGATGAGACCCAGCAGCAGTGGCTTGCCAACATGAACCAGAATATGCTGCTGGCTTATGCCCACGCCGAAGCGGCCGATGGCACCCGCACAGTCGCGATCAACGAAAGCTGGATTGCGGTCGTCCCGTATTGGGCAAGTTGGCCCTATGAAATCCTGCTACTCCCACGCTTTACCGTTCAGCGGATAAGCATGCTTGAGCCTGTGGAGCGCGATAGCCTTGCTAAAATCCTCAAGGCGCTGACCACCGCATATGACAATCTGTTCCAGACCAGCTTTCCGTATTCGATGGGCTGGCACGGGGCGCCCGGCACTGCCGATGCCCCGCACTGGCAATTACACGCACATTTCTATCCGCCATTGCTGCGTTCGGCGAGCATTCGCAAGTTCATGGTCGGTTATGAAATGCTGGCCGAGGCGCAGCGCGACCTGACGCCCGAAACCGCCGCCGCCACATTGCGCGCGCAAAGCCCCTCGCATTACCGTAGCGCCACATGACGCCGCTGGACACCGCCCTCCA
>JANOPT010000014.1:0-8834 GCA_031421975.1 Sphingomonadales bacterium | reverse complement strand
AGCGCCGACGCGGTCAAAATCCATGCGCTGTCGCCGCTATTCGCTTCGGGTATCGCGGCAATCATGTCCTGAGCCCAGGCGGGCGACGCGATCAGCGCGCCCGACAACATTATCGACTTAACCAAATTGCGCGTCATACGCTGCTCCTCACCCCGAACTCTCCACAATGTCCTAAAGCAGCAAGGTTCGCTAATGAAAGCGAAAATTAAGGTTAACAGGGGCTTTTAGCGAAATTTGCCTAGCTCCAGCCGTCCAGGACCTGATCGGGCGGACGGTGGCCATCGGCCCACATGCGGATGTTCGTAATCACCCGCTCGCCCGATGCTTCGCGTCCCTCAAAGGTTGCGCTGCCCAGATGTGGCAGCAATACGACATTGGGAATGTCGAACAGACGGGCATCGATTGCCGGTTCATGGGTGTAAACGTCAAGGCCCGCACCACCGATCCGGCCACTGCCCAGTGCTGCAATTAACGCCTCTTCATCGATCAACTCACCGCGCGAACTGTTGACGATATAGGCATCGCGCTTCATCATTCCGATGCGATCGGCGCTGATGATCTTGTTGGTTTCCGCTGTCAGCGGGCAATGCAGCGTGATGATATCGGCACGCGCGACAAGCCGGTCGAGGTCTGGTTCGAAAGTAACGCCCAGCTCTTCTTCGACACCGGCCGGCAGTCGATGGCGTTTGTTGTAGATGATGTTCAGGCCGAACGCTCTTGCCCGCACGGCAACAGCCTCGCCAATGCGACCAAAACCGATGATGCCCAGCGTCTTGCCGCCGATCCGGTGCCCGAGCATTCCCGTCGGGCTCCAGCCCTGCCATTGACCGCTCCGCATCATCCGGTGCCCTTCGCCCAGACGGCGTGGCACATTCAGGATCAGCGCCATCGTCAGGTCGGCGGTGTCGTCGGTGAATACACCGGGCGTGTTGGTGACCATGATGCCTTTTGCTTTTGCGGCGGCAAGGTCGATGTGATTGACCCCGGCGCCATAGCTGGCAAAGAGTTTTAGGCGCGGCGGCGCGGCTGCAATCAGGTCGGCATCCATGCGGTCGGTCACTGTCGGTACCAGGACATCGCAGTCGGCCATCAAAGCGACAAGATCGTCACGGCTCATCGGCCGGTCGTCGGCATTGAACCGCGCATCGAACAATTCGCTCATCCGGGTTTGAACCGAAGGCAGCAGCTGGCGCGTAACCGCGATACGGGGACGTTCGATACGGGAAAGCTCAGGCATCGGGCGACTAAAGCCGATTATTGCATGACGTCAAGACACTATGGTTGCGCTGTCGGCGTCGCTTGCCGTATAGCGTTGAGCTACGGGGTAAGAATATGGCAAATCAGACAAATATCATCCGGCAGGCGGCTGTTGCGGGTTGCGTTCTCATTCAGGCAACGGTGGCGACCGCGCAGACGCAGCAAAAGATACCCTATTGGGCATCAATCGAAGAGCCAGAGGCGCGTATGCGAACAGGCCCGAGCACCGAGTTTCCGGTAAAGTGGGTTTATCAACGCCAGAATCTTCCCGTTAAGGTCGTTGCTGTGCACAGTGTCTGGCGTAAGGTCGAGGATCCTGACGGCGACCAGGGCTGGATGCATGTTCGTCTGCTCAGCCCGAAGCGGACTGCCGTGGTCACCGGCACTGGTATTGGTTCGCTGCGTGAGGCGCCCGATGCGACCGCCCGCATCGCCTGGCGTGTCGAACCCGGCGTCGTCGGTCGCATCGAGGAGTGCGACAAGGGTTGGTGCCGGTTCGAAAACGCCGGTCGTTGGGGCTATGTCGAAACCGACCGGCTGTGGGGCGAAGAAGCGCCTTAAGCCCGCGCGGGTTCGAAAGTAATTTAGCCAAAGACTCGGGCAAAACGGGCTGCTATCCAGCCGCTCATGCCCGATTCAACGTCCGACCAAAAGCATCTCTACCTCGTCGACGGCTCAGCCTATATATTCCGTGCGTACCACCGGCTGCCGCCGCTGACCAACCGCCATGGAGAACCGGTCGGCGCGGTCTATGGATATACGACGATGCTATGGAAGCTGGCCGACGACCTGCATCAGGCCGATGGCCCGACGCACATGGCGGTCGTGCTCGACAAATCGAGCCAGTCATTCCGCAACCGCATTTACGACCAGTACAAGGCGCACCGTCCGGACCCGCCAGAGGATTTGAAGCCGCAATTTCCGATGATCCGTGATGCGACGCGCGCATTTTCGTTGCCGATGATCGAGGAAGACGATGTCGAGGCCGACGACATGATTGCAAGCTATGCCAAGGCCGCGTGCCGTGCCGGGTGGCACGTCACCATCGTGTCATCGGACAAGGACTTGATGCAACTGGTCGAACCGTGTGTCGACATGTTCGATACCATGAAGAACGAACGCATTCGGTCCGAGGAAGTGAACGAGAAATTCGGTGTCGGACCGGATAAGGTCGGCGATGTCCTTGCGCTGATGGGTGACAGCGTTGACAATGTGCCCGGTGTTCCAGGCGTTGGCCCGAAAACCGCGATGAAGTTGATTCAGGAGTTCGGCGATCTGGAGAGCGTTCTCGCGGCAGCGCCCGGTATGAAGCCGTCGAAGATGCGCGATAACCTGATCGATCATGCCGACAAGGCGCGATTGTCGAAAATCCTGGTCACGTTGAAAGAGGATTGCCCGCTTCCCATTCCGATCGACGATATGATATTGGGGGCGATACCTGAGGAGCCGCTGGCAGAGTTTCTCCAGCATCACGGCTTCAATTCGCTGTTGAAGCGTATTGGACAGGTGGCCGACACGGCTAAAGCGAACAAGGCGATCGCCGGCAATCCCAAAGCAACCAGCAAAGGCGATGGGGCAACCCATGCGCCAGCCGGTGGCTCGGCGGCTTTGCCTGCGCCCATGCCGAAAATCGATGTCAGTGCGTACGAATGCGTGACCGATATTGCGCGGCTCGACCACTGGATCGCGCGCGCGCATGAAACGGGTACGCTTGGCTTTGACACCGAAACCGACAGTCTGCAGGCGGCAAGCGCAAATCTGGTGGGCTTTTCATTGGCGGTTGCCCCCGGCGAGGCGTGCTATGTACCGCTGGCGCACGGCGGGACCGATATGTTTGCGGAAAAGCCGGTGCAGATTGCGATGAACGACGCGATCGCCAAACTGAAGCCGTTACTTGCCGATCCGTCCGTGCTGAAAATCGGACAGAATCTTAAATATGACATGTCGGTGCTTGCGCGCCACCATCTCGAGATTACGCCCTTCGACGACACAATGGTGATGAGCTTTGCGCTCGATGCAGGCCGTCAGGGTCATGGCATGGATGAACTGGCCAAAGTGCACCTCAATCACGAATGCATTTCGTACAAGAGCGTAACCGGTACCGGCAAGAGCCAGATCGGTTTTGCCGCGGTGCCATTGTCCGATGCGACGTGCTACGCGGCTGAAGATGCCGATGTCACCTTGCGGTTGTGGCATTATTTGAAGTTACGATTAAGTCCTGAAAAAGTGACGACCGTCTATGAAATGGTGGATCGTCCGCTAGTCCCGGTGCTGTCCAAAATGGAGTGCACGGGCATCAAGGTGGATCGCGCCGTCCTCGCGCGATTGTCATCGGAATTTGCCGGGCAGATGGAGGTTCTGGAAAAGGAAATTCATGGCCTCGCCGGTCAGCCGTTCACCATCGGCAGTCCGCAGCAGCTTGGCGAAATTCTGTTTGGTAAAATGGGTTTCAAAGGCGGAAAGAAAGGCAAATCCGGCCAGTATTCGACCGACGTAACGGTGCTGGAGGATCTTGCCGGGCAAGGCATCGAAATCGCCCGTAAGGTTCTTGACTGGCGGCAGTTGTCGAAATTGAAATCGACTTATACCGACAGCCTGCAACAGCAGATCGACCCTGCAACCGGCCGGGTCCACACCAGCTACAGCCTGGTCGGGGCGCAAACCGGACGGCTGTCGTCGACCGATCCCAATCTGCAGAATATCCCGATCCGCACCGAAACAGGACGGCAAATCCGTGATGCGTTTGTGGCTGAGCCAGGCAATGTTATATTGTCAGCAGATTACAGCCAGATCGAACTGCGGCTGGCCGCCCATTTTGCCGACGTCGCGCCTTTGCGCGATGCATTTGAAAAAGGCGAGGATATCCACGCCCGAACGGCGATGGAAATGTTCGGAGAGGTCAACAGGGACACGCGCGGGCGGGCGAAAACGATCAACTTCTCGATTTTGTACGGCATATCGCGGTGGGGCCTTTCGAAACGGCTGGAATCGACAGCGGAAGAAGCGCAGGCGCTGATTGATGCCTATTTCAAACGGTTTCCGGGTATTTCGAATTATATTCAGGAAACTCTGGCCACAGTACGCGATGCTGGCCATTCGACGACATTGTTCGGCCGTAAGACGTGGTTTCCACGGATAACGTCACCGAGTCAGGCCGAACGACAAGGCAGCGAACGGGCCGCGATAAATGCACCGATTCAGGGAACCAGCGCTGACATCATCAAGCGCGCGATGGTTAGAATGGGACCGGCATTGGACCGAGCAGGCCTGTCGAACGTCAAAATGCTGCTTCAGGTCCATGATGAACTTGTGTTCGAATTGCCCGAGCAGGATGTTGACGCAGCCAGCATTGTCATCAGGGATGTGATGGTCGGCGCGGCTAGCCCCCTGGTTCATCTGACGGTCCCGCTTGGCGTTGAAATCGGTTCAGGGGCGAGTTGGGGCGCCGCGCACTGACGCTGACACGCCCCACCTCATTTTGTAACATTAGGCGTTCGCTTCGCCTTCTTCAGACTCCATGGCGACCGCCACGTCGCCATTGGCCGACAGGCGGACGGTGCCATCGTTGATGGATGCAACCAGGCCACCGTCGATATAATGGTGATGGCCCTCGTGGCTGCCCATCCCGCTGTCCGATTTGGTCAGCTTGATGCGATTGCCTTCTACTTTGTCGACCGTGCCAACATGAACGCCATCAGCGCCGATAACTTCGGCATGTTCCTGGATTTGCGATAAGTCTGCCATAATTTTTTCCTTCAAATGGGGACAGGGATAACGCACAAACGGTCATCAAGGTCCATGCGGGGCCATTTGAATTTTGACTCCAAACTGTCATGCGCGTGACGTGAATGCGTCACGGGCTCAAGGTATCCGGCACTTCCAGTTAGGTCAGGAACTGGAACAGATGATGGCTGAAATTTTAGATAAACGCGTTTCGAACGATATCGCTGATGTAAGCGCGTTCGACCCAAAAATGCCGGACTGGTTTCACGAGAACGAGCCGCGTAGCTATCAGCCCAAATTGAAGTACCGCACGGTCTGGATATCGGATATCCACTTGGGGACTTCGGGGTGCAATGCCGAACTCCTGCTTGATTTTCTGCACAGCATTAAATGCGACACGCTGTATCTTGTCGGTGACATCGTCGACGGCTGGCGGTTGCGTAAAGGCTGGTATTGGCCGTCAAGCCACAATGAAGTGCTGCGCCGCATATTGAAAATGGCCCACCGGGGAACGCGCGTGGTCTATGTTCCGGGGAATCATGACGAGATGTTCCGCGATTATGTCGGTCTGGGTTTTGGCGGTGTCGAACTGGCGCATGAGGCCATTCACGAAACTGCCGACGGCCGGTTGTTGCTGGTCACCCATGGCGACATGTTTGACAGCGTCGTCCTGTATGCCAGGTGGCTCGCCTTCCTTGGCGATACCGCTTACACGTTCCTGCTCAAGGCAAATGTCTGGCTTAATGTTATCCGGCGGCGGCTTCATCTGCCTTATTGGTCGCTGTCATCCTATCTGAAAATGCGGGTCAAAAACGCGGTGGCGTTTATCGGCGAGTATGAAGAGGCGGTCGCTCGTGCCGCTATCGAACGCGGCGTCGATGGCGTGGTTTGCGGCCATATCCATCACGCGGAAATTCGCGATATCGACGGCGTAACCTATTATAATGACGGCGACTGGGTCGAAAGTTGCACGGCGCTGGTCGAGGACAAGGACGGCCAAATGTCGATTGTCGACTGGGCCGCCCATAATCGTCAGCGTAACGCTGCGGCCAAAGCGGCGCAGGTCGCAGCATGAGGATAGCCATTGCGACAGATGCATGGACGCCGCAGGTAAATGGCGTCGTCCGTACGCTTGAAATGACGGTCAGGCTGCTGCGCGAACGCGGGCATGAGGTCAGGGTCATCAGCCCCGACCTGTTCCACACTGTGCCGTGTCCTGGCTACAGCGAAATCCGGCTGGCGTTAGCCCCCCGCTTTAGCTTGCGGAAAACGCTTGGTGGATTTCAGCCTGACATCGTCCATATCTCGACCGAGGGACCGATTGGCTGGAGTACTCGTCGCTGGTGCATGAAGCACCGGGCCCCGTTTACCACAGCGTTCCACACACGATTCCCCGATTATGCTTCAGTCCGCACGGGGCTTTCGCCCGATGTGTTCTGGCCGATCATGCGGCGGTTTCACGCCCCGTCGCGGGCGGTATTATCAGCGACGCCGCGCCTGAGCGATGAGCTTGCCCGCCGGGGCATCGCGCAAACCCAGACGTGGACTCGTGGCATCGATACGGCGATTTTCAAACCTGGCCTGTCGCCACATGCCGCCCTCGCCGATTTGCCCGGACCGATCCTTTTGTCGGTTGGCAGGGTGGCAATCGAAAAAAACCTCGAAAGCTTTCTGCACGCCGCAGTCGAAGGCACTAAAGTCGTGGTCGGCGACGGTCCCGCACTGGCGGAACTCAAGGCGCGGCATCCGCAGGTTATTTTCACCGGCAGCCTGGGTGGCGCTGAACTGGCGCAGGCCTATGCCGCAGCTGATGTTTTCGTTTTTCCCAGCAAAACCGATACTTTCGGCCTGGTGATGATCGAGGCGCTGGCATGCGGCGTTCCCGTGGCGGGATACCCCGTTCCCGGCCCGCTCGACATCATCGGGGCAAACGGCTTGGGCCCATATGACGATTTGCTGCAGCCCGTCGGCGCGGTTTCACCGAACCTTGAAAGCGCCATCGCCAAAGCCCTGAAATGCGACCGGAGGGAGGCCGCTGCATTCGGAGCGCGGTTCAGTTGGGATCATGCCGTGGATCAGTTTATTGCCGCGCTTGACGGCGCATTGGAAAAAACCCTGCAAGCGGCTTAACCGCGTTTGCGGGTTTGCTTGTACGTGCCGAGCAGCCGCACCGAATTGCAGTGGAAGCGCAGTTCGTCCAGCGCGCGATCGACACTGGCGTCGCCCGGGGCGCCCTCGATGTCGGCAAAAAATTCGGTCGCGGCAAAGCTTGCACCGCTCTGGTAGCTTTCCAGCTTGGTCATGTTGACACCGTTGGTGGCAAAACCGCCCATCGCTTTATAGAGCGCGGCAGGAATGTTTTTTACCTCGAAGATGAATGTGGTCATCAACGTACCATCCATTGCCTGGCTATCGGCAGGTTCGCGTGACAGCACCACAAAGCGGGTCATATTGCTGGCATCATCCTGAACCGCATCGTTGATCGCCACCAGGCCATACATGCCAGCGGCAATCGGTGGCGCGATGGCACCGGCGCTTGGATCGTCGCTGCCCGCGACAAACGCAGCAGCAGCAGCGGTATCGGCATAGGCCACGGGAATGATATTATGCTGACGCAGATAATGACGGCATTGGCCTAGCGCCTGCGGATGGCTCATCGCCGTCGTCAGTTTTGCATCGGCAGATTTTGCCATCAGGCAGTGGCGGATCGGCATAAAATGTTCGGCAATGATGCTGAGGCCGGATTCGGGCAGCAAAAAATGAATGTCGGCAACGCGGCCGTGAAGCGAGTTTTCGATTGGAATAATGGCGCGCGCAGCGGTACCATCTTTCACGGCATCGATTGCGTCTTCAAACGAGAAGCAGGGCAGCGGCAGGCAATCGGCATCGAACTCGCACGCGGCCAGATGCGAATTCGCACCCGGTGCACCCTGAAACGCAACCGCCCGCGAAGCGTCTGTCGCGGCAACGGCTGTCATTTCCCTTACTTTGACAAGGGCTAAAGCGGGGTAGCTGTCCATAATGCCCGCCGCGTTACGGCAGGGGAACTTATCCGGCAAGACCGGATTTCGACACTTGCACGGCTTCTCTTGGGCCATTAGAGGGGCGAAAGAATCCGGCGGACCCCGTTGCCGCCCGTACACAACCGCACATCAGGGCTGATATTCATGGACGATCGCAGTAACACCATCGCTGGCTGGGTTTTGGCAGGCGGAATCGCCGCCCTTGGTTTCAGCATAGTTTCGGGCATGTATTTTCACGGTGAAGCACCGGAAAAGCCAGGCTACGCAATACAGGGTGTTGAATCAGGGGATACTGGAGCAGCGGCAGCGGTTCCGATCGCAACGCTGCTCGCAACCGCCGACGTTGCCAAGGGCGAAACGATTTTCAAGAAATGCGTTGCTTGCCATAATATCGCCTCGGGCGGTGCCAATGGGATTGGTCCGAATCTGTGGGGCACAGTGGGCAAGCCGCTGGCCAGCCATGCCGGATTTGCCTACTCAGACGCGCTCAAGACAAAGGGCGGCAACTGGACCTTCGAAGCGCTGAACGAGTGGCTTTCCAACCCGAAAAAATATGCGCCGGGTAACAAGATGACGTTTGCGGGCCTTGGCAATCCCGAAGAACGTGCTGCGGTTATCCTTTATCTGAATTCGCAAGGGTCGAACCTGCCGCTGCCAGCGGCAGACGCTGCGGCTGCTCCTGCCGATGGTGCTGCACCAGCAGCAACTCCGGCGACGGGCGAAGACACGGCAACCCCGACCACCGACGCGGCTCCTCAAGCCCCCGCGCAGGCAGCGACCGGCAACACCAAATAGGTTTAATGCGCGACGTCGTAGAATTTGCAGATGTAA
>JANOPT010000013.1:0-1513 GCA_031421975.1 Sphingomonadales bacterium | reverse complement strand
GCTCACGCCCGCTCTCCCTGCCCTTCGCCATTGATGACCAGTTCCTCAATACCGTCGCGGATCATCACCATGCTGCCTTGTGAAAGGCTTGGCGCAATCGGCGCTTCGAAGCGTTCCATGGGCGTCAGCCCGAGCAGCAACCCCCGCAAAACGCGCGCGGTCATGCCGTGGCAGATAATAAGCATATCCTGATCGAACGGCTGCTCTGCAATCCAGCGCGATAACCGCTTGGCCAAATCGCTATACCACTCCCCGCCATCGGGACGCACTGAAAACAGCTTATGTTCCATGTCGACAATCGGTCCGATTTCGGCCGCGATATCGGCATAAGTCCGGCTTGACCAATTACCCACGTCGATTTCGAGCAGCCGATCATCACGCTCGGTCTCATGCCAGTCGGCGTCGATCTCTTCGGCCACAATCGCCAGCGTCTGCAGCGCTCTTCCGGCAGTGGATGACCATAGCTCCGGCCTTGCATCACCCCCGAGATAATTTGCCAGCGACCGACCCATCATCTTGGCTTGCACACAGCCTTCCCATGTCAGCGGCGTGTGCACTTCGGCCTGCCCCTGCATCCTCGCGATCTTGTTGAACACTGTCTCCCCATGCCGCGCGATGAAAAGCCGTTTCCCGTTCGTTGAAATCCCCATTGGAAGACTAAGCCCTGCCCTTTGCAGCCCCGAGGCGGCAAAATGGCGAAGATAGCGGACGTAAATGCCCGCCGGACATAATGGTTTTATGTTCAAGGGTATTTGCGTTCGATATCAAAGCCATTTTGTCGTCCTACGGATTTGACCGATTTTGTCCATTGCTGCGTTGGCAAAGCTCGACTTGGAACCACCAAGCCTTCGCCTTGCCGCCTTGCACTGAACAAAATCGCTTCAAACCTCGGGGCTGCAAAGGGCAGGGCTTAGTCTTTTAGCCTTATTCCACAGGATATTGCGCGAAGCAAAAGCTATCGGCTTGCCCTACCGGACAAAGCCATTAAGACAGGATCGGCATAGAAATAGGGTTTTTCGGCGGCTGTACGTGCGCCATGCCCGATTAGGGGATACAAGATGAGAGCCACGATAGAACGCGCGACCCTGCTGAAAAGCCTGAGCCACGTCCAGTCGGTGGTCGAACGGCGCAACACCATTCCCATCTTGTCCAATGTCCTGATCGAAGCCAGCGACGGTGGCCAGATCAAGTTAACTGCGACCGACCTTGATTTGCAGGTCGTCGAAACCTTTGCGGCGCAGGTCGAAACGCCGGGCGCGACAACGGTGTCGGCTCATACGTTGTTCGAAATTGCGCGCAAGCTGCCTGAAGGTTCGCAAGTGCAGTTGCACGCCGCCGATGGCCGGATGGCAGTCAACGCAGGCCGCGCGCGGTTTAGTCTTGCGACCTTGCCGCGCGATGATTTTCCGATGATCGCGGAAGGCGAGTTGCCGACTTCGTTCGAAATTCCTGCATCATCGCTGATCCAGATCATCGACAAAACGCGTTTTGCGATTTCGACCGAAGAGACGCG
>JANOPT010000012.1:0-1848 GCA_031421975.1 Sphingomonadales bacterium | reverse complement strand
TGGAAAGGTCCGTTTGTTGACCTCTATCTGCTGAAAAAAGCAGAAACCGCTCAGGATGCATCGAAAGCTGCGCCGATCAAGACCTGGTCGCGCCGTTCGACAATCCTTCCGCAATTCGTCGGCCTGACGTTCAGCGTCTATAATGGCCACAAGTTCATTCCCGTTTCGGTGAATGAGGACATGGTTGGCCACAAGCTTGGTGAGTTCGCTCCAACGCGGACATATCACGGCCACGGCGCCGACAAGAAGGGTAAACGCTAATGGGTAAGCAATCCGCCCCTCGTCGTGTCGCCGATAATGAAGCCCTGGCAGTCGGCACGACCATCCGTGGTTCGGCGCAAAAGCTCGGCCTCGTTGCCGCATTGATCCGTGGCCGGAAGGTTGAGGATGCGTTGAACATCCTGACCTTTTCGACCAAAGGCATGGCGCCTGAGGTTCGCAAGGTTTTGGCATCGGCCATCGCCAACGCCGAAAACAATCATAATCTTGACGTCGACAGCCTGGTCGTTGCCGAGGCAAGCGTTGGCAAGGCGCTGACCATGAAGCGTTTCATGGCCCGTGGCCGCGGCAAATCGAGCCGCATCGTCAAACCGTTCAGCCGTCTGCGTATCGTTGTGCGCGAACGCGAAGAAGAGGCATAAGTCATGGGTCAGAAATCAAATCCAATCGGTCTGCGTCTTCAGATCAACCGTACCTGGGACAGCCGCTGGTATGCCGAAGGCGCGGAATATGGCCGCATGCTTCTTGAAGACATCAAGATCCGCAAGTTCATCTTTGAAAGCCTGCCACAGGCAGCCATTTCGAAGGTTGTGATCGAGCGTCCGGCAAAGAATTGCCGCGTATCGATCTACGCTGCCCGCCCCGGTGTCATCATCGGTAAAAAGGGTGCGGACATCGAGAAGCTGAAAAAGCAGATCAACAAGTTCACGACGGCCGAAGTGTCGTTGAACATCGTTGAAATCCGCAAGCCCGAAGTCGACGCCAAGCTTGTTGCACAAGGCATTGCCGATCAGCTTATCCGCCGTATCGCATTCCGTCGTGCCATGAAGCGCGCGATGCAGTCGGCGATGCGTCTGGGTGCAGAAGGTATCAAGATTACGTGCGGTGGCCGTTTGGGCGGCGCTGAAATCGCCCGCGTTGAATCATACCGCGAAGGCCGCGTGCCTGCACATACGCTGCGTGCCAACATCGACTATGCCGAAGCCGAAGCGCTCACCGCTTATGGCATCATCGGCATCAAATGCTGGATCTTCAAGGGCGAAATCCTGGGTCACGACCCGATGGCAACCGACCGGCTGATGATGGAAGCGCAGACTTCCGGCGTCCGTCCGCAGTCAGACCGTCGCTGAGTAGGAACGAGACATGCTGCAACCAAAGAAAACCAAGTTCCGCAAGCAATTCAAGGGACGTATCAAGGGCGAAGCCAAGGGCGGGTCTGACCTGAACTTCGGCTCCTACGGCCTGAAGGCGCTTGAGCCAGAGCGGATCACCGCACGCCAGATCGAAGCGGCTCGCCGCGCGATTACCCGTCACATCAAGCGTCAGGGACGTTTGTGGATCCGTATCTTCCCCGACGTGCCCGTCACGAAAAAGCCTGCCGAAGTCCGTCAGGGTAAGGGCAAGGGTTCGATCGAATATTGGGCAGCCAAGGTAAAGCCAGGCCGCATCATGTTCGAACTGGACGGCGTCCCTGGCCCGATCGCAGCAGTCGCTTTCCAGCGCGCCGCGATGAAACTGCCAATCAAGACCAAGGTCGTGGCGCGTCTCGGCGACACGTCGCATCTGGGAGCATCATAAGATGAGCAAGACTGAAGATCTGCGCGTCAAGACCGACGACCAGCTTTCCGT
>JANOPT010000011.1:0-3025 GCA_031421975.1 Sphingomonadales bacterium | reverse complement strand
TCCGCGCCGACCTTGCCGGCAATGAATTTGCCGAATGCGATCCGGTCGCCGAGTTTGTCGACCAGCTTGCCCGACAGCGCCAGTTGAGACAGATTGCCTTTGGCACCTTCGATCATCGCTGCCGGATTGTTTAACAGCGGTTCGATCTGCGCCTGCGGACGGGCTTTTGCGACATCGGCCTTCCACTGCCCCCAGACTTCGTCATATACCGCCTTGATCGCTTCTTTGGATTCCACCGACTGGTCCGAACGCATGAAGGGTTCGACCGCGCTTTTATACGTGCCGACGCGGTAGATATTGGCCTTGATACCAAGCCGGTCGAGCAAGCCTTTGAAATAAGGCTGCGAGCCGCCAGGCCCGGCTAAAATCGCGCCACCGAGCGGATCCATCCAGATTTGGGTTGCATGCGCGGCCAGCTGGTAACTGTCGTCGGTGTAGGCGGTCGCAAAGGCATAGACTGGCTTGCCCGCTTTTTTGACGGCATCAAGGCTGTCGCCGATTGCCGACAGGCTGGTCTGGCCACCGCCCATGAACCGGTCCATGTCCAGAACGACGGCTTTGATGCGCTTGTCCTTTTCGGCAAGCTTCAACGACCGGATGATGTCACGCTGCCGGATTTCGCCGACCGGAACGGCGGACGATGTCAGTGCAGTAAACGGGTCGACTTCAGCAGGTTGTTCGGACACCACGCCATCGAGCTTAAGCAAAAGCGCACCTTCATTGACGACGCCCGGGTTCGGGCTGGCGTTGAGCGCGACGAACAACAGGGCGAAAAACAGCAACAGGAACAACAACACCAGCAGGTCTTTCAGACCGACCACAATTTTCCAGCTAACCCGCAAAAATCCCATAACCCGCAACCCTTAAAATACAGATCTGACATGTAGGGTGTAGTACTGCGAAATCCAGCTATGTTTCGATAACGAACGCCAATGCACAACGAAAAGGGCCGCCAAATTGCTTTGGCGGCCCTTAAACATGGTCAGCGGCCGGATGCCCCGCTGCCGGAAGTTGCTTTCATGCCGTGACCGGCATCGCTGATGGGATCAGCGGCCGATCTCCCGAACGGAATTGCCCGACCTCTTAACTGAACCATGAGACATCGGATCACCTCCTTTCGTTGAATGGAAATTGCGTGCTTCAAACATATATCTGCCCTCCGCGACTCAGTAATTGAATCAAACAAAGTTTCGAAACAAGTCTTGTATTAAATTTTTTTTCCGGCAAATATCGGAGTTCTGTGCCGAGACATTTCAACCTGAATGTCAGGCCCGGCAATCTTCCACGATTTTTGTGATTTCCGCCCATGACGGGATGGCAACCGGCGGCTGTCCGGTAACCTCGATGGCGATTCGGCCGCGGCTGAACGCCATGGCGTCAAGAATGGGGTCGTTCGGCATGATTTCCGAAGCGAGATAGGGCGGCGTTCCACCCGTCGGGTTGGCGGCAAATTCTTTCATCGACGATGATGACCGAATAACGGTTTTACCGTCTGTCGCTGAACCCTCGCGGGCAAGATAAACGCGCTTTCGGCCGGTATCGCACCGCAAAGTGACTTTGGCATTTTCGCCAGACACGCCGAACAATGCGACCGACCCACGTTCATCGCGCCGGTAAACCCACTCACCCGCCGCCAGCGGCCAGACGGTCCAATCACCGGTTTGCGGCAATGGTTGCGCCGGGGTGACGACCACTGGCTTGGGCATCGGCGCTGGCTCACGCGCCGGGGGCGGGGGAGGCGCGGCGCAGGCGGACAGTGGGATGACAAAGGACAGGATCAGGTAACGGGTTTGCATAGCAACCGCTTATGGCCAAATCCGGCGTGGTCCGCTAGCGCGTTACGCCATGGCGACCAAAAAAATACGGCTGGACCAGTTGATCGTTGACCGCGGGCTTGCGGAAAGCAAGACGCGCGCGCAGGCACTGATCATGGCCGGGCTGGTCTTTATCGGCGATGCCAAAGCGCAAAAACCGGGCCAGCAAATTGCTGAAGATGCCGAAGTGACGGTCAAGGGGACCGATCACCCCTGGGTATCGCGCGGCGGCATAAAGCTGGCACATGCACTTGAAGAATTCAACGTCGATGTCACCGGTTTCGTGGCGATGGACGTCGGGTCGTCGACGGGCGGTTTTACCGATGTGTTGCTCACGAACGGTGCCGCTTTTGTATATGCGGTCGACAGCGGCACAAACCAGTTAGCGTGGAAACTGCGGCAGGACCCGCGCGTTATCGTGCACGAACAAACCAGCGCCCGGATCCTGACCGACACCCATATTCCCGAGCGTGTCGACCTGGTGGTTTGCGATGCAAGCTTTATCAGCCTGGCCAAGGTGCTGGAACGGCCGATTGCATTTGCCAAACCGGGGGGCCAGTTGATCGCATTGATCAAGCCGCAATTCGAAGCGGGCCGCAACGAGGTCGGCAAAGGCGGTGTCGTCCGAGATGAGGCCGTTCATGCCCGCGTCTGCGACGAGGTTTCGGCATGGATTATCGCGGCGGGGTGGACAATAACCGGCCTTACCACCAGCCCCATTACCGGTCCGCAAGGCAATATCGAATTTCTGATCCACGCACGCGCGCCATCAACGGCGTGAGACACAGCCGCCGCCGCCGGAACGGGATTCACGCAAAACGCGTTTAGGATATGGCGAATGCGCCGTTGGTCGAAAAAAACTGGAATAATTTTCGATAGCGCACCAGCCCGACATATCGTCTTATTCGGGGAGCTTTTTGATGAAAATTCGTTTCGCGCTGGCTGCGTCTGCAGCATTGGTGGCACTATATGCATCCGCACCGTCGTCCGCATCCGCGGCAAAGCCGATCGTCGCCGAGGTGCCGTCGCAGCTGCCGCGCAATGCAGCACCCTCGCATTATGCCATTACCGTCACGCCGGATGCCGCGAATCTCGCGTTCGAAGCCAACGTGCTGATTACGTTCGATCTGAAGACCGCCAGCGATAGCGTTACCTTGAACGCTGCGGATATTGCGTTTCGCAAAGTGAGCGTCGCCAAGGGCAGGATGGCC
>JANOPT010000010.1:0-1635 GCA_031421975.1 Sphingomonadales bacterium | reverse complement strand
CCGACGTCGATGACCGCGTGGTCATTGTCGATTGCGGTTACAGTACCTTTTACTACGCGGCCTTCAAAGCCGCCATCTGCGCCGCCGAGTGATTCGTCGAGCATTGCCGCGAAATCGTCGCGGGTCGGGTTTGGCGAAGTTGCCATGTTTGAGGGATCCTAACTAACTATTTTATCCGGCCAATCGGTTGGTTCCGATGGTCTTTGACCAGAAATGCCCCATTGCCCGAATAGCAATAAGGCGCTCGTTTTAAGAGGGTTGGTTGAGCAACGCCCCGCCGTTTAACCTGTACGGAGTTTTGACTCCACCAGCGCAATCGCGGCTTGAACGGCGCCGCCTATAGTCAAATCGCCGGTATCAAGCAAGAGCGCGTCTTCGGCTGGCTTTAATGGCGCGTCGGCGCGGCCCATATCACGTTCGTCGCGGGCGTGAATGTCCGACAGAATGTCGATGAAGCTGACATGGGGATCGTGCGCCACCATCTCGGCATGCCGCCGCCGCGCCCGGATTTCGGCAGGGGCGGTGACGAACAGCTTTACGTCGGCATTTGGTGCAATGACGGTGCCGATATCGCGTCCGTCGAGCAAGGCACCGCCCGGTTGATTAGCGAAATCGACCTGCCGCTTGTTGAGCGCGGCGCGGACCTGCGGGTGGATCGATACACGGCTGGCTAACCCGCCGATTTCCTCGGTCCGTAAGATGGGATCGTCGAGCAGGGTGTCCGCAAAGTCGCAAGCCGCCAAAGCATCAGTAGCATTATCGGAATCTCCGCCATTCAACTGGACCTGCCGTCCGACAGCCCGGTAGAGCATGCCTGTATCCATAAAAGGCAATCCGAAATGTCCGGCCAAAGCCTTGGCTAGAGTGCCTTTGCCGGATGCAGTAGGGCCATCAACCGCAATAATCATTTTCCAACACCCAAATCTTTGGTGTCGCTTTTCCGCGCTCGAAGCGCCTTGACGATGCCAAAAAGTGCAATTGCCATCCACACGACTTCAAGCACCATCGTCGGCAGATTGTAGTTCACCGTCAACGATACAGTCAGCAACGCAGCGCCAACTAGGTTGGACATGTTGAACCATAGAGCGTTCATCTGAGTTGTGAGGTTGCTGTATGCGAAAGCCGCAACAATGAAGAAGCTACCGGCAAAACCGATCAGGTCGGCCGCGAAGGGGGATAGATATTCGGTCATTTTCCGACCTGCAGGTTGTTGATCATCGCTTCAAAAGTCGGGAAGCTGGTCGAAATCGGCGAAACGTCGTCAACTGTCACGCCGTGATAACTATGCTGTCCAGCCACCGCGAAGCTCATCGCGATGCGGTGGTCTAGCGCGCTGTTGACGGTTGCCCGCCCTTCCAACGGGTCGCCGCCTGTGCCTTCGATGATTAGGCCGTCCTCGCGCTCCTCCGCGTTAGCGCCTATTGCTTTTAAACCATTTGCCATCAACGCCAGCCGGTCACTTTCCTTGACGCGAAGTTCGTCGAGGCCGCTAGTGGTCGTTCGGCCTTGCGCGATGCTGGCGGCAATGAAAAAGACCGGAAACTCGTCGATCATGCTGGGCGCTACCTCGGGCGGCACTTCGATACCGCGCAGCACCGAATGCCGCGCGGTGATGTCGGCCACTGGCTCGCCACC
>JANOPT010000009.1:0-11533 GCA_031421975.1 Sphingomonadales bacterium | reverse complement strand
GTCCCCGCCCGCTGCGACGACAAGGGCTTTTTGTTGATCGGCGACCCTGTAGACATGGGTCCATACACGCTGCCCGGGAACAACTATCACGTCTATGACTATCCGCTGTTCTGGGCCAATGTCCGGGCGGATGCTTTATGGCGGACGCAGAAATTTCTGGAGAAATGATCTTCGAAGCGGTCTTGGACTTTCGTGATGTTCTGCCAGGCGGCGGAGTGCTGATCGGGCTCGACGTCGGCAGCAAGACCATCGGCGTCGCATTTTGTGATGCAGGCTGGACATTCGCTTCGCCTGCCGACCTCATCAAACGCAGCAAATTCACCAAGGACAAGGTCGAACTCATCGCGGCCATCGCCACCCGCGCGACCAAAGGCATCGTTATCGGCCTGCCGCTGAACATGGACGGCAGCGAAAGTCCGCGGAGCCAGTCGAGCCGGGCCTTCGCTCGCAACATCGCCGATCTCGGGCTGCCCATTCTGCTCCGCGACGAGCGCTGGTCGACGCAGGCCATCGAACGCGAAATGATCGCCGCCGACATGAGCCGCGCCAAACGCGCCGAAAAAATCGACAGCGGCGCGGCAGCGTTTATCCTGCAAGGCGCAATCGATGCGTTGACGAGCTAACCCCCTCTCTCCTTCAGGGGAGAGGAGCGAGACTTGCGAGCTTGCTCGCTAGTCGCAGCGGAGAGGGGCTGGACAGAGAGATAGCGCGCCGCCGCCCCCTCTCCACTTCGCCTAGCTGCTAAAGCAGCAAGGCTTCGTACCTCTCCCCTGAAGGAGAGAGGGGGATTTTGGATGGCTTGCCACTTGCCCGCTTTCCCTCTAAGGCACTGGCGTTAATGACATGGATAAACGCATTTCCCGCCGACAGCTTTCCAAGCGGTTCGGACGCCTTTCCGCATAAGCATTTGCTTGGCATCGCCGGACTTCAAAGTTGGGAAATTCTCTACATATTGAAAGAAGCCGAACATTGGGTCGCGCTCAACCGCTCCGGCGCGGCGAAGCATGATGACCGATTATCGGGCCTGACCATCATCAACGCCTTTTTTGAAAATTCGACACGCACTTTGCTGTCGTTCGAGATCGCTGGAAAACGGCTCGGCGCGGATGTCGTTAATATGCACGCCGCGCAATCGAGCGTCAAAAAAGGCGAGACGTTGATCGACACGGCGATGACGCTGAATGCCATGCGTGCCGATGCAATCGTCATCCGGCACGGCAGCTCAGGTGCAGTACAGCTGATTTCAAGCAAGGTAGACTGCCCGGTTTTGAACGCCGGTGATGGCAGTCATGAACATCCGACGCAGGCGTTGCTCGACGCGTTGACCATTATGCGCCGGAAAGGCAAAGTCGAGGGACAGATCGTCGTCATCTGCGGTGACGTCCTGCACAGCCGCGTTGCGCGATCCAATCTGTTTTGCCTGAAATCCCTCGGCGCAGAAGTGCGCGTTGTCGCCCCGCCTGCGCTCATGCCAATCGGCATTGACGCGTTCGGCGCGGAGCCATTCAGCAATTTCGACAAGGCGTTGCAGGGCGCGGATGTCGTGATGATGCTGCGGTTGCAAAACGAACGGATGCAGGGCGACTTCATCCCTTCCCCACGCGAATATTTCCATCTTTACGGTCTCGACGAACGGCGGCTGGCGCTCGCTAAGCCCGACGCGCTCGTCATGCATCCCGGGCCGATGAACCGCGGTGTTGAAATTGCCAGCAACATCGCAGACCATGTCGAACGATCGGCGATCATCGAACAGGTGGAAATGGGAGTTGCCGTCCGCATGGCGTGCCTGGACATACTGACTCGAAAAGCGCGGCGTGTGGAGGGCTGGGCATGACCGGGATCAGCATCGTCGGCGGTCATGTGATCACACCGAATGGCGACCACGCCGAACCGCTTCACCTGCATATCGAAGACGGCAAGATTGCGTCCGTCGGGAAAGCTGATCCGCTTGCCGAACAACTGAACGCAAGCGGCCTGACGGTTGCGCCCGGGATCATCGACCTTGGTGTGTTCAAAACTGATAAACCGGCTTTTCGATTTGGCGGCATTACCAGAGCTGCGCTGATGCCGGACCAGTCGCCCGTTCACGACGACCCGGCTACTGTGCGCTATGCTGCGCTTAAAGGTAAGCCCGATTTCTGGGTTCATCCGCTGGCCGCAGCCACCCGCGATCTGGCGGGACTGCACATGGCAGAAATCGCGCTGATGAAAGAGGCTGGCGCAGTTGGCGTCGCCACTGGACGACATTGGATCGCGGACAGCGGGATCATGTTGCGGATCATGCATTACTGCTGCGCGCTCGATTTGCCAGTCATCGTTCATAGCGAAGATGCCGGAATCGCCGGAAATGCCGCCGCAACCACAGGCGAAACCGCGACGTTGCTCGGTCTGGCAAGCGCTTCGCCGATCACTGAAGCGCTTGCCATTGCCCGCGATCTCATACTGGCCGAAGAAAGTGGCGCTCACGTTCATTTTCGGCAGGTCACAACCGAACGGGGGATCGACCTTATTCGCGCTGCCAAAGCAAAAGGCCTTCGGATGAGTGCGGGGATTACACCGGGTCACCTGTTCCTTTCAGACAACGCGATGTCGGATTTCCGAACCTTTGCAAGGCTATCGCCGCCGCTGAGATGCGAATCAGACAGGCTCGCCTGCATCGCGGCGGTTGCAGATGGAACGATCGATGTCATTTCATCGGGTCACGATCCGCGCGGCCCTGAAGACAAACGCCTTCCGTTTACAGAAGCTGCCCCGGGGATGGCGGGCGCCGAGACGTTGCTGGCGCTCTCACTCAATCTTGTCCGCGACGGGACCATTTCAATCGGCAGGCTTTTTGAAATGATTTCCGGCAACCCAGCACATATTCTGGGGCTTAATGCCGGTCGGATTGCTCCGGGTTACGAGGCTGACTTGATTCTCATCGATACCGATACACCTTGGCAAGTCGATAGCGGCCGAATGGCGGCGCTCGCCGGTAACACACCATTTGACCGGCTGCCGGTGCAAGGCAGGGTGCGCCATATGCTAAAGGGCGGCAAGGTCGTTTAGACCCGCCGCCCCTCAACGCTGTTATTGATTTCAGTTACCGCGCAGCAAGCCGGCGTCCCTGTACGCGGGCCATCCGGACTGGCGTATCGCCATTAATGTTACGCACCAGGCAAACCCCGCCTTGCGCCTTGATCTGCTGACATGCAGAATTGGCCGCAGAAGCGTTGCCGAAACCTGCGGCAGCCAAGCGAGTCAATTTCCGGCCGTTGACCGTTACCGTGGAACTCGTAGAATTGAACCCGCCCAGCACGCCATAGCGCTTGCTGTATTTTTTCCATGCAGCCTGAGCATTCGCTGCGCTTGAGAACGCGCCCAATTGCACGACATGCGTTCCTGATCCTGCGCTGACCGTCGATGCTGGAATATCAGCCATCGCCAGCTTTACAGGGGTGGCCGAAACCGTGGATTTTGCCGGGCCATCTTGCGCCTTGATCAGCGGCGCATCGGAGGCAGTAGCCAATGCCACGGGTGCAGCCATTTTCACATATTGTTCAACCGCTGCAAATCCGGCACTATCGGCAACCGGCGCTGGACCGACAGCGGCGAGCTCGGCTGCTGGCTGCGGCACCATAGTCTCTGCGGGCATCGGTGGCAGTTCGGCTTGAGCCAGACCGACCGGTGCTGTCGAATTCAGGGCCAGACGGATGGGCTGACCCGTGTCGGCCATGTTCGCCTGAACCTTGAGCAGCCCGGCCACACGCAATGTATATGAATCGGGACGGGCATATTGCGCCCACTCGGCAATCCGGTCGTTGACTTGAGTCTGCGCCATATCATGCGACGCCATCACGCGCGCGTCACGCCAGCGGCCTTCAAGAGCATAAGCGAGAGCCAGATTCTGGCGGGTTCGCGCGGTGGCGTTGTCCGTACGAATGGCGTCGGTAAGGATGTTCACTGCGTCGCCTGAACGACCGGCGAGCGCCAGCGTCAGCCCATAATCGCTGACGGGCACAATGGCGCGGTTTGCTTCGACCAGCGTGATCGCCGAATCGACATTGCCTTGTGCAATACGGGTCAGCGCGAGGCTGATGACGGTACGCGGGTCGACTTGCCCGAGGTCCATCACGTCCATCAACGTGCGTTCAGCAGAAACGAAGCGGCCCTGCGCGAGATAAATGCGTGCCAACAACCCACGATAATCGCGGTTCTGCATGTCGGCCTCAACCGCGAGCTCAGCAAAGATCAAGGCACGGTCTGCCTTCCCTTTGGTCAGCGCCTGTTCGGCCTTTTTCGCCCACGCATATGCCTTTTCAGGGCCAGCTTTTTTGGCAGAAACCTTATCGGTGCTACCAAATCCGGCAGTCGATGCGGTCATTGCCGGCACCGCGACAAAAGCAGTCGACAATGCGAGCTTTACAACAAACTTGTTATTCATGGCATCACCTCAAAAAAAGCTCTCGTTCAGGCTTCAATGTTTTTTCGTCGGGATATGGGCTGCAAGGTGCCCGATTTCCGGCATGGATTCTAAAAACGCGTCGAGCGCATCGGTTACCAGCGCTTGTGCCGACTGATGCCGCACCGCACAGGCCAACCGAAGTTTCAGATGGCGCTCGCCATCCAACCGAAGCGTGAACGCTGCTTTTTCTTTCAAACCCGGTTTCGATCGCGCCCGCGAGCGCGGCGCATCGGTCAGGCCACGACGTGCAATCGGCTTCACCGGTGCCTCAGGAGTCACCGTCACCACCGTCATCGCAGGTTCGACCTCTGGTCCGACGCCAGCCAGGCTATCGAAACCGACCTCAGTATCGGTCTGATACTCGTCGGCGATCCGATCCTGTTGAAACTTGACCTCCGGCACAGCCCCGGCCAGCGGGTTCTGCCCGTGAAAACTATGATCATAGTCCATCGGCGTTGTCGGATCGGGATCGACATCATAACCCATGTCGTTCCAGCCGAGATCGTCCTGCGCTACGGCCGCGTTGCCGTTGCTGCCCAACATTGACGGGCGACGCATGGCTGGACGCGCCAGACCCTTGCGCGCGAGCAATATGCCGGAGAGCGATGCGATTGGTTTTGGTTCACCCATGTGTCTGGCCCCCTGCAATGCTTAACCGACGACCCGGCGGCCAAAACCACCCATGGGTCGTGCAGCCGCGACTTGCGCGCTGGCTGCGGCAGGGGCACTGAAGACAGTGCGGCGGAAATTCTTTTCAAGACGATCCGAAATATAGGCCCATAATTGGACGACCTCTTGCGAAGATCGGCCCTTCGGGTCGATCTCCATTACCGTCCGGCCATCGATCATCGACGCCGCATAATCGGTACGGTGATGCAAAGTAATCGGCGCCACGGTGCCATGCTGAGATAATGCGACTGCTGCTTCTGACGTAATTTTTGCTTTCGGCGTTGCCGCGTTGACGACAAAGATCAGCGGTTTTCCAGCGCGCTCGCACAAGTCGACGGTTGCGCCAACAGCACGCAGATCGTGCGGGCTTGGGCGGGTCGGCACGACAATCAGTTCAGAGACCGAAATGACGCTTTGTATCGCCATCGTAATCGCAGGCGGCGTATCAATAACTGCCAGCTTGAAGCCCTGCTGGCGTAGAACTGCCAGATCGGACGCCAGTCTGGCAACCGTTGTCTGAGCGAATGCCGGAAGCTCTGCTTCGCGTTCATTCCACCAGTCGGCCAGCGAGCCTTGGGGATCGATATCAATCAATACGACAGGCCCGGCGCCAGCAAGCTGCGCCTGAACTGCCAAATGGCCCGATAGGGTGGTTTTGCCCGATCCACCCTTCTGTGACGCCAATGCGAGAACCCTCACATCATTCCCCTTTGCAAATGTTTCAAATGGCGATGTGACAGAACAGGGCTAAAAATCCGTTAACGCTCTAAAGGATTTCAGCGGTCGACTGCACCGCACCGCCTTGGATTTCCTTAATCGCCAAGCCGCGTAATACTGCGATATTTGATGGCAGGCCTTGGTTAAGCTATTAAGCGCCAAAGTTTACCAAATGTCAGTTTCTGTGAATTAATACGCGCATTGTAATCAAATGGAGTGAAACGATGGCAACCCGGTCGCACGCTGTTAAACTGGCTTTAGCCGCACTTACTCTATGGGCGACGTGCGCCCCTGCACATGCCGATGTCAAAGCCGGCGTCGATGCATGGAGCCGAGGGGAATATGAATCGGCAGTCAAACAGTGGCGCGAACCTGCGCTCAAAGGCGACGCCGACGCGCAATTCAACATGGCGCAGGCCTATAAAATGGGGCGCGGTGTAAAAGCCGATTTGAACGTCGCGCTTGAATGGTACAAAAAAGCCGCCACGCAGGGGCACTTGCAGGCAGCAGACAGCTATGGCCATCTACTGCATTATCAGGGCAAAATAGCCGAATCGCTCCCTTATTTATTGGCATCGTCAGACCGCGGTGACCCGCGCGGACAATATCTGCTCGCAACCGAATTGTTCAACGGCAACAATATCGCGAAAGACTGGGTGCGCGCATATGCGCTGATGACTCGCGCGTCGTCGGCCGGGATGGCGCCTGCATCACGAAGCCTGTCGCAGATGGACCAGTATATCCCGCTTGAGCAACGTCAGGCTGCAACGGTTCTTGCAGGCGAACTTGAACAACGCGCTGGCAAAGCGCGAGCCGCCCAAATTGCCGGGTTCCCCATAAACACCACGACGCCAACCAAGACAGCAAGGCCGGTCACGGTGCCCCCGTCGCAGATACCGCCATCGGTCGAGCCGGGTTTTCCATCCGATATTCCAGCAGCCGGTGTGCCCGTACGCCCTGCCCAGCCAGTCAAAATCGCGCCGGTGAAGGCTGCCCCGACGGCCAAGCTAGCGCCGATCAAAACCGTTGCCGCCGATGGAGCGTGGCGAATCCAGCTGGGTGCTTTTGGCGAAGAGGCCAATGCGAAAAAACTTTGGACGTCGCTCGAAGCCAGGATTGCCGACCTTGCATCGTTACAGCCATATTTGAAAGCCGCAGGCAAAATCACGCGCCTTCAGGCTGGGCCATTTACCAGCAAAGCGTCAGCCGATGCCGTTTGCGGCAAGGTGAAAGCCACCGGTCAAGCGTGCATTGCGGTTCCACGTTAATCGCAAAGCTGGCTGATATCCCTGCCAAGAGTATTGCGTGCGGCTTCATCGCCCGGTTGGACCATGAAATAATGCGTGCCTGAAAGGCTTGCGCGCGGCGAACAATAGCGTGCACAGCCGCTTTCGACGGAGCCTGGAAATCGCAGTTCGATACCATCATAACGGGCGTCGAACGTGCAGGCGCCCTTGCCGGTCAACGTGATGCGAACGCGCTCGCCTTCGACCGTGGCTGAACCTTTGGCCTCGCATTTGCTTTCGGGACCGAACACCGCGATAAAACCGACATCGAACCGGTTGGCGCTATTGCCGACGGCACAGAATTTATCAGTGCCAAGCTCGCTGCGTGTTTCATATTGCCCTGCAAGTTCGACTTCGTCAGGATCGGGCATGATCCCGGCCGCAACTGCCTGTTGGTCAAGCGCAGCGCCTGCATCCGTCCCGCTGCCAACGAGCGAGGGCGCATTGTCGCCGCACGCGGTCAATAGGCAAAGTAGCGTAAAGGCAATTGCGACTTTCAAATTCGCTGAAGTCCACCATCAGTAATCCGGCGATAAAAGCAGCTGCGTTCGCCGGTATGGCAGGTTGGGCCTTTCGGGTCGGCGATGATCCATACTGCATCCTGATCGCAGTCGATTCGCATTTCGACGATGTGCAGAAAATGTCCGCTGCTTTCTCCTTTCTGCCATAGCCGCTGACGGCTGCGAGAGAAAAACACAGTTGTGCCGGTCTGCTGGCTTTTCGCTATCGATTCCGCGTTCATGTGGCCGACCATGAGAACCGCGCCATCAGCGTAATCGGTCACGACAGCCGTAATCAGTCCATAAGCGTCGAATTTTGGATCAAATGCCAGCGTAATGTCTCGTTCGTCGGTCATGGGCAGGGCCTAACCCATGCTTAAATCGCTCGCCAACATTTTCTTTGTTACAAAACGACGACAACAAAGGAAGACAATCGGACGAAGGATGCCTATATGCCTGCCAACAAAGCGCAGCGGGATTCGATATATGCTGACCACCGACCCCTATGATGACGATAAACTTCGCGAAGAATGCGGCATCTTCGGTGTTTACGATACCGACGGCGCTTCGGCGATGGTTGCGCTTGGGCTTCATGCGCTCCAGCATCGTGGGCAGGAAGCCGCAGGTATCAGCAGCTTTGACGAGCATGATTTTCACACCCACCGGGCCATGGGCCATGTTGCAGGTAATTTCGATCGCGAAGAAATCATCGGCGGACTGGTCGGTCGAAGCGCGGTTGGGCATGTACGCTACTCGACCACGGGTGAAACTTCGCTCCGCAATGTGCAGCCGCTTTATGCCGATCTGGCGACTGGCGGGTTTGCGATCGCGCACAATGGCAATATTTCCAATGCAATGACCGTTCGCCGCGATCTCGTGCGGCGTGGATCTATTTTCCAGTCGACGTCCGATACCGAGGTCATCATCCATCTGGTTGCGACTTCGGGGTACCGCACATTGCTTGATCGCCTGATCGATGCATTAAAGCGGGTTGAAGGGGCCTATTCGCTCATCTGCCTGACGACCGAGGGCATGATCGCGTGTCGCGATCCGCTTGGCATTCGTCCGCTTGTCATGGGTAAATTGGGCGATTCGGTCATATTTGCGTCCGAAACCGTAGCGCTCGATATCGTCGGGGCGGAATTCATTCGTTCGGTCGAACCGGGCGAGCTGGTGGTCGTGCGCGGTAGCGAGATCACCTCACACAAGCCGTTCATTCGCGTTTCGCAGCGTCCGTGCATTTTCGAGCATGTGTATTTCTCACGCCCCGACTCGATTGTCGAAGGAATCAGCGTCTATTCGGTTCGCAAGGCAATCGGTGCAGAGCTGGCCAAAGAAAACGGCGTCGATGTCGATTATGTAATTCCGGTTCCCGACAGCGGAACACCGGCCGCCATCGGCTATGCTGAAGCTGCAAAGCTTCCGTTCGAGCTTGGTATTATCCGCTCGCATTATGTCGGAAGGACCTTCATCCAGCCAGGCGATGGCGTCCGCCATTTGGGTGTCAAACTTAAGCACAATGCAAACCGCAATCTGGTCGCGGGCAAAAAGATCGTTCTCATCGACGACTCGATTGTGCGCGGCACTACATCGCTCAAAATTGTTCAGATGATGCGCGAAGCCGGCGCTGCCGAAGTGCATATGCGGATCGCCAGCCCGCCGACCATGAACAGCTGTTTTTACGGCGTCGATACGCCCGAGCGCTCCAAGTTGCTCGCCAGCCGTATGGATGTCGAGGAAATGCGTGCGTTCATTCAAGCCGACAGCCTTGCCTTCCTGTCCATCGACGGTCTTTATCGCGCGCTTGGCGAGGATGCGCGCAATAATGGCAAGCCGCAATATTGCGACGCCTGCTTTACCGGGGATTATCCCACTAGCCTGACCGACCATGAGGAGCAGGAATCAGACCAACTCATCATGCTGAGCGAACGGAAGCTCGCCTGAGCGATGACTAAAGCTTTTGAAGGCAAAATTGCGCTGGTAACCGGCGCAAGCCGGGGCATCGGTGCGGCAACGGCGCAGGCTTTGGCCGCCGAAGGAGCGCATGTCATCATTACCGCGCGGACCGCCAAGGATCTGGAAGCTGTCGAGGACGCCATTTTTGCAGCAGGCGGTAGCGCGACGATCGCACCACTCGACCTGACCGATGGTGACAGCATATCCCGGCTGGCCGCAGCAGTGTCCGAGCGGTGGGGCAAACTCGATATAATGGTTTTGAACGCGGCGATGCTTGGCACGCTCGCGCCGGTTCCCGCAATCGACGGCGCGGAATTCGCGCGGTTATTCACGCTGAATGTGACAGCGCAACAGGTGTTGATCGCATCGTTCGACGGGTTGCTGCGAAAGAGCGATGCCGGTCGGCTGATTGCCCTCACCTCGTCGGTCGGCGCAAGCCCGCGCGCCTTCTGGGGAGCGTATGGCGCGTCGAAAGCGGCATTGGAGGCCCTCGTGACCAGCTATGGTGAGGAGGTCAAAAACCTGTCACCGGTGCGTGTTGCGATCGTCGATCCCGGCAAAACACGCACCAAGATGCGGGCCGCAGCCTATCCCGGCGAAGATCCGGCGACGGTCAAAGAGCCGTCGGTTGTCGCCGATACCATAGTTGGTTTGCTGCAATCGGAGTTTGAGACTGGTTCCCGATTGGTAGTTGAAGGCTAAGCTTTTACCGCTTCATGCGCCTTCAACGCTCGCTCCCGCGCGGCTTTATGGCCGATAATCTTGCGCGGATAGCCTTTGGGCCGCGCACCATGCTCCTCCGGATCGTGAATGTACGGCTCCTGCAAATCGGCCAACTCCGGTACCCATTCGCGAATATACCGCGCTGCATCAAACTTCTCCGACTGTGACAGCGGCGCCATGATGCGGACAAACATGTTGCTGTCCACTCCGGTGCCTGCGGTCCACTGCCAGTTGACGCTGTTCGAACCATAATCCGCATCGACCAGCGTGTCCCAGAACCACTGCTCGCCCTCCCGCCAGTCAATCAGCAGATGCTTGATAAGAAACGACGCCGCGATCATTCGGACCCGGTTATGCATCCATCCGGTAGCCCATAATTGCCGCATTCCGGCGTCGACGATCGGATAACCGGTCTGACCCTTTTGCCATGCGCGCAGATCGGCGTCCGCCTCCTTTCCGCTTCGCCAAGGCAGTTTGTCGAACGCATCACGCGCGTTCTTGCCGCCATAATCGGGAAACTGGCAAATCACATTCTGTGCATAATCCCGCCACACGAGTTCCTTCAGAAACACTTCCGCTGACCCGCCAGCCTTCATCGTCGCATGCCAGCAGGTTGCGGGCGAAATCTCGCCGAAGTGTAAATGCGGCGATAGGAACGAAGAGCCCGCGACCGATGGCAGATTGCGCTTCTCGTCGTAAAACTTTGCCTTGTCGGCAAACGCGTCAAGCCGCGTGTGCGCTCCAGCTTCGCCGGGTGACCACATATCCGTCATACCGCCAGCCCAATCAGGCTTGGCTGGCAGCAAGTTCCAATCAGATAGCATGTCGCTTTCCGGCCAAGCATCTGGTGCAGTAATTTTCGTTGGCGCGGGAAGCGGCTGATGTGGCGGCATATGCTGCCACAACGCACGCATGAACGGCGTGTAGATTTTATACTGCCCGCCGCTGCCTGTAGTCACGCTTCCCGCAGGTAGTAGGTAATTGCCGTCATGGCAGACAAGCTCGCAGCCCGTTGGCAGCTCTTTCGCCACCGCCTTCTCGGCATTGCGCCACCACGGTTCGTAATGGCGGATGCAAAAGACCGCCGACGCGCGAGTTTCCTTGGCAAGCCTCGCGAGAACATGATCCGACTTACCCTGCCGTAATGTCAATCGCGACCCCAGCTTCCGCAAATCCGCATCCAGTGATTTCAAACTATGATGCAGCCACCACCGCGAAGCCCCACCCATCTTGCGATG
>JANOPT010000008.1:0-1531 GCA_031421975.1 Sphingomonadales bacterium | reverse complement strand
CACGGCGCGCGCTGCCGGTCAATCGCCTGTTGTGCAGGGAAGTGGCCGCGTCCATAGGCGGATGATGCCTGAAACCCATATCATCGCCGCCATCGCATGGGCAGTCCTTCTTGGCGGCGCTGGCGGCGCGTTGACCAAAATCGGGGAATGGTATCGCAATCTCAAAAAGCCTAGCTGGCAGCCGCCCGACTGGCTGTTCGGGCCAGCGTGGACACTGATACTGGGCGCGGCTGCCTGGGCGGCTGTGCTGGCTTGGGAGGGCGGGGCCGACGATGCGGGGCGCAACTCTGTTATCATCCTTTATGCCGTGAATTTCGTGTGCCACTTTTTGTGGTCGCCATTGTTCTTTACGGTCAAACGGCCTGACTGGGCGCTGATCGAGGTCGTGTTTTTGTGGATATCGGTGCTGATGATGCTGATTTTCCTGCGACCTTTGTCCGCACTGGCCAGTTGGTTGATTGTGCCCTATTTTACTTGGGTCAGCTTTGCGGCAATCCTGAACCTAAAGATTGTCCAGTTGAACCGGCCATTCGGTGGTCCGGAGCCAGAAGTACAGGCGTGACGTGGCTTACGCTGGCAAGAGTGATATTTTGACCAAGCTGACCGAGATTGCGTCACCGTGCATCGACGTCTGCGATGTCGACAGCACAGGGCAATTTTGCATCGGCTGCGGACGGTCGATGAACGAAATTGCCGGCTGGCTGTCGGCAAGCGATGACGAACGCCGCGCGATAATGGAACAGCTGCCCGAACGCCTGCGGACGCTGAAGCGTTAACCCGCTTTTTCTAAAGCTTCGCTCGCGCTGACCCATTTCGCCTCTGCAACGGCCTGCGCCGCGATAATCTTGCCCCGCCGTTGCGATAGCTCACCCATCGTCAGGCCCTTATACTCGTTCGCCGCCGACGCGGGGTCGAACATCGCCTTGTCGATGGCGGACAGCACGACTTCGAGCTTGGCCAGATCCGCCTCGGCGTCGCTGACTTCGCGTTTCAGTCTGGCCTGCGCCTCGCGCGCGGCGGCTTGCGCCTTTTTGTCTTCCTTGCGGTCGGCCTTCGACATCTTCTCCTTGGCCGGTGACTTGCCCAGAATCATGTCGGTGTAATCGTCGATGCTGCCCTGATATTCGCTCGCGGTGCCGTTATCGACGAGCACCAGCCGGTCGGCGGTTAGTTCGAGCATATGCCGGTCATGGCTGACCAACACCACTGCGCCCTCATAGTCGTTGAGCGCCTGCACCAACGCCTCGCGCGCATCGACGTCGAGGTGGTTCGTGGGCTCATCAAGGATCAGCAAGTGCGGCGCGTCGCGGGTAATCAGCGCCAGCGCCAGCCGCGCGCGTTCGCCGCCCGACAGCTTGCCCACCAGCGTCGTTGCCTTTGCGCCCGAAAAGCCGAAGCGTCCAAGCTGAGCGCGCACCGCGCCGGGAGTCGCGCCCTTCATCAGGCGGCCCATATGTTCAAGCGGCGAATCCTTGCCGTCGAGTTCCTCGACCTGATATTGCGTGAAGTAACCGACACGCATCTTGCCCGA
>JANOPT010000007.1:0-26297 GCA_031421975.1 Sphingomonadales bacterium | reverse complement strand
GGGCAAAAGTTTTCCTGTTGTAAACCAGATTTTTAAGACTTTTTGCTAAATCATCATCGCTAAGCGTCCTGGCATGGGAACAGGGACCAACAGCGGAGACAGCAATGGATAATCTGGCGCGGCCGCAACAGGATAGCGCATTCGGCGAGTCCTTGGTGCGCGGAATAATGTCCGATGGCAGCCTGCCCGTCGTTGCTCCGCTCATGACGTTTCTGAGCAATGGCGGTCAGCGACCGGATCTGCGGTCTCCGGCAAAGACGGCGCGAGCTGCACTATTGGCCGATATCGCGCATTTCATGAACATATCTCATGGCCGACATCCGGGAATTGTCGACCACGCAAGCCACAAGATCGTGGATGACAATGCCCGCAAATGGCTCGTGCGATCCATCGATGGAATTGCGGCCGAACGAAATTTCCTCAATATATTGACGGTGACTGCGGGGCCAATTCGCAGGTTGACCGGGCAGGACAAAATTACTGCACTGATAGAAAGCCAGTCAAAGAATTTTGAAATGCTGGCAACCTCGGATCGAAAGGGGTGTCCTGCGGGCGCCGCGATCGCTTTTGTCGTGGATTGGCACCAAACCCGCGCTTTGCTGGACTGCGTCGCGCTTCACATTGGCCTTGAAACATCGCCGATCACGCTGCCGTCGGTTCAAGAATGCATTATGCTCGTCAACCGACTTGACGCCAACGAAGGCTATCGCCGCGCCATGGGGTTCGGGGCGCAGCAGTTTCTGGCCCAGCAACGCGGACTTTGGCATCTTATCGTGGCACGTCACGCCGAAATGCTCGCGAGCTGAGGCCGCCGTCGTTCCAAAACTATTATATTGCATCTCGCACCGGGCGCACTTAACGAATTAACCGTTCGATTAACAAACGGGATGTGCAATGCGTTTTGAAGGTACCGACAATTATGTCGCCACGGATGATCTGAAGGTTGCCGTAAATGCAGCAACGAAGCTGCGCCGGCCACTGCTGGTGAAGGGGGAGCCAGGCACGGGCAAAACCGTGCTGGCGCAGGAGATTGCGACCGCAATGGGCGCGCCGCTGATCGAGTGGAATATCAAATCCACCACTAAGGCCCATCAGGGGCTGTATGAATATGACGCCGTTGCCAGGCTTCGTGACAGTCAGCTCGGCGATGAACGCGTCCATGACATTAAAAATTACATCAAAAAGGGCAAGCTGTGGGAGGCGTTTACCGCCCCTGTCCTGCCCGTGTTGCTGATCGATGAAATCGATAAAGCCGACATCGAGTTTCCTAACGACCTGTTGCAGGAACTCGATCGGATGGAATTCTACGTTTACGAAACGCACGAAACGATCAAGGCCGTCGACCGGCCAATCGTTATCATTACTTCTAACAACGAAAAAGAACTTCCCGACGCCTTTTTGCGGCGATGCTTTTTCCACTACATAAAATTTCCCGACCGCGACACGATGCAAGCTATCATCGATGTCCATTTCCCCGGTATCCAGAAAATACTGGTGTCAAAGGCAATGGATATTTTTTATGAGGTGCGCGATGTGCCGGGCCTCAAAAAGAAACCCAGCACCAGCGAACTGCTGGATTGGCTCAAGTTGCTGCTGCACGAAGATATGCCACTGGACGTCCTGCAGTCACGCGATCCAACCAAGGCAATCCCGCCGCTTCACGGTGCCTTGCTGAAAAACGAACAGGACGTCATGCTGTTCGAACGGCTTGCTTTCATGGCAAGACGACAAGGCAACTAGGGTCAAGACTCTAGACGACGTAAGCGAGTTCGAAATCCCCCCAACGCTGACCATTGACGCGGATGGGTACATAGACGTTGCGAACGATATTGTAGGTTTTTCCATCACCTTCGTGACGGTAGACCGCCATCATATAGTCCTGCTCGCTTGCCTTTGCGATTAGGTCCACGCCGTCCAGTATTACACGCCCGTTCCTACAATATCGTGTGTCATGGGCTATATCGCCAGTCGGGGCGCATGAAAATTCCATGAGATGGATCGGCAGAAAGCCTTGTTTGCTGGTACACACGACTGACAGGATAGAATCCGGATTTGCCTCCCTCACTGACTCCAGAATGGGTTGCCAGTTGCGTTGGGCCCAATGTGTCAGTTTTGAAGTGAAACGTGGCGGGTTGCTCCCGGGAACAGGCTTGAGGTCGGTATCCATCAGCGCATCCAGGTCAAGAGATCCGTTGGCGATCGCGGCTTCGGTATGCGCGATCAACTTTTTTGCTTCATTTTGCGCCAGAGTGACAAATTGCGTATCGGTTTCTGACAATCCGCTGTGCACGATATGGTCGAACATCAGGTTCGCCTGCGCCTCCAGGTCGGTGATTTGTTTGTGGGCGCTGGCAACGACGCCGAACATTTCGCCATTGGCATCGGCCACCGCATCGCGGACCTTTTGTGACCCGACCAGACCTTCATGAATCTGAGCAGTACTGTCCGCAATTTCACGATTATGCTCACCCACCTGCCCCACTACGTCGCTGACGCTGCTGATAAGGTGCTGCAGACTGGCAAACTGACGTTGCGCCGCCCCACTTGTTGCTATTCCATCTTCGATTTGTCCGACAAACTTTGCGGCCTCGTTTGAAAGCGAGTTGACGGTGCCAGTGATTTCAACGGCAGCCCGGCGCGTATCCAGCGCGAGCTTCTTGACCTCGCTGGCGACCACAGCAAATGTTTGCCCGGCAGCGCCGGCCTTTTCGGCCTCTATCGCGGCGTTCAATGCCAACATGTTGGTTGTACGCGCTATGGAATCGATCGATTGCGAAACCCGCTTCACTTGCTCCATGGCGGATGCAAAACCCGTTATGTGCGTGCCCAAACTGCCGATGAGCGTGACGAGATTGGCAAAGCTCGCCAATGAAAGCTCGACCGTTTCGGTGCCGCTCATCAATTTAGTGACAGCAGTTTCGGCTAGTGATCGGGCCTCAGACGTCGCTTGCGTCACCTCGGCAATGTCGCAATCCAGCTTTAGCGTGATTTCGGTTAGCTCGCCATGCTGCGCTTTGAGCCAGTCCGCCGACGCCAGCGCCTTGTCAAGAACGCCCGCCGCCTCTGCACATCCAACGGTAACATCGCCACATATGCGCGCGGTTTCGCGAATCCAGCGGTTTTCCTGAGTTTCGATTTTTTCCATTTTCATCGGAAAGGCAACCTTTTGAGTTTTTGATGTGCGCCTTTGTAAATCACGATGGTTATCGCACCGTTAATCACCGCGCTGTTGACGAGCGCTTGATGACGCTGCAAACGCTTAACCGGGCAATTAACTGTTGAGGCCGCCGATGTTTTTCTCATTCATGGAAGAATTGCGAACCGCCGGAATTTCGGCATCGTTGAAAGAGCACCTGGCTTTGCTGGCTGCGCTCGATGCTGACGTAATCGACCAAAGCCCGGAGGAGTTTTACTATCTCGCGCGGACAACGCTGGTAAAGGACGAAGCACTTCTTGACCGGTTCGATCAGGTGTTTGGCAAGGTATTCAAGGGGATTTTTACCGATTACGGTCAGAAGCCAGTCGATGTGCCATCCGATTGGTTGAAGGCGATTGCGGAAAAATATCTGTCGCCTGACGAAATGGCGAGCATTGAAAAACTGGGCAGTTGGGACGAACTGATGGAGACGCTGAAAAAGCGGCTTGAAGAGCAGGAAAAGCGTCATCAGGGCGGTAGCAAATGGATCGGCACCGGGGGTACATCACCTTACGGCAATTCCGGTTATAACCCCGAAGGCGTTCGCATCGGTGGCGAATCAAAGCACAAACGTGCAGTTAAAGTCTGGGAGAAGCGAGAGTTCCAGAATTTGGACCACACACGCGAGCTTGGTACCCGCAACATCAAGATTGCCATGCGGCGGCTTAGAAAATTCGCACGTGACGGTGCGGTCGACGAACTCGACATCGACGCCACGATCAACGGGACAGCGCGTCAGGGCTGGCTCGACATCCACATGCGGCCCGAACGGCGCAATGCTATCAAGGTCCTGTTGATGCTCGATGTCGGGGGGTCGATGGATCCCTTCATAAAGCTTTGCGAAGAGTTATTCAGTGCTGCCACCAGTGAGTTCAAAAATCTGGAATTTTTCTACTTTCACAACTGTCCGTATGAGGGCGTGTGGAAGGACAACAAACGGCGGTTCAGCGAGCGGACGGCGATGTGGGATGTCCTTCACAAATTCCCGCATGACTACAAAGTAGTCATGGTCGGCGATGCGTCGATGAGCCCATATGAAATCACGCATCCAGGTGGTTCGGTAGAGCATTTCAACGAGGAATCTGGCGCGGTGTGGATGCACCGGATCACCAATACCTATCCGGCGTCGGTCTGGTTAAATCCGGTCCCTGAAAAACAATGGAGCTATTCGCAGTCAACCAGGATCATCAAGGAATTGATGAATGACCGGATGTACCCACTTACGCTCGAAGGGCTTGACGATGCGATGCGGGAACTTGGCCGCAAGCACGGGCACTAAGCGTTAGTAAAGCAGGTGTTTCTGCCGTTCCTCGATCCATTTCGCCTCATCGAGTGACGTCAATACGTCAAGATCGTCCGCAGTTGCAGCAGGGTCGTCGACCCATTCCCGAAGTGTCGTGCCACCGTTGATGACATCAATTGCAAGCTTGCCGAGCTCATATTCATACGGAAAATCACGCCACAACAGATAATATGGATAGAGCGACCGTATCGCTTTGAAAGCAAGGGCTTGAATCCGCCACGGCCGAAACTGCTGATGATTATAACATCCGCCCTCGGCATGAATATGCACGCCGTGGCAAAGCGCGTGCACATGTTTGTGAAACGTCGGTTCGAACCAGATTTCACGTACCGCGCAGCCGTTCAACCATTGCGGCGCAAACCGCTGCATTTCTTTGATTACATCGCGGGCGTCGATGTCGGGAGCGCCGAATATTTCAAGCGGCCTGGTCGTGCCCCTGCCCTCCGACAGGGTCGTGCCTTCTAGCATCACTGTTCCGGCATATGCGCGCGCCATGTTGATATTAGGCGCATTGGGGCTGGGGTTAATCCAGATCCGGTCGGATGGCCACCCAAAGCCTGGTGCCGCATCGGGGTCATAGCTGTCCATGGCGATTACCTGATAATCTACATCAATCCGATAATATTCGATAAACCACTGCCCAAGCTCACCCAAGGTCAAGCCGTGGCGCATGGGAATCGGCCCCGCGCCAACGAAACTCTCCCATCCAGGCAAGAGCGTTAGCCCTTCAACCGGCCGCCCCGCAGGATTAGGGCGATCCAGCACAATTACTGTTTTTTTATGGTCCGCCGCCGCCTGCAGCATATATAGCAACGTCGTGATAAACGTATAAATGCGGCAGCCTAAATCCTGCATGTCGATCAGGATGACGTCGAACGTGCCCATCGACTGACTGGATGGACGGCGCACTTCGCCATAAAGGCTGAATACCGGAATGTTATGGACAGGATCGGTGAAGTCGGGCGACTCCATCATATTATCCTGCTTGTCACCGCGTAGACCATGCTGCGGTCCGAATGCAGCCGTAATGTTAAGTTCGCCCAAGGCAGCGAGTGCATCAAGCGAATGCGTCAGATCCGACGTAACGGATGCCGGATGCGCCAACAATGCCACGCGTTTGCCCGCCAGCCTTTGACGCAGTTCCGGCTCCGTAAGCAGGCGATCGATCCCGAATTTCATGCCGCGCGTGGTGCCTCGACTTCAATCGCAAAGCAATCCCTATGATGGAAATCGGGCTTGGTCGCAGGATGAGCAAGCGCCCAGTAGGATTTCGTTCCATCGCTTTCTTCAACCACCGCAGCCAAACCGACCGCTAGCCTCTCATCTCGCCATTGATCGGGTAAATTGAAATGGGCGTTCAGGCCGAAATGCCGCTCGCTGAAGTCGCATGTTATGTCTGGCCGGAACACCAGCTCCTCGGCCATTCCAAGGCGATATCCGGAAAAGCGGTAGACCGCCCATTCGGTCGAAGGCGAAAAATTATACTCCAGATAGGGCTCGCCATCCGGACGAACGATGAAAAGTTCGAAACAGGTAGTTTGCCAAAGCCGGTCGCGGCGCGCAGGCTCGTCGATTTCGGGCAACATCAGCGTTTCGGTATCGCAATGCAGCTCGAACCGCACCGACATCCGTCCCTCGGACAGATATTCGACCGACGCGTCGATGTGGTCGGCCATGAACGGCGGCGTTGCGGGATGACAGATCAGATGCGCGTCGCGTACTGAATTATTGGCCAATCGGCAAACTCCTGCTACGCGCAGCCGCATCATGACTGCTTACCAATCCGATCTCCTCCGACTGCTCGATGAGCGGGACTATATTCACCAGGCAACCGATGCAGCGGCACTCGACAAACTGGCGTCGAAAGAGGTTGTGCCAGGCTATATCGGTTTTGACGCCACGGCGCCATCGCTTCATGTCGGCAGTCTGGTACAAATCATGTTGCTGCGGCGGCTTCAGCAAAGCGGTCACAAACCCATCGTTCTGATGGGCGGCGGCACAAGCAAGATTGGCGACCCGAGCTTCAAGGATGAAGCGCGCAAAATGCTGACGGGCGATGTGATCGGCGATAATATTGCTTCGATAAAGCGGATTTTCGAACGCTTTCTGACATTCGGCGATGGCCCGACCGATGCGGTCATGCTGGACAACAGCGATTGGCTCGACGCGCTGGAATATATCCCATTTCTTCGCGAGGTCGGGCAACATTTCTCGATCAACCGGATGCTCAGTTTCGACTCGGTCAAATTGCGTCTCGACCGCGAACAATCATTGTCTTTTCTTGAATTCAACTACATGATTTTGCAAGCTTATGACTTCATGGAATTGTCACGCCGCGCGGGCTGCCGACTGCAAATGGGTGGATCCGATCAGTGGGGCAATATCGTAAACGGCATCGAGCTTGCCCGCCGGATGGATGGGACCGAAGTTTTTGGCGTGACCACGCCGCTGATTACCACCGCTGATGGCGGAAAAATGGGCAAGACTGTATCAGGCGCGGTGTGGCTTCACGAAGATCAGTTGCCGGCCTATGATTACTGGCAGTTTTGGCGCAACACCGACGATCGCGATGTCGGAAGGTTTATGCGGCTATTTACGGATCTTCCGCTGGAAGAGATTGTGCGCCTTGAATCGCTATCGGGCTCGGAAATCAATATTGCCAAGATCGCGCTTGCCAACGCTGCGACTGAAATGTGCCGTGGTCGGGATGCGGCTTTATTGGCTGCAGAGACTGCGCGAAAAACATTTGAAGAGGGCAGTGCCGGCGACGACCTGCCGATCGCAGCCATTTCTGCGGATATTTCTGTTGTCGATGCGCTTATCATGCTGGGCTTTGTCGCCTCGAAAAAAGAAGCGCGGCGAATGATCGAAGGCGGAGGCGCGCGCGTCGATGGGCAGGCCATTACTGACGAAAACGCGGTTATTCGGTCTCAACCGATGCCCGTCAAAGTGTCGGCAGGCAAGAAAAAGCATGGATTAGTGAGCTTTAGTTAGGCTCAATATCCGGTAAATGTTTCTGCAGGTCAACTTTACCAATTATTTGTAACTTGTGTGCATAACGCCCTTTCAGGCAATAAGCGCAATGGGGTCGCAAAATATGGCGCAAGTCGCTCCGAACACCGATATGGATTTACGACGGGCCGCACGTCACCGTGCCGACTATAAGGTTATTGCCGAAAGCAAACTGCACGGTGACCAGACGATCCAGATCGTCAACGTTTCAGCACATGGCTTTATGATCGACAATAATCCGGGGTTTGAGCGCGGTGACCGGGTTGAGCTTCGCTTGCCTGTCATTGGTAGAATCGAAGCTTTGGTCATCTGGACCGTCGAGAGCCGCGCGGGATTTCAGTTCGAACGGGTTGTCCGGCTGCCTGATTTTCTTGGGCTCCTCGAACACATCAGTCCGAAACTGCGTTAACCGCCGCGAAGCGTTGCGACTCCGACGTCGCGTTCAAACAGATAAAGAGCGATACGCGCGGCCTGTCCACGTGGGCCGTCCAGACCGCCGTCCCGTTCAAGCAACAATCGCGCATCGTCAGCAGCAACGCCGATAAGTTCGCGAACCTGTTCTGGCGTTGCGACGCGAAACGGGCTTTCGCCGGACTGGCGCATCCCTAACATTTCGCCTGCACCGCGCAGTTTCAAATCTTCCTCGGCAATACGGAATCCGTCATTTGTCTCGCGCATCAACGCCAGCCGCGCCCGCGCTGTTTCGCCGATATGTGTGGATCGCACCAGCAGGCACACCGACTTTTCAGAGCCGCGCCCTACCCTGCCGCGCAACTGATGAAGCTGTGCCAGACCAAAGCGATCTGCGGCCTCAATAATCATAAGGCTGGCGTTGGGCACATCGACGCCTACCTCGATCACGGTTGTCGCCACCAACAGCCGCGTGTCGCCAGCAACAAATCGCTCCATTACGGCGTCTTTTTCAGGCCCCCGCATTCGTCCGTGCACGACTGCCACTTGCTCACCAAAACGCAATCGCAATTGCTCGGCTCGTTGCTCTGCGGCAGCCAGATCGCTCGTCTCGCTTTCCTCTACGAGCGGGCATACCCAAAACGCCTGTTTGCCAGCGGCAAGATGCCGCGCGACGCCGTCGACAATCTCCGGCAGGCGTTCCTGCGAAATGACTCGTGTCTCGACAGGCGTTCGCCCGGGTGGCAGCTCGTCGAGGATCGAACTATCCATTTCGCCATATGCCGCAAGGGCCAGGCTGCGCGGGATCGGCGTGGCCGTCATCACCAGCAAATGGGGCACGCCCCTGCCCTTTCGTGACAGCATCAGCCGCTGCGAAACGCCGAAGCGATGCTGCTCGTCGATCACTGCCACGGCCAGTGACTTGTAGCTTACGGCCTCCTGAAAAATGGCGTGGGTACCAACGAGGATATGGATCGAACCGTCGGCAAGCCCCATTAACGTTGCCTCGCGCAGCTTGCCCTTGTCACGCCCGGTCAGGATCGCGATGTTGACTGGCATGCCTGCGAGAAGCTTTTGCAAACTCGCATAATGCTGACGCGCAAGTATTTCGGTAGGGGCAAGCATAGCACCCTGCATTCCCAATTCGACGGCGCGCAGGAGTGTCATGACCGCAACCATCGTTTTGCCGGCGCCGACATCTCCCTGAAGCAGTCGTAACATCGGCCTGGGTTGCGCCAGATCGCCTTCGATTTCGGATATCGTGCGTCGCTGTGCGTCGGTTAGCGCAAAGGGAAGCCTGAGCAAATTTACCAAACTTCCGTCGCCGCAGATTGGCACAGCCGATCGCTTGTCCATTGCCGCGCGGATCAGGCGCATCGCCAGCTGGTTGCTGAAAAGCTCATCATAAGCCAGCCGATCGCGCGCTGCACTATCTTCCTTGCGGTGGACGCTATGAAGTGATTCGTTCCAGGGCCTCCATCCCCGCGCTAATAACAGGCTTGGTTCAATCCATTCGGGTAGGGTCGATACCTGTTCCAACGCCGACAATATCAGCTGCCCCGTCCGCTTGTTCGTCAATCCTTCCGAAAGCGGGTAGACAGGCTCTGCCAGTCCCGGACCGCCTGCCTCGCCGACCGGGACGATGTGATCCGGATGAACCATTTGAAGTTCGTCACCATAGCGATCGAGCTTGCCCGATATCACCCGTGTTTCGCCAATCGGCAATTGCTTGCGCGCCCATCCGCCGTTGCGACCAAAGAACGTCAACGTGATGTAATTGCCTTCTGCATCTGCTGCGTAAATCCGCAATGGTGCGCGGGCGCTGCCGCTGCTACGTTGATCCATCATCGTAAGGTGGATGATAATATTTTCGCCAACATCGGCAACATCAAGGCGCGTGACAGCTTTGCGGTACGTCCAGCTTGCCGGGAAATGATATGCGACGTCCTTGACGCGATCCAGACCGAGGCGCTCCAATGGTTTCGCCAGACCGGGGCCGACGCCTTTCAGACTTCGGACTTCTGCAAATAACGGATTGAGTATATCGGGGCGCATGACTAGGGCCGCTTATAACCCGCAAATCAACTGAAACCACAAGCTTAAAGGACGAGCCGGCATGGACGTCGACCCGTATCGCCGCAAATTACATTATCGCGCACACCACCGTGGCACGCGTGAGGCGGATGCCATGATCGGCGGATTTTTCGATCAGTATTCGGCCAACTGGAATGCTGCCGATTACGCCTGGTTCGAACGTCTGCTTGAGGAGCAGGATGTCGATATCATGGCGTGGGCGCTGGGAACGTCGCAGCCGGATGCCGCGTTTGCCGGAACGATGATGGATGCGCTGAAACGGCTGGACTTCATTACATTGCCAGAAGGGTTAAACACCCGGTCCTCATGATTGATCTGCAGCGTATCATCAAGAGCCGTGACGGCCTGACGCTTGCGTCGGTGCCGCCGGGCTTTACGCCATTGCTGCTGGCGGATTTGACTCGCGCCGCCAAGGGCCGCGCGCTGTTCATCGCACCGGATGATGCGGCGATGCGGGCCGTCGCCGACGCAGTGCCGTTTTTTGCCCCGGAACTGGAGATATTACAGCTGCCTGCGTGGGACTGCCTGCCATATGACCGGGCGTCGCCGTCGGTTGCGGTAACGTCACAGCGCATGGCGACCCTGCAAGCGTTGCAGCAGCCAGCCAACAAAAAGCAGCTGGTTCTGACCACTATCGGCGCTGTTATTCAAAAATATGTAACGCCATTTCGTATCCGGCAGACCGGCGAACGGCTAACAGCCGGGCGCGAGATCAGCCGTGAGCGACTGGCGTCGCTGTTACAATCGAATGGCTATTTCCGTGTCGACACCGTAGCCGAAGCGGGAGAATTCGCCATTCGTGGCAGCATCGTCGATCTTTTTCCGGCAGGGAGCGAATTTGGGTTACGGCTGGATTTCTTTGGCGACGAAATTGAAAGCATTCGCCGCTTCGACCCTGCCGATCAACGCAGCATCGACCGCGTGGACCATTTCGACATACTGCCAGCGGTCGAGGCGCTGATGGACGAAGACGCGATAAAGCGGTTCCGCGTCGGCTATCGTGAACGATTCGGCGTGACCGCAACCGGCGATCCTTTGTACCAGGCCGTGTCCGAAGGTCGGCGGTTGTCCGGCATGGATCACTGGTTGCCGTTGTTCGAGGATAGAATGGCCACGATCTTCGACCATGTCGGCGAAGGAACATTGGTTATCCGCGACGCCGCAGCAGTCTCTGCCGGGCAATCCAGGCTTGATGCCATCAGCGATTATTACGACAATCGCGTCAAAGCGCAGGTGGCAGAGGCGGGTAGCTATCGTCCATTGCCGCCTGACATGCTGTATCTGTCAGGCGACGAGCTTGAACAGACGCTAGCGGTAAATGCCGCGCATGTGCTGACGCCTTTTGCACAGCCCGACTCGGCTCACATTATCGATTTCGGGATTGGTTCGGCGCGAGATTTTGCGCCTGAACGAACGCAAAAATCAAATGTGTATGAAGCCGTATCAGCGCATCTGAAGGCGGTGTTGCAGAGCGGGCATAAAGCCATCATCGCCAGTTACTCCGCCGGTGCGCGGGACCGGCTAAAGGGGTTGCTTGCCGATCATGGCGCGCCCACGTTAGTCGATGCCGACAGTTGGCAGCACGCATTGGGGGCGACCAATGGCCGCGCGGCGATGGTGATATTGCCGATCGAACATGGCTTTACGACGCCCGACGTCGCGCTCATCAGCGAGCAGGATATGCTTGGGGACCGGCTGGTCCGCAGGCAGAAGCGGAAAAAATCTGCCGATGCGTTTCTGGCCGAACTCGCCGCGCTTACGCCGGGAGATTTGGTGGTTCATCAAGACCATGGCATCGGGCGATATGAGGGGTTGATCTCGATCCCTGTCGGCAATAGCCCGCACGATTGCGTGGCTTTAAGCTATTCAGGCGGCGATAAATTATACGTTCCGGTCGAGAATATCGACGTGTTGTCGCGATATGGGTCGGACAGCGAAACCGTTGGCCTCGACAAACTCGGCGGCGAGGCGTGGCAACGACGCAAGTCGAAGCTGAAAGAACGTATCCGCGCCATCGCGCACGATCTTTTGAAAACAGCAGCCGAGCGAGCGCTGCGCGCAGGAACAGTAATCGAGGTCGACGATCAGGCTTACGCAGGTTTTGTCGACCGGTTTCCTTATGAGGAAACAGAAGATCAGTTGCGCGTCATCGAAGAGGTTCTGGAAGATTTGTCCGCAGGCAAGCCCATGGACCGGCTGGTATGTGGTGATGTCGGGTTCGGCAAAACCGAAGTTGCGATGCGCGCGGCTTTCGCAGCAGCGATGGCCGGGCTTCAGGTGGCCGTGATCGCGCCGACGACGTTGCTGGCACGGCAGCATTATACGAACTTCCTCGACCGTTTCCGTGATCTGCCATTGAAGCTTGGGCGATTATCAAGGCTTGTACCGACCGCCGAGGCGACTGCGACACGCGAGGGGCTAGCCGACGGAACCATCGATATCGTCATCGGTACGCATGCCGTCCTTGCTAAATCCCTGCAATTCAAGCGGCTTGGACTAGTCATTGTCGATGAGGAACAGCGTTTTGGCGTGAATCACAAGGAGCAGTTGAAGGCTCTAAAAACCGATGTCCACATGCTGACGCTAACCGCAACGCCCATTCCGCGCACCTTGCAGATGGCGATGTCAGGCTTGCGGGATTTGTCCGTCATCCAGACACCACCCGTCGATCGTCTCGCGGTACGCACTTACGTCATGCCTTGGGACCCCGTAGTATTGCGAGAGGCTTTGCTGCGCGAACATTATCGCGGCGGACAAAGCTTTTTTGTGGTACCCCGCATTGTCGATCTGACCGAGATTGAGGAATATCTGCGAACAGAAGTGCCCGAGGTCAAATGTGTCACCGCCCACGGCCAGATGTCCGCCACTCAGGTTGAGGAGCGGATGAGCGCCTTTTACGAAAAGCGATATGACGTCCTGCTATCGACCACCATCGTCGAAAGCGGTCTGGATATCCCAAGCGCCAACACGCTGATCATTCACCGCGCCGACCGTTTCGGACTGGCGCAATTATACCAGCTGCGCGGAAGGGTCGGTCGATCGAAAACCCGCGCATATGCCTATCTGACGCACGAAGAAAACCGGGCGCTGACCGAAACTGCGGAAAAGCGGCTGAAGGTGCTGGGCGATCTCGACAGCCTTGGCGCAGGGTTCCAGCTTGCCAGCCATGACCTCGATATTCGCGGCGCCGGGAACCTTGTCGGCGACGAGCAATCTGGTCACATCAAGGAAGTCGGCTTTGAATTGTACCAGTCCATGCTCGAAGAAGCTATTCTGGAGGCGCGTGCCGGTGCCCAGGGTCTCGCGAAACCGCGCGGCAGTTTCAGCCCGCAGATCACGATCGACGCGCCCATCCTGATTCCAGACGATTATGTTCCCGACCTGTCCGTGCGGATGGCGCTGTACCGGCGCCTGAACGAGCTGGACGAAGGGCAGGATGTCGAAGGATTTGCCGCCGAAATGACCGACCGTTTTGGCGCGATACCGGAACCGACGCAGAACCTGCTGAAACTGATTCAGATCAAGCAGAACGCCTTGATTGCACAGGTCGCAAAAATCGAAGTCGGTGCGCGCGGAACGCTGGTCAGCTTTCGTGACGATTTGCCGCCGAATGTACCGGGCTTGCTGGCCTATGTCGCGAAATTGGGCGAGACTGCCAAATTGCGGCCCGATAGCAAATTGGTGATCAACCGCGTCTGGGGCGATCCCGCCGCGCGGCTCAGCGGCTGCCTTCAGCTATCGAAAGGTCTGGCCAATCTGGCGCGAAAAGCGGCCTAGGGTCGGTATCTAGTTGGCACGGAGCGCAAATTTTTCAAACTCCACCGGCGTCAACGGTGGCGCCCGTAGATAGCCCTGGAAATAATCGCATCCCTCAGCCTTCAGCATCTCCAGCTCCTCCGATTTTTCGACCCCCTCGGCGATAATCGCGAGCCCCAGCGCCTTTGCCATGGCGATGACAGCGCGTAGCACGACACGATCCTTGCCCGTGCCCAATATGTCCGGCGTCATGCCCTTATCGATTTTCAGATAATCGAGCGGAAGCGCTTTGAGATAGGCCAGGCTGGAGTATCCTGTGCCAAAGTCATCGACCGCTATGCTGACACCGCTTGTCCGCAAAAGCTGAAGCTGGGCAGCGGCGAGACTCAAGTCTCGAACCAGGCTTTCTTCCGTCAACTCCAACGTCAGCCGACCTGCCGCAAAACCATGGCGGGTGAGCAGTTCAAGTAGATTTGGTCCATAGCCATCGGTCAATTCCTCTGCGCCCATGTTGACCGCCAGGCGCAGATCGCCAAGCGCCGCAGGCCAGCGAGACGCAAGCGCGATTGCATGCTCCTGGATTAAACGGGATAGTTCCTCCCGCAAGTCGCACCGGTCTGCCGCCGCGAACAAATCGCCCGCGCTGATATGGCCAAGGACGGGATCGTCAAGCCGGGTGAGCGCCTCGGCCCCCACAAGTCGTCCGGTCGAAACCTCGAATTGCGGTTGCAGCATGATCGATATCTGCCGGTTCGCCACGGCATAGCGGGTCGCAGCGTCGAGTAAGTCAGTCGATTCCGTTTTGTGTAGCCATCGGGAATCGGCAACAACAAAGCGCCTGCCCTTTCGCCCATAGGCCTTGGCCAGAGCTTCGGTCCCGCGCGCGATGACCGTCGTTCGATCTTCGCCCGGCAGCGACAGCGCAATGCCAACGCGCGCATTGATGTGAAGCGGCGCTCCGCCCACGCCCAAGTCCACCGATACCATCTCCAGCAGTTTATGGGCCGCCATTTCAAGCTGTTTGCCGCCAGCATTGCCTTCCACCACCAAAAGATATTCACGGCCCGGCAGCCGCGCCATCAACTCGATGGGTGCAAGCTGCTGTTCTGCAAAAGCCTTTATTTGCTGGCCAACCCGGCGAATTACCGCATCGCCCGCTGGCCGACCCAAACGGTCGTTAATCTGCTTGAGATCTTTGATGCCGAGCAACAGCAGCGTGACTGGCTTATCCGGCGATTCTGCCATCCATTCACGCACATGGCGGGGTCGGCGCATGATCGGTGACCGCTGATCTTTCAAACCCGGGGATGTGGTACGTGTTTCATGCATCATATCGCTTTAGCGCCCATATCTTTCGTAACCGTTTCCTTAGCACATTTCGGCATTGTGTGGTGGCCGTTTCCGCCTACATAGGCACAATGATTGATGGTTTCGGGCGAAAGATCGACTATTTGCGGATATCGGTCACTGACCGGTGCAATTTCCGATGCCATTATTGCATGCCGGTAAATCAGCGTTTTTTGCCTCATCGCGATGTACTGGATTATGGCGAGATCGCTTTGCTGGCGAACCGTTTTATCGCACATGGTATTCGGAAAATTCGGCTGACCGGAGGTGAGCCGCTCGTTCGCCGCGATATCGCAGTGCTTATCCGTGAGCTTGGCGGACATGTCCATTCGGGTCGCCTCGACGAACTGACGCTGACAACCAATGGCAGCCTGCTGGCCGAATACGCGCCCGTACTGGCGGAATCGGGCGTTCGCAGGATCAATGTCAGCATCGACAGTCTTGATCCAACCGTTTTCAAGGACATAACCCGGGGCGGTAGTCTGGAAACTGTCCTGGCAGGGGTAACTGCGGCCCATAAGCTTGGCATCGCCATCAAAATCAACATGGTCGCGCTGAAAGGCGTCAACCAGACCAGCCTGATGCCCATGGCCATCTATTGCGCGGAAAACGGTTTCGATCTGTCGGTTATCGAGACAATGCCATTGGGCGAGGGCGTGGCCAATCGACAGGATCATTACATCTCGGTCGAGGATTTCATCGTGCCGTTGCGCGAGGCCTATATGTTGCAACCGCTCGCGGTTCGCAGTGCTGGCCCGGCGCGTTACTGGCACGCCGAAGCGCTGGGTTTGCGGCTTGGCCTGATCACACCGATGAGCCACAATTTTTGCGACGACTGCAATCGTCTTCGCCTCACAACCGATGGCAAGATTTTCATGTGTCTCGGTTCGGAAATGCACGTCGATTTCCGGCAAGCGTTGCGGGAAAAAGGGATGGATGCCGTCGATGGTCTGCTTCAACGCGCCTTACGGCTGAAGCCCGAACGGCACGACTTTGAAACGCAGATGACTCAACCGGGCCAGCGGCTGGCGAGACACATGAACGCAACCGGCGGATGACCGAATATTCTCGCCTCGCCATAATCTCGTCGGCGACGCCGCAAGCACGCGAGGCCGAGGCATTGTTGCGTGAACAGCATGAATTCGTGCCGTTGGACCAGGCCGAAGCCGTAATCGTCCTTGGTGGTGACGGTCACATGCTGCAGGTTTTGCACCAGCTGCTTGAGGATCGCCGTGATATCCCGGCTTATGGCATGAACCGCGGTACCATCGGCTTCTTGATGAATGGCTGGGTGGCAAGCGAACTGCATAACCGGCTTGTCAGGGCCAAATCCTTTTCCGTCCGACCGTTGAGCGCAGTGATCACGACCGTCAGTGGTCAGACATTCACCCTTCCTGCCATTAACGAGGTTTCGCTTCTGCGTGAAACGCGGCAAGCAGCGAAGCTGGAAATTTCAGTCAACGGCCGAGCCGTTATTCCCGAATTGATTTGTGACGGTATATTGGTTTCAACCCCGGCGGGTTCCACCGCATATAATCTATCTGCAAACGGACCCATTCTTCCGCTCGATTCCTCGTTACTGGCGCTGACACCGATCAGCCCATTCCGGCCCCGGCGCTGGAAAGGCGCGATCCTGCCCGACCGTTACGTCATCAGGCTCGCCATTCTCGAAGCCGGCAAGCGTCCGGTCAGTGCGGTTGCCGACCAGCGCGAAATCCGCGACATATCGCATGTCGAGGTTGCGCTCGACCGCAATCGTGCGCTCACTTTATTGTTCGACCCCGAACACGCACTCGATGACCGCATCGCAATGGAGCAATTTATTACCTGACGCGGCAAAGGGCGCTTGCCAAAAGCGAAAATCCGCTGCTATAGGCGCGCTCTGCCCGCGCAATCGGGCTGTTCCCTGGTAGCTCAGTGGTAGAGCAGTTGACTGTTAATCAATTGGTCGGGGGTTCGAATCCCTCCCGGGGAGCCATTTTTACGTCAAGCCCCATCCCTGCCAAAGCAGGCGGATGGCGGCATAACCAACCAATAAAGCGGTGAGCGTCCGAAGAAGGCGCGGAGTCAGAAGCCGCATGCCGAGCATGCTGCCCAACTGCCCGCCCACCAGCACTGCCAACATCAAAGGCCAATACTCCAACGCGGGAGACGCAAGTGACTGGGGTCCCGACTTGATGATTTGGCCGGCAAGCCCGGTGATCGAGTTGATAAGGATATAAAGCGACGCGAAAGCCGCGATCCGCCGTGCGTTATCCCAGCGGATCAGGTGCAGCACCGGCGCCATGAAAATCCCCCCGCCAATACCCGACAGCCCCGCCAGCAACCCGACCATAGCCGAAACAGATAGCAGGACCGGCCTTGATAAACGGCGCGGGGCCAGTTTGTCCGGCTGAACAATCAGGGCAACGGCAGACAGCAGCAAAGCGCTGCCCAGGATCATCAGGAACAGCCATTGCTTGAGTGGAACCAGCCCGCCCACAAACGCCAGCGGCGCCGATATCATCAACAGCGGCAGGACCTGCGGCCATTTCACCAGGCCGGCGCGCACAAACCGGATGGAGCCACCCGACACAACAATGATATTGCACAGCAACGAAATGACCGGGATCAGCCGGTAATCGACCCCCCATAATCCAAGCAGCGCCGTATAGGTCGATCCGCCGCCAAAACCGACCGAAGCGTAGACCAAAGCAACAAGGGCGAAGAGACCCGTCAGCCAGATCATCTGCGCCCTCCCCTAAACCGTTCAGTAGGCGCCATGGCAATGTTTGTATTTTTGCCCCGAACCACATGGGCAAGGGTCATTCCGGCGGATATCCGCGTTACCCGCAAAAGGATCGTCTCCCAACGGCGCTGGGTTCTGGCGCGGTGCCCTTGTCGTCACGAGCCCAGCAGAACCGCCATCGATATCGTCGCTATCGTCGTCGCCTGTAAACGGATCGATATGTGTCGTCAGAAAATCCGGAAGTTCCGGCAATTCAGGTGGCAAAAATTCCTGTTCCGCACGAAATTCATTCGTTGCGATAGTCTTTGTCACGCCTTCGCGAATGGCGACGAGCATCCGCTCGAACAACCCGAACGCCTCTTGCTTATATTCGTTAATCGGGTTCTTCTGCGCGTAAGCACGCAGATAGATAACCTGCCGCAGCGCGTCCAAAGTCGAGAGATGTTCTTTCCAGTGGTGATCGAGAGTTTGCAGCAATATGCTTTTCTCCACTTGCCGCCATATGGTGTTATCAAGCTCCGCGCCCTTGGCGTTGAATTTCGCCGTCGCCATGTCGGCAACGCGGGTTTCGATAATTTCGGGCTCAAGGCCGTCCTCAAGCAGCCAGCTATCGATATCAGGGGCAAGCCCAAGGACTTCGGCACATTTTGCTTTTAGGCCATCCACATCCCATTGTTCGGGATATGTGCCGACCGGGCAATGCTCGCCGACCAGCATATTGACCGTGTCGTTACGCATGTCCTCGATGATGTCATCGACAGCTTCGGCATCCATGATATCGCTGCGCTGTTCATAGATGACCTTGCGCTGGTCGTTCATGACGTTGTCATATTCGACGAGCTGCTTACGAATATCGTAGTTGCGCGCCTCGACCTTTTTCTGCGCGGTTTCGATCGCCTTGGACAGCCATTTTCCGCCAATCGCCTCGCCATCCTCAAGCGAGGAATTCATCATGCGCGAAAACAATGTTTCGGAACCGAATATTCTCAACAAATCATCGTCGAGCGAGAGATAGAATCGCGATAATCCAGGATCACCCTGACGGCCTGACCGGCCACGAAGCTGGTTATCGATGCGTCGGCTTTCATGGCGTTCCGTGGCAAGGACGAACAATCCGCCAGCCTCGATAACTTTGGCCTTTTCGGCTGCGATTTCGGTTTTCAATGCATCGATTGCCAAATCGCGGTCGGGACCTTCCTCGATGTCGCGGAGCTCGTCCTCCAGACGGAATTCATAGTTGCCGCCCAACTGGATATCCGTCCCGCGACCCGCCATGTTCGTGGCGATGGTAACGCTTCCCACACGTCCGGCCTGCGCGACGATGTGCGCTTCGCTTTCGTGGAAACGGGCATTCAACACGCTGTGTTCGACGCCTTCTTTTTCCAGAAATTCAGATAGCAGTTCGGATTTTTCGATTGAAACCGTGCCGACAAGTACTGGCTGGCCGCGGTCATTGGCTTCCTTGATTGTCTTCGCAATCGCCCCGAACTTGTCTTGCGTATTCTTGTAAAACTGGTCGTCCTCATCGACGCGCTGGACGGGCACATTAGTTGGAATTTCCACGACGTTGAGCTTGTAAATCTCATGAAATTCACCCGCTTCGGTCGCGGCAGTACCGGTCATTCCGCTCAATTTCGGGTACATGCGGAAGTAATTCTGGAATGTGATTGTGGCCAGCGTCTGGTTTTCAGGTTCGATATTAACCCCTTCCTTGGCCTCCACCGCCTGGTGAAGCCCATTCGACCAACGCCGTCCATCCATCATTCGGCCAGTAAACTCGTCGATGATGATGACTTTATCGTCCTTGACGATATAGTCGGTATCGCGCTTGAACATCGTATTGGCTTTCAGCGCCTGATCGAGATGATGCACCACCAGCGTGTTTTCATAATCGTACAGGTTAGAACCCTGAAGCAAGCCTGCCGCCTCAAGTAAGCGCTCTGCCTTTTCGGTCCCATCCTCGGTCAACAGAACATTGCGGCTTTTCTCGTCTTTTTCGTAATCGGCCTCGTCGAGTTGCAACACAATTGCATGAACCTGCATATACAGCTCGGACTTGTCATCGGTTGGCCCTGAAATGATCAGCGGCGTGCGGGCTTCGTCGACCAGGATCGAGTCAACCTCGTCGACGATTGCGAAATTGAAGGGTCGCTGAACCATTTGCGCGCGCTCGTACTTCATATTGTCGCGCAGATAATCGAACCCGAGTTCGTTGTTGGTCGCATATGTAATGTCGGAATCATACGCGGCACGGCGCTCATGTTCCGCGATATTCGGAACAACTACGCCCGTTGTCAGACCGAGGAAGCCGTATATCCGACCCATCCATTCCGCATCGCGGCGGGCCAGATAGTCATTTACCGTCACGACATGCACGCCCTTGCCTTCAAGCGCGTTCAGATAGCACGGCAGCGTTTCGGTAAGCGTTTTGCCTTCACCTGTCCGCATTTCGGCTATTTCACCACGATGCAAGACGATTCCGCCGACCATCTGCACGTCGAAATGGCGCATACCCATGACTCGCTTCGATGCCTCACGGACCGTGGCAAAAGCCTCCGGAAGCAGAGCATCGAGCGTTTCACCGGCAATCAGCCGGTCGCGGAAGATCTGCGTCTGCTGCTGCAGCCGGGTATCATCCATCGCTGCGATTTCGTCTTCCAACGCATTGATCGTGGCGACGGTTTTCATGATCGATTTGACGTAACGGTCGTTCGACGACCCGAATATAGCTTTGGCAACTCCGCCCAGCATAATGAAATCCTTTGAATCTATTTGATTATTCGCGCGACCATTATCGCGCAGTCACGGCACTTGGGAAGGCGTCAGCGTGTGACGCGGCAATCCCTATGCCAGGATGATATCGCGCCGCGTCACCGGCGTCGTTGCCGACACGGCGATACAAGTCGATGGCCCGCGGATGATATCACGTTGGGGAATGCCCGGCCCGATATCGGTGGGCGTAGCGCTATTATGGCTCTGTTCCACCGATACGACCGCGATGACAACGCAAGATTTACCCAGTTGAGCCCCGACCGTCGACGGCGGCGCCGACGCGGGACGCGCTGCTTCAGCGGCCGAAACACCGGTCAGCATTGCCAATAGGTAAATCAATAAACGCATGTGCAGCCTTGTTCTGTGCAAGCGCGCATATAGGCACGATGGGGGCTGCCGTCTATGCCCAATGCAAACGCTGCGTTTGCATTGTCGGAATGCCCAATCTGCCTTAAAGGCAGCTTTTCGATAATAGAAAGCGCCGCCGTGACGTCCATTTCCCCCCTAGCCGTGCCGTTCCCGCAATTACCTGAGATCGATGGCGTTATTCTGCGTATTGCACAAGCGGGCTACAAGGATTGGGAGCGTTGCGATTTGACCTTTGTCGAAATCGCCGATGGTACGACAGTGGCCGGCGTCACCACCCGCAATATTTGCTGTTCGTCGGAAGTGGAAATCTGCCGCAAGCATCTTAAAAACGGGATCGCTCGTGCGCTTGTCGTCAATGCGGGCAACAGCAACGCGTTCACCGGCCAACGCGGACGCGAAGCGGTGGAAACGATTATCGCAGACGTCGCTGCACATTTGCACTGTGAACCGCATGAAGTATTTGTGTCATCGACTGGCGTCATCGGTGTACCGTTGCCCATTGAGAAAGCCAGAGCGGGTTTGCAAGCAGCATTTCAGGCCAGTCCCTGCGACTGGGAAGCCGCGACGAACGCGATCGGCACGACCGATACTTTTGCCAAGGCGGCGACGGCGAGCGCTATCGTTGACGGTCGTAAAATCAGTCTGGTCGGGATCATCAAGGGTTCGGGAATGATCGCGCCGGATATGGCGACGATGCTTGGCTATATTTTCACCGACGCGGCGGTCGATGCCGGTTTTCTTCAGCAACTGCTGTCCGCATCGAACGAGGATAGCTTCAGTTGCATAACGGTCGACAGCGACACGTCGACCAGCGACACGGTCCTGGCCTTTGCAACCGGGCGAGCGGGAAATAATGCGCTGGCGTCATTCGACGATCCCGGCGCCGATGCGTTTGCCGCTGCGTTGAACGACGTCTGCCTTACGCTTGCCCAATGTGTTGTGCGCGATGGCGAAGGGGCGCAGAAGTTCATAGAAATAGCTGTGACAGGCGCAGTCAGTAACGACAGCGCACGCCGCGTCGGGCTGGCAATCGCCAATTCGCCTTTGGTCAAAACCGCGATTGCCGGAGAAGACGCCAATTGGGGCCGCATCGTAATGGCGGTCGGCAAGGCTGGCGAACCAGCCAATCGCGATAGTTTATCGATCCGCTTCGGTGCGAATGAGGTTGCCCGTAACGGATTGCCAATTGACGGATATGAAGAAGGTCCGGTCGCCATCCATCTTAAAAAACGGGAAATCGAGATCGGCGTCGATCTGGGCATGGGCAAAGGCCGCGCGACCGTGTGGACGTGCGACCTCACTCATGGCTATATCAGTATCAACGCCGATTATCGCAGCTAAAGCGCGGTTTCGAGCCAGCTTTTCAGTTGGGCCTTGGGCGCGGCACCCACTTTTGTATCAGCAATTTCACCATTTTTGAATAGGATCATCGTAGGAATACCGCGAACTCCATATTTGGCAGGCGTATCGGGATGGTCGTCGATATTCAATTTCACAATCTCCACCTGATCGCCAAGCTCTTCGCTGATTTCTTCGAGGCTTGGCCCGATCATTTTGCAGGGGCCGCACCATTCAGCCCAAAAGTCAACCAGCACCGGCTTGCTGGATTGCAGGACTTGAGCGTCGAAATCATTGTCGCCAACAGATTTGGTAGCCATAATATTCTCCTTGTTTGACACCGAATGTATGCCCGCAGCGCTTCCATGACAAGCCGCGCTGCGGATAGTTTTGCTTGGAAGGCTAAGAGGCGGGTTTATAGGTACCAAGAAGATCGGGCGGCAATGTCAGCATTTTCGGCGTATGGGTGAAAAGCAGATTGGCCTCCACGCGCGAACCCGGAAAGATCGTTTCCAGCGCCGCCACATAATGCGCCATTTGTCGGACATACGCGATCGGCACGTCGCTGACATCGTCTGGCACACGCCGGCCCGTCTTGAAATCGAGGACGCGGACCAACCCGGGTTCGACGACCAATCTGTCGATCCGTCCGGTGATAACAGTTTCTCCGACCACGGCGGCAAGCGGAACTTCTGCGCGGGCCAGCGGACCGAAAAAGACGCTCCAGTCGGGATGGTCGAGCACCGCTTTTACAGCATTCAGAATTGGCTCATTGGCCGTCGTGCCTTCTCGATTATGCTGGATCAACCACCGCGTCGCATGTTCAAACGAGGCATTGTGGGTCATCCGTTCAAAGAGGCCATGGATCAGCTTTCCGCGTTCGGCGGCTGCCCGCATAAACGGAGTTGCAGGCGCATCGCCATAGTCATCGTCGTCCAGCCGCGAAGGAACAAGCGGCCTTGGCGGACGCTGCTCGTTCGGCGCGGATTGCCAAAGCCAGTCTGGAACATCGACGTCATCGGCGGCATCGGATAACGGCATTGCCGTTCCGACGTCTGTCACGGCACCGTCGTTATCACCGCCGGCATGCCGTTTGACCCTGCCCCATCGTTTGTCCGGTTGCCAGTCACAGCCAAGCGCTGACATGCCCTGATCGATCAAAGTATACCAGCTGTCCTTGGGCGCCTCGCCTTTGCATCGTGCGCCCAGCGACCCCGCCATAATCAGCCGTTCTTCGGCGCGGGTAATCGCAACGTATAACAAGCGTTTATGCTCTTCCCGTTCGCGATGCCTTTGGGTGTCCACAATCTCCGCAAGCCGCCCCGACATTTCCACTTTACGGATCGGCAAAAGCGGAACCCGCCGCCCTTCATCAACCAAAAGCTCGGCAAAGTTATCGGGTTTTTTATCTGGGTCAGATGTTGTGTCGGCAAGGATAACGACAGGCGCCTGCAGCCCCTTGGCACCGTGAACGGTCATGACGCGCACTTCGTTCGCGCTGCTTTCCGCCTCGCGCTTGATTTCGATATCGCCCCGGTCGAACCAATGCAGAAATTGCTGCAATCCGCCACCGATCTGCTGCTCAAACTGGATTGCGGCGTTGAGCATTTCGTCGATGGGAATCATCGATTCATTCCCAAGCCGCGCCGCAAATTTTCGGCGCCCGGCAATCGGTCCGGACAAAATCTGTTCCAGAAACCCGAACACGCTGGTGAAATCGGCAGCTGCCAGCATCTCTCGAAACGGCTTTATGTCATCGGCCAGATTATCCTGCGATCGCACATGCTGCCACAGGCTGATCCGGCGTTCGCCTCGATATCCGCGCTGCAACAATTCGTCCTGACTCCAACCGATCAGCGGCGATACCAGCAATGATGCCAGGCTGAGATCATCGCCCGGTTGCAAAACAAAGCGAATGGCCGCCAGCAAGTCCTGCACGACAATAGGTTGAAGCAACCTGAGGCGGTCGATACCCGCAACGGGAACATTCAATTCATGAAGCTGAGCGACCAACAATGACGCGAGATCACCGCGACGGCGGAGCAAGAACATGATATCGCGTGGCTGCAGATAATCGCCCTTGCTTGCCAGCCAGGGGCGCTCGTCGATCAGCTCTCTCGCGTAAGCAGCCAGCCTTTTGGCAAGCTCGCGCTTTTCATTGCTGATCCAGCCTTCTTCGTCATCATTGTCGTTGTCATTTTCGTTGCCATCTGCCGCTTGATCGCTGGCGCTTGAGGCCGTGACCGGCGCTAGCAATTCAACCAATCCTACGTCAGGCTTTTCGCCATAATGGTCCTCGATGGCGTCGCGAATGCCGAACTGTGCCGGGCCTGCCGTGTCCACAACCGCATTGACGAAATCAAGCACTGGCCCTGTCGACCGGAAACTTTGTGACAACGTTAGCTGCATCAAATCGGAACCTGCGGCTTCGATCCTGCTGGCAAATTCGTCGCGGGCATCGCGATAGCGCTCGGGCGCTGTTCCCTGAAATCCGTAAATTGCCTGTTTGAAATCACCGACGGAAAAAATGGTACGCGATCGTTCAGGGCTGGTTCCCAGGCCACTGTAGAAATCGTCGCTCAATGCGCGAATAATGTCCCATTGGGCCTGATTGGTGTCTTGCGCCTCGTCGACCAAAATATGGTCGATCTGCCGGTCGAGTTTGAAGCGGACCCATTCTGCCATATTGCTGCTGTTCAGCAACGAAGCCGTTTTGCGGATCATGTCGTCGAAATCAACTACCCCCAGGGCATGTTTGGTACGGGCATATTGCGTGGCAAACGTTTTTCCTACGAGCAACGCCGACGCCAGACGATCGGCATAAGCAGCGTGAGCGACGGCGTTGACCAATTGGCTTGTCCAGTTGTGCAATTCCAGCGCGATGTTGGCATAAGCATCCGCCATCGGCGTAAAACCCGCCGACGCAATCAGCGGTTCGCCGTTTTTATTCGACCAACAACCGTGGAGCGCCAACAGATTTGTGGCGCGGCCGGCCGGCGATTGCCCAAGCCAATCGAAAATAGCCGCTGCCCGCTTTCCGCCCCGGCTATCCGGCTTGCCCTTGCACCATTCGATATTCTGTTCGGCGACCGATTTTATCGATGCGTGATCAATCCGGTCATCGGCCAGCTCACGTTCCAGCATTTGTTCGACAGAACCGTCGAATTCAACGCCAGCGACCCTGCGTGCCCATATCGCCGCACCCTGATCATCGAGAATGTCGGCCATCACTTCGGGGACCGACGCGCATTTATGAAGGAATTTCAGCGCCGCCTGTTCACCCATGGCCAAGCTCAGCGATTGGAGGTTGCGGATCAAGCCATCGTCCTTGCGCTGCTCCGCCGCGATAATCATGCTGGTCAGCGCCTCGCTCAACAGCGCCTGCTGTTCACGGCCTTCGATAGGTTTGAACCCCGGCACAATTCCAGCTTCTTCAGGAAAACTACCCAAAAGCGACTGGCAAAAGCTGTGGATCGTCAGAATCTGAAGACCGCCACCCGGCGCGTCGAGAACTTTGGCAAACAGCTCGCTTGCCTTTCGCCGCGCCTCGGGACCGGCCTGCGCGCCGATTGCCTCCAGATCTTTGAACAGCGAAGGGTCATCCAGCTGCACCCACGATGCCAGCCGCTGATTGATGCGTTCTGCCATTTCGGCTGCACCAGCCTTGGTGAACGTAATACACAGCAAATTTTCAGGCTGGATATTCGGCTCCAGCAACAGCCGGATGACGCGGGCGGTCAACACCTGCGTTTTACCTGTGCCGGCAGACGCACTTAACCAGATGTTGTCCGCCGGAACAATCGCGTCGCGCTGTGCCGGAATCAACGCCTCAAGCGGTTTATGCAGGCTGCGCTTTTTCATGTGCCGTGGCCGTCGTCGATCGGCTGCCGTCCGTCCCATTCCTGCAAGCGCATCAGATGATTATAGTCCTCGTAATTGGCGAAATCGGGATGAAGCTTGGCGACGAATGC
>JANOPT010000006.1:0-16291 GCA_031421975.1 Sphingomonadales bacterium | reverse complement strand
TGTCAAGGTCACGTCGGTGGGGGGCATGGGCCATCCGTCGATCGCCTTGCCAGGCAATCTTTTCCGTCCCGAACGGGCCAACAGCACAGGCATCGACCTCGATGATTCGGCTGCGTTGGCCGATATTGCCGCTGAAGTTGCGAAGCCGGCGAAGCTTGATGGAAAGGCCAGCACCAACGCACAAAAAGCCATAACCGCTGCCCTTGGTGCTTATGCGGGCTGGTCAGCTACGCCTTTGGACGAGCGGGCAGATTGTCTCGATCGTCTGGCCGACTTGCTTGAGGAAAACCGAAGCGTGCTGATGGCTATCGCTGTTCAAGAGGCAAGAAAAACGATCCCCGATTCGCTCGCTGAGGTTCGCGAGGCTGTCGATTTCTGCCGTTATTATGCTGCACGCGCGCGAACCGATCTGCTGCCCGTCGAATTGCCCGGACCAACCGGCGAACGTAACGTCTTGCGCCACGAAGGACGCGGAGTTTGGGTCGCCATCGCGCCGTGGAATTTCCCGCTCGCCATTTTCCTGGGGCAAGTGGCAGCCGCGCTGGTTGCGGGCAATACGGTAGTTGCAAAGCCCGCGCCACAGACACCGGCAATCGCGGCCTTCGCTGTCGAGCTTGCTCATCAGGCCGGGATACCCAAAGCCGCGCTGCAGATGGTCGTCGGCGGAGCGGCGGTCGGCTCCGCACTGACGGGCGATGTCCGGATCGCAGGGGTGGTTTTTACCGGCTCAGTGCCGACCGCCAAAGCCATAGCGCGAAGCCTGCTTGCCGACGACGCCCGTCCGCTTGTGCCGCTGATCGCCGAAACCGGTGGATTGAACGCAATGATCGTCGATTCGACGGCGTTGTCCGAACAGGTGGTGCGCGATGTCATCGTATCGGGATTCCAGTCGGCGGGGCAGCGCTGCTCCGCGTTACGGCTATTGCTGCTGCAAGAAGACATCGCGGGTCATACCCTCGAAATGCTCAGCGGCGCGATGGACAGCTTGCGTGTCGGCGACCCGGCAGACCCGGCGACGGACATCGGACCGGTCATTGACCAACCCTCATATGACCGGTTGATGGCGTATCGCGACAGTGTGAAGGCGCGCGTTATTCACAGCATTGCAGTGCCGTCCAGTGGGTTGTTCGTTCCGCCCACGGTCATTCGGCTGGACAATCTTGGCCAACTCGACACCGAATATTTCGGGCCGCTGGTGCATGTGGCAACGTGGAAAGCCGGGACGCTTGAGGCGACGATCGAACGCGTCAACGCCAAGGGATTTGGTCTGACCATGGGCCTGCACAGCCGCATCGCGCGCAGCAGCGACGCCGTCGAGCATCTTGCCCGCGTCGGCAATCTCTACATCAACCGGTCGATGATTGGCGCTGTCGTGGGAAGCCAGCCATTCGGCGGCGAGGGCCTGTCCGGTACTGGCCCAAAAGCGGGTGGGCCGCATTATCTGTACCGCTTTTGCGCCGAACGCACGACGAGCACGGACACGACCAGCGCAGGCGGGAATGCTTCGCTGCTGTCGCTTGAGGACAATGGGTGATTAGTGGATGGTGCCTAAAGTTGTTTCCACGCTGAGCATGATGATCAGTCGCTCGATCTGTCGCCAACGACAGAAATTCAGATGATTGCCGATATTGCGGCTCGCCTCTGCCCGCCCGGCCGCCTCGATTCCGGCGGTTTTGCCGAACCGGTCGATCAGGGCTTCTGCCTCGGAAACATCGCGTGATTCGACATATAGCGGCAGATACATAAAAGAGGGCAGCTTTCCATGTGTTTTCGGGTGGCAGACAGGCCCGGGTGAAAAACGGCCTGTCTGCAACCCCTGTTTACATTCGGGAGGTCGCTGTTCCGTCAAGGCAATTGGTTAGCGACAATTAACGACGATGTTGCCGCTTGCTTGCGGCATGGCATTGGTGGCAAAGGGCGGGTATGTCGAAAAACGAAAGCAGTCAGCCCCGCCTTGCCGGTGGCATTTTCATCGCGGTCGGGCTTTTGGTCGGCGCCATTGGTGGGGTCGCGCTGGATCAGCCCTCTGCTGGAATGGTGATCGGAATGGGCGTTGGTGCGGCGCTTGCCATGGCGGTCTGGATTCTTGACCGCAAACGTAGCTGATAAGGACGAAATCCATGTGGAAGCATGTTCGCAATATAACGCTCATTTTTATCGCGCTGGCCGCCATCGGGGTGTGGTACATCACCCGGCCCGACGTCGCGCAATTGCCGCTTGACGCGGTAACCGGCTCCCAGCCGCAGATTACCGAGGCGCGGGAGCAGATATTTCCGACCATCAAGGTGGCGGACGTCGATCGCTGGAAAGCCGGTGAGGCTCCGGTCGCGGCGCCGGGTCTGATCGTCGAGCGCTTCGCCGATGGCCTTGACCATCCCCGGAATATGTACACGCTGCCCAATGGCGATGTGCTGGTCGCCGAAACCAATTCGCCGCCGCGCGATGGTGGGGGCGTCGAAGGCATGGTGATGCGCTGGCTGCTGGGCAAAGCCGGAGCGGCCGTTCCGTCCGCCAATCGCATCACCCTGCTGCGTGATGCTGATGGCGACGGCAAGGCAGAGCTGAAAACGCCGTTTTTAACGGGCCTGAATTCGCCCTTCGGCATGGTATTGGTCGGCGATCGCCTGTTCGTCGCCAACACCGATGCGTTGATGGTTTTCCCGTATAATGAAGGCGATACAAAGATCGAGGACAAGGGCAGGATGCTGACCCGGCTGAATGGCCGCGCGCCCAATAATCACTGGACCCGCAATTTGGCCGCGTCGCCCGACGGTCGCAAAATCTATATCGCGGTCGGTTCCAACAGCAATATCGGCGAAAATGGCATGGAGAATGAAAACGGGCGCGCGATGGTGTTCGAATATGACATCGCGGCGGACAAGAAAATTCCCTACGCAACCGGTCTGCGGAACCCCGTCGGGCTTGACTGGGACGATCAGGGACGATTGTGGACGGTAGTCAACGAACGCGACATGCTCGGATCCGACCTCGTGCCCGATTATCTGGCGCTGGTCGAATTCGGGGCCGATTATGGCTGGCCTCACCATTTCTGGGGCGGATTTACCGATCATCGCGTGTCGCCGCCAAAGCCTGAAAAGCGTGAATATGAACGTCGCCCCGATTATGCGTTGGGACCGCATACCGCGTCGTTGGGGCTGGCCTTCGGATATCGGGCCCAGCTTGGTGCCGGTTTGAAGGATGGCGCTTTCATTGCCCGCCATGGTTCCTGGAACCGCAAGCCCGTGTCGGGCTATGACGTGATATTCGTGCCATTTCCAAAAGGCGAACCAGTGGGCAAGCCGGTGAACGTCCTCACCGGATTTCTGGATAAGGAAGGCAATGCCCAAGGGCGTCCGACGATGCTCGCGGTGACCAAAGACGGTTCGTTATTGGTGAGTGACGATGTCGGCAATGTCATCTGGCGCGTGCGGGCGAAAGGTTAGATTTTGCGTCCGGCGCGGCCCGCCAGTTCGATGGTATAGTGCCAGGCAACGCGGCCCGACCGGCCGCCGCGTCCATGGGCAAAGGCCAGCGCATCGGCCTCGTCCCAGTCGAGATCGAAATGGCTGGCATAGGCCCCGACCATTTCCAGAAAGGCCTCTTGATCGGGATATTGGAAGCCAAGCTTTAACCCGAATCTGTCCGCCAGAGCGAGGCTGTCATCGACGCCGTCGCGGGCATTGACGGGCTCATCGCTCTCGCTGAACGCACGCTCGACGATGTTACGGCGGTTCGATGTCACATACAGACGCACATTATTGGGTCGCGCCTCGACCCCGCCTTCCAGCAACGAACGCAGCAATCGCGCCCCATGGTCATCGCCATCAAAAGCAATGTCATCGACGAACAGGATGAATCGGCGGCCCGACACCGCAAGTTCCTCGAACAGTTTTGGCAGGGTATCGACCCTGCCGCCCGCGGCCTCGATCAGTGCAATGAAAAACCCGTCGTCCTGCATCGCGGCGACCACCGATTTCACCAATGCGGATTTGCCCATGCCGCGCGCACCCCATAGCAAGACATCATGCGATGCCGCCCCTGATGCATGACGCCGAGTGTTTTCGATCAAATCGGCCTTTTGCCTGTCGACCCCGACGATCAGATTTGCCGGCAAAGGCCGAAAATTATTCGCCGCGGCGAGGATTTTGCCATCCCAGTGATATGCCGGATGGGCCGACATATCCATTGGCGGCGCAAGCGGCGGCGACAGCCGTTCCAGCGCCTCGGCAATGCGCTTAAGGATATGATCGCTCAAGCCGCCATGTCCTTGGCATCGAGCATGAACAGCAATTCGCAACCGGCCATGGCGGTACCCTTTAGCGCGACCGCTTCGCTAACCATCACGTCGAGATAATATCGGCACGCAACAATCTTCGACTTCAAAAATTGGCTGCTGCCCGCCGTTGCCAGCTCGGTTTGGGCAGCGCGCAGCTGTTTCAGCATCAACCATCCCGATGTCGCGACCGCCATCATGCTGGTATAGGCATAGCTTCCGGCAAGCCGGTCGTTGATAGCGGCACCCGACATATATTCGGTGACGTCGCTGCATGCCGCAACCAGCGTACTCAGGCCCGTTTGGTCAACCGCATCGGACGCCATTTGCTGCAAATGCCGCCTAATGACGTCGCCGCCTTCCATCGCCAGTTTACGGCCGACCAAATCGGCCGCCTGGATACCGTTGGTGCCCTCATAAATTGCCGCGATGCGGATATCGCGGTAAAATTGGGCCGCGCCGGTTTCTTCGACAAAGCCCATGCCGCCATGGACCTGAATACCAAGCGATGCGATTTCGCTGCCCAGGTCCGTCCCGTATGTTTTCGCCAGCGGGGTCAGCAGGTCGACCAGTTCACGAGCGCCCGGCTCGCCGAGAGCAGCGCGGTCGACATAACCCGATGCAAAATACAGCAACGCCCGGATCGCCTGGGTGCCCGCCTTCATCCGCAGCAGCATCCGGCGCACATCGGGATGTTCGATAATCGCAACCGGTTCGCGTGATGGCCCATCCGCTTTTGCCGACTGCACCCGGTCGCTGGCAAACGATACCGCTTTTTGCGTGGCTGCTTCGGCAATCTGCACGCCCTGTAATCCGACGTTAAGCCGTGCATTATTCATCATTGTGAACATCGCGCGCATGCCGCCACATTCCGGGCCGATTAGTTCGCCGATACAGTCACCCTCGTCTCCAAATGCCAGAACGCATGTCGGTGACGCATTGATTCCCATCTTATGTTCGATCGACACAACTTTGATATCATTGGCATTACCAAGACCTCCGTCGGGCAATACCTGAAACTTTGGCACGAGAAATAATGAAATGCCTTTGGTGCCAGCTGGCGCATCGGGGGTCCGGGCGAGGACCAGATGGACGATATTGTCGGCCATGTCGTGATCGCCGAAGCTGATGTAAATTTTCGTGCCCTTGATCTGATATGTGCCATCGCCGCGCGGCGTTGCCGTCGATTTCAGCGCGCCGACGTCGGACCCTGCCTGCGGCTCGGTCAAGTTCATGGTGCCCGTCCACTCGCCGGTCGAAAGCTTTGGCAGGAACGTCGCTTTTTGCGTCGGCGACCCATGATGGTTGATCGCTTCGATCGCCCCTACGGACAGAATCGGGCAAAGCGCAAACGCCATGTTGGCCGCGCCCAAAGAATCCAGCGCGACCGTTGCCAGGCTAAAGGGTAATCCCTGGCCGCCGAAATCCGACGGGGCGTTGATCGATCCCCAGCCATTAGCGACATAAGCTTTATACGCCGAAACAAACCCATCCGGCATAACCACCTTATTGTCCTTCAACCTCGCCCCGACGGTGTCGCCAATCCGGTTGAGTGGCTCAAATTCGGCAGCGGCAAATTCGCCAATGCCTTCGACGATGGCTTGCACCATGTCGGGTGTCGCATCGGCAAAACGATTGTGCCCGGCAAGCGCGTTGATGCCGGTGATGTGCTTCAAAACGAAGAGCTGTTCGGTGACGGGTGCGGTAAAGGACATAAGGCGTAAAAAATCCTGTGAAAGCAAGTTCAGGCTCGCCTATAGCCATGAATGATGTTTGGCTCAAATACCTTGGGGAATGGCTGGGTGCTGCCCGCTGACGACGCTACCATTACGGCCGCTGCCGACCTTTTGCGAGGCGGGCAGATTGTCGCGATTCCCACAGAGACGGTTTACGGCATTGCCGCCGATGCCAGCAGCGCCAGCGCCGTGGCGCGTATTTATGCAGCAAAGGGCCGCCCTGATTTCAATCCGCTCATCGTGCATGTGCTGAATAAGGCAGAGGCCGGGAAACTCGCGATATTTAACGAGCTCGCGGAACGGCTCGCCGATGCATTTTGGCCGGGGCCGATGACACTGGTGCTTCCGTTGCGGCAAAACGCTCCGGTTGCCAAAGCTGTTACTGCCGGGTTGCCGACCATTGCGGTACGGTGTCCGGCGCATCCGGTCATGCGGGCGGTGTTACTGAAAAGCGGATTAAATCTGGCGGCTCCATCAGCCAATAAAAGTGGCGGGATCAGCCCGACTCGCGCCGGGCATGTCCTTGCCAGCATGGGCGGAACCGTGCCGATGATATTGGACGGCGGACCATGCGCGAACGGACTGGAGTCGACGATTATCGCGGTGCGCGATACCGGGTGGCAGATTTTGCGCCCGGGACCGCTGACGGCAGCTGATATTGCCGAAGTCGCCGGGTGCCCGCCGATACTTTCGAATGAACCGAAAATCGAAGCGCCGGGTCAGTTGGCCAGTCATTACGCCCCGTCAAAGCCAGTCCGGTTGAATGCCGATGCGCCGCAAGCCGGGGAATATATGATTGGATTTGGCGTGATTGCGGGTGATGAAAATCTGTCGGCGTCGGCTGATTTGGCCGAGGCAGCAGCGCGCTTGTTCGACGCCCTGTTTCGCGCCGACGCTAGCGACGCGGATGCGATTGCGGTCGCGCCAGTGCCTGCCGAGGGCATCGGGATTGCGATTAACGATCGACTTCGGCGGGCCGCCACATAATGCGTCTGCGAGTTTTTTTGCTGGTTTGTTTGATGTGCAGCGCCGCTCAGGCCGTCCCCGCGACCGACCGGATTGCCGCCTATCGCGCGCTGGTGGAGCAGGATTTGCGGTTGGCGGTCATCGGTTACCGGTTGGCGTCGGCCAATGCTGCATTTTGCACGCAACGCGAGCGCAACCCGGGCTGGATACTGCACGACGAGCAGCAATATCCTGATCGGCAAACGGCCCGTGCGGCATTCGGGTTTCGCCATCCGGTTGCCGTGTCGGCAGTCGTTCCCGGTAGTCCGGCCGATATGGCCGGAATAAAGCCGGGGGACGCGCTGATCGCGATTGGCAATCAGACTGTCGACGTCGATAGACACAAGGTAAATCAAACGAGCGCAAAACGGGTCGAGGCAGTCGGCAACGCGTTGAAAGATGCGTTAAAATCATCCGGGCCGGTAGCGGTCACGTTAGACACCGCAAAGGGGCGCTCGACGTTCGACCTCGATCCGCCATTGATATGCGCCTCGCGTTTCTGGGTGGATGCGCGGGCAAAACTCGATGCGGGTGCCGATGGTGACGGCGTGCGGATCACGACAGGATTGATGGCGTTCACGGCCCATGATGATGCCGAGTTAGCCGCAGTCGTCGCCCACGAACTGGCGCATAATTTGCTGCTTCATCGGCAACGCCTGAATGCGGTCAATCGCCGCACCGCCGATATTCTTGCAACCGAGATCGAGGCTGATCGGTTGTCGGTATGGCTGATGGCAAACGCGGGTTTCGATACCGAAGCAGCGTTGCGATTTTCCGAGCGGTACGGCCGCAAGACCGGGCTCGGCATATTGTCGGATGGAACGCATCTTCGCTGGAAAAATCGCGTCAAACTAATGCGCGCCGAAATCGACATCATAAGGACGACGCCTGCCGAAAATGGAAAGCGGCCGCCGCCTCTGTTAGTGGTCGAATAGCCACGCTGTATAAAAATTTCAGTTGCATATCAGGATGCTGTTTCATCGACGTCCGCTTTCGCCTATCAACCGGCAGAGAGCGGTGCAGGGGAGCGCAGGATTTGCCGATATCGACGCGAATGTTAGTCGGATTACTGCTGCCCGTGCTGATTTCAGCGTGCGGGCAGGACAAAGGCGTCACCAAAGCGGCGGCGGATGAGGTCCATCCTGTTCAGGTCGTGACCGTCCAACAGGAAAATTCGCAACGCATATTGAACGCCGTCGGCACCGTCCGCTATCGCCGTGAAACCCCTTTGGGATTTACCACTGCAGGTAAAGTTTCGACCGTGCGGTTCGAAGAAGGCGATTTTGTCAAACGCGGCGCTTTGCTGGCGGCTCTCGATACCACATCGGTCGGCGCTGATGTCAGCGTTGCGTCTGCAGAACGCGACCGTGCGCGTGCCGAATTTGATCGTGTCCGGTCGCTTTATGCCGATGGCTGGATTACCAAGGCGCGATATGAAGCCGCCGAAGCATCGGTAAAGGCGGCAGACGCGCGGGTCAGCCAGGCAGGGTTCGCATCGGGCACCGCCCGATTATACGCGCCGTCGAATGGCGTTGTGCTTTCCCGGACTGTACAGCCCGGTCAGGTCATCGCCGCCGGGACGCCCGCGATGATATTGGGCGAAGGCGATGAAGGCTTTGTTTTTCGCGTGCCGATTGTCGACAGTGACGCATCCAAATTGCGGGTGGGCATGGCCGCAGATATCTCCATCGAATCCTTGGGAACCGCGCCTGTTTCGGCCACGATTTCACAGATCGATGGCCGTGCCAATGAAGCCACCGGCGCATTTTCGGTGCAGTTCCGTCTTGCCAGCCGGCCCAAGTTGCGCTCCGGACAAATCGGCACAGCCAGCATCCGGTTGCCTGCCGAAAGTAACGCCGGAACGGTACAAATACCGGCAAGTGCGTTGTTCGGCGTGCGTACCGGGGAGGGCTTGGTATATGTCGTTGGCACGAACAACCGGGTTGCGACCCGCAATGTCTTTATCGAACGGCTGACCGATGATTATGTGATCGTTTCGGGCGGGCTGAAACCGGGCGATATTATCGTGACATCCGGATTCGAAAAACTGCGGGTAGGCTCGAAAGTCCGACCCGTCAAAGCGCCGCAATAAACCGTGCATATTGCCGAGATCGCAATCCGCAAATGGCAACTGACGCTGGTGCTGTTCGCCTTGCTCAGTGCGCTCGGATTTTCCGCGTTTCAGCAAGTCCCGCGCGCGGTCGATCCGCATTTTTCAATGCCGGTGGTGTCGATTGTCGCATCGCAGCCGGGCGCGGATGCTGCGGAAATCGAGCAGACCATCACCAAGCCTATCGAAGAGCTGGCCCAGGGGCTGGAGGATGTTCAGAACGTCGCCTCGACAAGCAGTGATGGCAACGCCGTCATTCGCATCGAATTCGACTGGTCGGGCAATCCCGATCAGTATTTCAACGATGCCGTCCGGGAAATTACGGCGATCCGCAGCCGGCTGCCTGCCGACTTGGCAAGCCTGACATTCGAAAAAATCCGCACGACCAACACGTCTATTTTGCAAATAGCGCTGCTGAGCGAGACGGCGAGCTGGTACCGCATGGAAAAATACGCGCGCGACATCAGCGAGGCGCTGGGCCGATTCAACGCTGTTCGTGAGGCCGATATCTATGGCCTGCCGCAACCCGAGATCAGCGTGTCGATCAATGCAGGGCGGCTCGCTGAATTACAGGTGCCTGCAAGCCTGGTCGCGGACGCAATCCGGATCGGCGGCGCGGACGTCCCCGCAGGAGCCGTTACCAGCGGAGCACGGCGTTTCAACGTAGAGGCCGGCGGGGCTTTTCGCGATCTCGACAAGATACGAAACCTGCCAATTCGCAGCAATGACGGCACGATATTGCGGGTCGGAGATGTCGCCGACATCAAATATGGTGCCGCTGAACAGCGCGTAAAACTAAGCCATAACGGGCAACGCGCCATCTGGATTACTGCCAATCAAAAACAGGGAACCGATGCCACCAAATTGCGTAATCAGCTTGTAAGGGAGCTGGAGTTACAGAAGCAATTACTGCCGTCGGATATCACCGCAGTCGTGCAGTTCGATCAAAGCCGCGACATCGCCAAACGGTTACGCGAACTGGCGCGCGATTTCGGAATTGCACTATTTTTGGTATTGTTCACGCTGCTTCCGCTTGGCTGGCGCGCATCGATTATCGTGATGATCTCAATCCCGCTGTCGATAGCCTCAGGGCTGCTCGCGATATCGGCTTACGGTTTTAATCTGAGCCAGCTTGTCGTGGCCGGGTTCATTTTGTCGCTAGGACTTCTGGTCGATGATTCGATCGTAGTAGTCGAAAATATCGCGCGACACCTTCGTATGGGCAAGGGACGGGATCAGGCCGCGATCGATGGTACGAAAGAAATCACGATGGCTGTCGTGGGGTCTACCGGTGTTTTGGTATTTGCGTTTTTTCCGCTGTTCTTCTTGCCTGAAGGGGCCGGGAAATTTACCCAGAGCTTTATCGGCACGATTGTCGCGACGATAACCGCATCCATGATAGTTTCGCTGACCATTGTGCCTTTTCTGGCCAGCCGGATATTAAGGCCCGACCAACATGAAGGCGGCAACAATTTGCTGCGTTGGCTGATGGACAAGATTGACCGGTTTTATCATCCAATGCTTCATTGGGCCCTCGACCGGCCTCGCAGGACAGTTTGGGGGGCGCTCGCTATTACGCTCGCTGCATTTCTACTAGTCCCGGTTCTGGGTTTCAGCCTTTTCCCTAACGCCGACACGTCGTACTTCCGTGTAACGGTGGAGGCGGAGCAGGGATCGAGCATCGAGCGGACCGAGCAACTTGTGAAACAGGTTTCGGCAATCCTGAAAACCGAACCTGCAATAAAGGTGCGGGCGGAAAACGTGGGAGCATATAACCCGCCGGTATTCTACAATGTTTTCCAACGCGGCGAAAATCCTACCCATGGTGAAGTACTCGCCATCATGGACGAATGGAAAGGTAAAGAAGCCCGATCAATGATCGATCGGCTACGGTCGAAGCTCGACCAGATTGCGGGCGCGCGGATCCGGCTGATCCTGTTTCAAAATGGTGCGCCCATCAACGCGCCGGTCGAATTCCGGGTCTACGGCCCTGACCAGAATGAGTTGCGGGCAATTTCAGCAAAGATGGAGCAATCCTTGCGCGATACGCCCGGCGCGCGCGACGTCAACAACCCCGTGGCATTTGATAGGGTAGACCTGGATATTCGTGTCGATGATGCCAAGGCAGCGTTACTGGATGTCCCGGCCGGAGCACCGCGCCGTGCTATCCGATTGGCGTTGACTGGCGAACGCGCCGGCACCTTTCGTGATGTTGAAGGAGACAGCTACCCCGTTGTCGTCCGTCTGCCGCTCGCCGGTACACAGCCAATCTCGGCGCTGGAATCGATCTATGTTTCCAACCGGAACGGAGCAGCAGTGCGCTTGGGCGACATCAGCAGCCCTACCCTGGAGTCCACGCCTGCTGCCATTTACCGCTACAATCTTGAGAGAAATGTCAGCGTAACCGCGCAGATAACCGATGGCGCCGTGGTGTCCAAGGTCAACCTGGATGCTCAGAAAAAGATGGACGCGATCCCGTTAAAGCCTGGATATTCTATCGAAGTCGGCGGCGAGGCGGAAAAGATAAATGATACGTTCGCCGGTTTCGGACCGATCGTCCTGATCGCAATGTTTAGTATTTTTGCCATTCTTGTCGCAGAATTTGGCCGCTTCAAGGAGGCACTCGTCGTTGCCGGAGTAATTCCTCTTGGCACGTTTGGAGGCCTGATTGCGCTTCTGGTGACGGGCAACAATCTTTCCTTTTTGGCCGTGATCGGATTTATTGCGCTGGTCGGGATCGAGATAAAAAACTCGATCCTCCTCGTTGATTTTACCAGCCAGCTGCGGACTGGCGGCATGGCCTTGCGCCCGGCGATCGAGCAGGCCGGCGAAGTGCGCTTTTTACCGGTCCTGTTGACGTCCATTACCGCCATCGGTGGGTTGATGCCGCTCGCTCTTTTCGGTGGCAGTCTTTATGGTCCATTGGCAATTGTTCTGATTGGAGGGTTGATTTCCTCAACCGTGCTATCACGTATAGTCACTCCGGCGATGTACCTTCTGGTCGTGCGCGGGGACGAGGCGAAAGCCCGTATGCAAACTGACGGATAAAAGGAACCGACTATGCCGCATGATGACGCAATTTTGGCCGGCGGGTGTTTCTGGTGCACCGAAGCAGTATTTGGTCAGCTGAACGGGGTCACGTCTGTTGAAAGCGGTTATATCGGCGGCACCGTACCGGACCCGACATACAAGCAGGTTTGTGGCGGCGATACCGGCCATGCCGAAGCCATCCGTATCCGGTTTGACCCGGATGTCATCAGTTATGGTGACCTTCTCGATATATTTTTTGCAACGCATGACCCGACGCAATTGAACCGTCAGGGCAATGATATCGGTACTCAGTACCGGTCGGCGATCTTCCCGCTGAATGACGAGCAGCAGCGTGACGCGCAGGCTGGTGTCGAACGCGCCAGCGCCGATTGGCCGTCACAGATTGTCACCACGATCGAGCCATTGACGACATGGTATCCGGCCGAAGATTATCATCAGGAATATTGGGCAGGCGAGGGCCAGCGTAACCCATATTGCCTGGCGATTATCCCACCCAAGCTGGCTAAGCTGAAAAAGGGGTTTGCCGACAGGCTTATGTCGTAGAATAATATTTCTGTCGTTGAAAAATGCTTGAACAGTGTCCGAACGCCAGGCTTCGGGCAGCAGGAACACCTCCAAACCCAATTTGAGGCAAACAGATGACTTTCAAACCCATTCGCAAAGCCGTTTTTCCTGTGGCGGGCCTTGGTACGCGGTTTCTTCCGGCGACAAAGGCCATTCCCAAGGAAATGCTGCCCGTCGTCGATAGCCCGCTGATCCAGTATGCTGTCGATGAGGCGCGGGAGGCGGGAATTGAACAAATGATTTTCGTCACCGGACGCGGCAAGAGCGCAATCGAAGATCATTTTGACATTGCCTATGAACTTGAAAAAACCATGACCGAACGTGGCAAGGATGTGTCGTCGCTGGAACCGACGAGGCTTCGCCCCGGTGACTGTGTTTATGTGCGTCAACAAGAGCCGCTCGGGCTAGGTCACGCGATCTGGTGCGCCCGGGACATTGTGGGGGACGAACCGTTTGCGATTTTTCTGCCTGACGAGTTCATGCATGGATCGCCGGGTTGCATGGCTCAGATGGTCAACGCTTACAACCGGCTCGGCGGCAATATCATCAGCGTCATTGAGGTGCCACGCGACAAAGTATCCAGCTATGGCGTTGTTGCGCCAGGTAACGCCAACGGTGCGGCGACCGAAATACTTGGGTTGGTGGAAAAGCCGAAGGTAGAGGATGCGCCGTCCAACCTGATTATTTCGGGGCGGTACATCTTGCAGCCCGAGGTGATGCACGTTCTTGAAACGCAGGGCAAAGGCGCTGGCGGGGAAATACAGTTAACCGACGCCATGTCGCAAATGATCGGGCAGCAGCCGTTCCATTCGGTCACGTTCGATGGCAAGCGTTATGACTGCGGTTCAAAAATCGGGTATATTGAAGCCAATTTGGCGGTTGCACTTGGACGCCCGGACATGGCAGATGAAGTTCGCGCAATTGCCATTGATTTATTGCGATAACGCAGTCCGTTGCTGGTTTGAAGCTGGAGAATGTTCAGCTATTGCTCATTGACGTCGCTGTACGAAACACAGGTTTTTCGGATGGGAGTTTAATATGCGTGCGTCTTTGATCATTGTTGGTGCTGCTGTGTTATTGCAGGGCTGTGTCGCTTCGGTAGTCAAGGAAGTCGTTACCGCGCCCATCAAGATTGTTTCCAAAACAGCCGATGTGATGACTACCAGCCAGTCCGAGTCTGATGAAAAGCGCGGCAAAGAAATGCGGAAGCGCGAGGAAGCGCTGGGCAAACTGTCGCGGCAGCGTGATAAGGCGCGGGACAAATGCGATGATGGCGATGAACAGGCATGTGGCCGTGTCAAAGCACTCGACGACCAAATCGCCGCTGCCCAGGATCGCACGGATTAAGGTAATTGAGCGTGCGGCTCTGACGTTAGTCGAACGGTTGACGGCCGTTGGTCGAACGACGCTGTTTTTGAACAACTACGTTTGTAATCGCTGACCGGGGCCGACATGCGGCGCGGGAGGACTTATGACAATATGCATTCGAGCGGCATCCATCGCCGCTACCCTCATAATTATATACTGTCCGATTTCCGCAGCTTACGGTCAGGATGCCGCCGTCCAGTCCACATCCGCGAACGGCAAACGGCAGTTCCGCAGCGACTTTTTTGCAGCGTTCAACCCCGTAACGGCGCTTGATATGGTGCAACGCATACCCGGCTTTTCAATTGAGGACGGTGAGGGGCGGCGCGGCTTTGGCGAGAACGCGGGCAATGTGCTGATCGACGGCGACCGGCCATCGACCAAGTCTGATGATATTTTTATTCTGCTAAGCCGGATTCCGGCTAGCGATGTCGACTATATCGAGCTTGACGAACAGGCAGGTGCAGATGGCGAGGCGCAAGGGAAGGCGCAGGTCGTCAACATCGTTCGCAAGGTTTCGGCAAAGATAAGTGGGACTTTCGACGCCAATATTCAGGTGGGAAAGCGTTACGGCGTCGTTCCGTTTGGCAGCGGTTCTGCCACTTTACGGCGCGGGCCGACCAGCTACGAATTTAACTTCGCGTCCTATGCCGATCGTGCACGCGGCTTTGGACCTGAGGATTTCCGGGACGGCACTGGACAATTGATCGAGCGCCGTCATTATGACGGGCGGGGCGGTTATGATGAATTCTCGGTCGGTGGCGCGCTTAAGACCAGAACCGGCGATGTCAAAATCAATAGCAATGCGAAATTTACCCTGAACAATGGTTTCGACCGACGCCTTGGTAATTATACAAATGCATCTGGCATATTAACCGGCACGGAAAAGCTGTTCACCGATGGGCCAGTGACCGACACGGCCATTGAAATCGGCGGAGACGTTGAGTTTCCGGTTGCGGCCAGACTGACGACCAAGCTGGTCGGGCTGTATCGGACCGGCACCGAAAGCACCGACGCCAGTATCGAGACGGCGCGTATCGGCCAGCCGCTGTCACGTTTCGAAACGCATAGTCGCAGCAAACCTGCGGAGGGTGTGTTCCGGGCGCAAAACGACTGGACCGCAATTGCCGGCCACGCCATCCAGTTCGGTGCGGAGATTGCGTATAACCGGCTTGACGCGAAATTTTCAGCGGCCAGCACAGCGGGCGGCGCGGTGACCGTGTTTCCGGCATCGAACGTGCTCGTTCAGGAGACGCGGCTGGAACCCTTCGTCTCCGACGTCTGGAGCATCAGCCCGGCATGGAAAATCGACGTCGGCGCGATCATGGAGTTTTCGACGTTGAAGCTGTCGGGCGACAGCACCGCGCGCCGCAGTTTCCAGTTCATCAAGCCCCGCGCCGCCGCGACCTGGACCGTCGACAAGGCAACGACGATGGAGTTCCGCGCCGAGCGCCAGGTCGCGCAGCTCGATTTCGGTGATTTTGCAACCTCGGTGGACCTGGGGCAGGGCAATCAGGTCGATGCCGGCAACGCCGATCTGGTTCCAGAAAAGATATCCAGCCTGTCGGCGCTGATCCGGCACAAATTCCTCGAACGCGGCAGCATCCAGTTCAAAGGCGAATATCAGTTTGTCAGTGATACCCAGGACCTGCTGCTGCTCACCACGCGCGATGCGAACGGCAACATTACGGCGCGGTTCGACGGCGCGGGCAACATCGGCAACAGCACAAGGTGGAATGGCGAACTGGAGATAACATTGCCTTTTGACTGGCTGACAAAGCCGCTGGGCGTTACTGGCATCGAATTGAAATATGTTGGCCATTATCATGACAGCCGCGTTATCGACCCGATCACCGGCCTTCATCGCCGCATGTCCTATCGGCCGATATGGCACCAGAACTGGGACGTGCGGCATGACGTTCCGGGTACGGGCATTGTCTGGGGCGTATCGGTTGGCGCACAGGCCGCCAGCAAAGCATATTTCTTCAACCAGTTCCGGCGTCAGCAAGAAGGGTCGAACGTCAGTGCCTTTGTGGAATATAACAAGTTCAAGCTGGGCACTTTGCGCCTGCAATTTATCGGTTTGACCGGTAACGCATTCACCCGTGACCGGTTTATCTACGCCGACACTCGGGCCAGCGGCGTGATTACCGATATTATCAACCGCGAACGCACGCTCGACCCCAG
>JANOPT010000005.1:0-1540 GCA_031421975.1 Sphingomonadales bacterium | reverse complement strand
CGGTGTCACCAGCCGCGTTGCGTGCCTCCATCAGGTCATAGGCAACCTTGCCCGAACACAGCACCAACCGCTTCACGTCGGTGTCGGCCGGCGCATAGGGGTCGGACAAAATCCGCATGAAGTGGCTTTCGCCCTGGAAATCTTCGGCCTTCGACACCGCCATCTTATGCCGCAGCAACGACTTGGGCGTCATCACGATCAGCGGCTTGCGGAACGACCGCGCCATCTGGCGGCGCAGCAGGTGGAAATAATTGGCGGGAGTGGTGCAGTTGGCGACCTGGATATTGTCCTCGGCGCAGAGCTGCAAAAACCGTTCGAGCCGCGCCGAACTATGCTCTGGCCCCTGACCTTCATAGCCATGCGGCAGCAACATCACGAGGCCATTGGCCCGTAGCCATTTGGCTTCACCTGCCGCGATGAACTGGTCGATGATCACCTGAGCGCCGTTGACGAAATCGCCGAACTGCGCTTCCCATAGCACAAGCGTTTTCGGCTCGGCTCCGGCAAAGCCATATTCGAAACCGAGGACGCCGAACTCGGAGAGCGGACTATCGAGAATCTCGAACCGTCCATGCGGCAAGGTCGACAGCGGCACATATTTTTCCTCGGTGCCTTGATCGACCCAGACGCCGTGGCGCTGGCTGAATGTGCCGCGACCGGAGTCCTGCCCCGATAAACGCACGCCATAGCCTTCAGATAGTAGCCCGCCAAAGGCCAAGGCCTCGCCGGTGGCCCAGTCGAAATTCTCTCCGCTTGTGAACATCGCTTTCTTGGCATCGAGCACGCGGCCCAATGTCGGGTGGATGTTCAGTCCTTCGGGAACCGTGGTCAGCGTGCGCCCAAGGCTGTCGAACAGTTTTTTTGACACGCCGGTTTCGACATTGCGCCGCGCGGATTCGGGATCGGCTGGTTTGGAAAGACCCGACCAGCGCCCGCCGAACCAGTCGGCATCATTGGCCTTGTAATCAGCGGCACCGGCAAATTCCTGTTCGAGCAAGGCGACGAAACGCATGGTGTGTTCGCTTGCCCAATTGCCGTCTATCACGCCCTGCTCGGTCAGCCGTTTGGCGTATAATTCGGCAACGCCGGGATGGCCCTTGATGACCTTGTACATGAGCGGCTGGGTAAAGCTTGGTTCGTCGCCTTCGTTATGGCCGAAGCGGCGATAGCACCACATATCGATGACGATGTCGCGGTGGAATGTCTGGCGGAATTCTATCGCGATTTTGCAGGCGAAGGTAACTGCTTCGGGGTCGTCGCCGTTGACGTGGAAGATCGGGGCTTGGACGCCTTTGGCAACGTCCGACGGATAAGGCGAGGAGCGCGCGAACTGGGGCGAGGTGGTAAAGCCGACCTGATTGTTGACGATGAAGTGCAAGCAGCCGCCGGTGTTGTAACCGCGAATGCCTGAAAAGCTCAGGCACTCCCAAACGATGCCCTGTCCGGCAAAGGCGGCATCGCCGTGGAGCAACACGGGCAAGACTTGCTCGTGCTTGCCGAGATCGTCGCGCGCGGTCTGGTTGGCGCGGACCTTGCCGAG
>JANOPT010000004.1:0-3095 GCA_031421975.1 Sphingomonadales bacterium | reverse complement strand
TTCCGAGTGAATTTCTGGCGGGGCTTTACAGCCCCAAAAGGCGTCCGTCGTCACGCCAACGGCGGGCTCGGTTATGCCGACTGCGGCGCGTCCTGTAGGGCGCCTGTGAGCTCTCGGGTCAAAACAGAGTGATCCACGTCCTTTGAACGAGTCTCGAGAACAATATAACTCAATTCGCTAACTTCCCTGCCGTTAGCGCAGGCTTCTCTGCCATCGAACGCAGTCATTCGTTCATCCCATATGTGGCAAGCAGAACTAGTGACCTTTAATCGTCTAGCCGGAAGTGTGGTTTGCATTTAGTGCTGAAACCCAATTCTTCAGGTGTATCCCGAGTTGAAATATGTCCCAGTCGCCGTCAGATTCAGAAGCTAGGTGGAAATCGCCAGTATCAGGGCTTGTTGCGCGCCTGCTCGCAGCTAAGAGCCAGGCAGCGATGGTAAATACCCTGCGGGCTGAAAGACGGCCGGAAAAAACTAAGGCGCTCACGTCGGAGGTTAAGGCGCACGTTTCGGCGCTCGCCGGGCATCTACGCAGCAATCGCTCGCGCCAAGCCATCGCAACGATGCTCGCGATGGTCTTCCTCGATGCCGATTACGCCATATCCTGCATGCGGTGTGATGGAGTGCTTCGCGCGTCTCGCTACGGATATAAAGGCTCGCTGATCGGCAGGGTCGCGAAGGCGGGGCTGGGCGTTCGAGATCTAATATCTGCGTCGCCGGATCGCATAGCTTGGCTCGAGTCAGTTGAGGCGCTTTCACATATCGCCGGTAATGCACTATCGCTGCACCAAGATATCGAGCAGGCCGTAACGGCTCACCGGACCGTCGTTCTCGAGACTGTTTTCGTTATCGTCAACACGATGCTTTATCGCGGCTGGACCAATGATCCCGAGGCCAACTCTCTCGACGGTCAGCGCTACTCGTCCGAGGAATATGCGGAAGCTGCTTCGCTCATTCTTCGCACCTTTTCTGCTTTGTTTCCCATCGACGACAGTTACTTCAATTTGGTTGATCCAAAAGCACTTGGAGCGAATGCGGTCGTCTACGACCGGCTCCTGCTGGCTGCCATCCGGCTCACTAAGTTCATGGAGGCTGAACTGCTCCTAGACGGCCTGCCCTACAGGGCTGATGTCGAAGGCCAGACGGTCATCGTCTCTTCCATCGATCCAAACGTCGAGCGGTCGGTCCGGCTCGGCTATATTCAGGGCCAAGGGCAAGCCATGATCCGCTTCGCCCACCTGCACGCGACGGGTACCGCGCTATCGATCCGCGATGTGATTGATCAAGGCTTCGAGCGCGGCGGCTTTGACAAGATGCTTGAGCTCGTGGAACACCCTGTACGACGCCTGCGTCTCACCTCAGCATTTCTCGTCGCTCGAACCCATGCGACTGCCACTGGAGCCAATCTCCGTGCGCATCGCGGTGGCGGTCGAGCTCACCGGCATTTGTCGCTCGAAGCTCTATGAGTTGATTGCATCCGGACACTTGGAAACGGTCAAGGTTGGTGCCTCGACGCTAATTTTGGTGGCCAGCCTTAAACAGCTGATCACGCCGCCAAAACGTGACTGACCGTCACGCTCGCCGAAAATGGCCCGTCAGGATTTTGGCACCGGAGCGGAGCTGGTCGAGATAATCGGACCAATCCTGCATCATCGCTACCCGTTCGTTCCAATATTCGCCCCGCGTGTAAGCGCGCCGCACTGAGTTGTTGTCGGCATGAGCAAGCTGGCGTTCGATGGCGTCAGAATTCCACTTTCCCATTTCGTTCAGAAGGGTGCTGGCCATCGCGCGAAAGCCGTGACCTGTCATTTCGTCCTGAGCATAGCCAAGACGCCTGAGCGCCGCATTGATCGTATTCTCTGACATGGGGCGCATGGCGGAGCGCAGCGATGGAAACAGATAGCAGCTATAGTCAGCGTTGAACTCAATCAACCCGATGATGGCGAGAGCCTGGCGCGACAGCGGCACTGCGTGAGCGCGACGCATTTTGGTTTTATGCGCGGGGATCGTCCAGATTGAGCGTTCAAAGTCGAAATCGGCCCATTCGGCATGGCGCAGTTCACCCGGACGGACAAAGACGTGGGGCGACAGTCTCAGCGCAATATCGGTTGTGGGATGGCCCTCAAAACTCTCGATGGCGCGCAGCAACGCTCCGGCTTCGTTTGGCGTTGTGATCGCGGGCCGGTGGGTGACTTTGGGAACGATAAGTGCGCCGCGCAAATCCGCAGCAACATCGCGGTCGGCGCGCGCCGTTGCAATCCCATAGCGGAAAACCTGACTGCAAATTGCGCGGATGCGCTTGGCAGATTCGTGGCGCCCACGCCCTTCAACTTTCCGTAAGACCCCCAGCAATTCATGCGGCGTAATTTCGGCAATGGGGCGGTGACCAAGCTTTTCAAAGGCAAAAGCCAGCAACCACCTATTTTTTTTAAGCGTAACGGCAGAAAGACCTTCTTTTTCGGTCTTCGCCAGCCACTCTTCGGCAACCGAACGGAATGTGATGGCGGCCGTGATTTCGGCAGCGATCCTGTCGAGTTTGAGCTTTCCGCCGGGATCAATGCCTCTGGCAATTTCGCGTCGCGCTTCATCACGCTTCTGCCGGGCGTCGATCAAGGTAACTTCGGGCCGTGCTCCAAAGGCCAAAGTTCTGTGAAAACCGCGAAAACGGTAGTTCATCCGCCAATACCGACCGCCATTTGGTTTCACGAGCAGGTAAAGGCCATCCGAATCGGCTAATTTATATTGCTTTGCTCGGCCCTTAGCCGCTTTGATTGCTACTGCTGTCAGTCCCGTGGGGGTACCACTTTCTTAGCTGTGGCGAGATACCCTCATTGATACCCCCAAATTGATTGGCAGTACCCGCATCTCACCAAATTCCGGTGGACACTATAGCATCAAAAAAGCTCGGAAAACAGCCACTTTCCGGACGTTTCTGGACGTCGCTGGAAGGTGTTCTGGTGACCCCTACGGGAATCGAACCCGTGTTTCAGCCGTGAAAGGGCCGCGTCCTAACCGCTAGACGAAGGGGCCGCTGCGAAGCGAGTTGCGCGCATAGGCGAGGGTTTCGGGATGGTCAAGATCAGACTCGGTCTAGTC
>JANOPT010000003.1:0-15289 GCA_031421975.1 Sphingomonadales bacterium | reverse complement strand
CATGACAGACCAGACCATGACCGGCGCTTTGAACGGCGCAATTCCCAAATCGCTTTTTCTGTTTGCCATCTTTTATGGCGGGATGGTTCCGTTAGGCGGGTTTTTGGGGGCAAAGCAGGTTGCAATCGGGCCGCTGGCGGTCGAGGCCGGTATTTTTCCGTTTCTGACGTTGATTGCGGTATCGAGCGCGATTGCCGAATTGCATGGACGGGAAATCGCTGACCGGCTGGTCCGTTATGGTTTTGTGCCGTTGTTTATCGCAATCGGCTTATCCTATTTTGTTCTGCAATTACCGACCGATGCGGGAATGTACGAGCCCGCCAAGGACGCGTTCCCGATCATCGTTGGTCAAAGCGGACGGATGATGGCGGCGGGAATTCTGGCCTATGGCGTGTCCGTTTCGCTTAACGTATGGTTGTTCGCGCGGCTTAAGGGCACGTCAGGCCGGTTTCTGGCCATTCGCGGATTTATTGCCGCAGCATTATCGCAAATAGTCGATACGCTGATTTTCATAACCGTATCCTTTTATGGCGTCCGCCCGATCGCCGACTTGATGGTGGGCCAGATGATCGCGAAGATTGTGCTGTCGGCGGTGATGGTGCCACTGGTCATCGCGCTGGTGGTGCGGATCGGACGCAAATTGGACGAGGCAGGCACGGCATGACTATCGACCCAATCAGCCTAGCCAAGGCAGAAACGCTGACCGAGGCATTGCCGTATCTGCAACGTTATGCAGGCAAGACGTTCGTGGTCAAATATGGCGGCCACGCGATGGGGGATGCAGACCTCGCGCGTGATTTTGCCGCCGATGTCGTGCTGTTAAAGGCGGTCGGCATCAATCCGGTCGTCGTCCATGGCGGCGGCCCGCAAATCGGCGCAATGTTGAAAAAGCTCGGTGTAGAAAGCGAATTTGTCGACGGGCTTCGCGTCACCGATGCCGAAACCGCCAAGGTTGCAGAAATGGTTCTTTCTGGCGCGATCAACAAGGAACTTGTCGGCTGGATAAATGCGGCGGGCGGCAAGGCGCTGGGCATATCGGGCAAGGACGGCGATTTTGTCCGCGCTACCAAAGTGCAGCGCACGCAGAAGGACCCGGATAGCAATATCGAACGTAGCATCGATCTCGGTTTCGTCGGCGAACCGCAAACGGTGGACCGTAGTGTTATCGACACGATCAGCGGCGCAGGCATGATCCCGGTGATTGCCCCTATTGGTGTGGGCGACGATGGTCATACATACAACATCAACGCCGATACGATGGCCGGTGCAATCGCCAGTGCCCTGGGCGCGTCGCGGCTGTTTCTTCTGACCGATGTCGCAGGCGTCCTCGACAAGTCGGGACAGTTGCTCACGGTCCTCGATCCCGCAGCCATTGCGAAGCTTCAGGCGGACGGTACGATTAGCGGCGGGATGATTCCCAAGATCGAAACATGTGTCAACGCGGTGGAGTCTGGGGTCGAAGGCGCGGTCATTCTCGATGGCCGCACCGCGCATGCCATGTTGATCGAGATGTTTACCGTGAAGGGTGCAGGCACGCTCGTGCACAAATAGCTGTTTTATGCAGTTGATACAGCGCAGCGGCTCGGCTAATCGCAGACTGCTTTCCATCTTCGGAGAAACCCATGCTTCTCGCGCTTATATCGATCATCGGCTATCTGATGACTATTTTGTCCACGGTAGTTATCGTTCAGTTCGTGCTGAGCCTGCTGATTGCGTTCAACGTGGTCAGCCTGTCGAACAATTTTGTCTCGTCGATCTGGCATGCGTTGAACATGATCCTCGATCCGTTTCTAAAACCTATTCGCAAGATCATGCCCGACACCGGAATGATCGATTTTTCGCCGATGGTGCTGCTGATTGGCCTTCGCATTTTGCAGATGCTGTTGATGGGGCTGGCCAATGACGTCGCTGCGGCGGGTATGTGAGCTTGGCTGATGTCATCGACGGCAAGGCATTCGCCGCAGGACTCCGTGAGCGCATAGCCTTATCGGTCGCTGCATTTGTTGGAACGACGGCGCGCAAGCCGGGATTGGCGGTGGTGCTGGTAGGCGACGATCCGGCGAGCCAAGTCTATGTGGGCTCGAAGAAAAAGGCGACGGTCGAGGTAGGCATGGAAAGCCTGGAATATCGCCTGCCCGACGATATTTCGCAGTCCGAACTGATTGCATTGGTCGAACGGCTAAACGCCGATGATTCCGTTGACGGCATCCTCGTGCAGTTGCCTTTGCCCGGTCATATCGACGACAAGGCGGTCATCGCGGCGATTGACCCGGCCAAGGACGTGGACGGCTTCCATGTTGTCAACGCAGGCAGGCTGGCGGTCGGTGAAGAGGCGTTTGTGCCTTGCACGCCGCTTGGCTGCCTGATGCTTCTGAAGGACCGGATTGGCGATCTATCGGGTAAAGATGCGGTGGTTATCGGCCGTTCGAATATCGTTGGTAAGCCCATGGCGCAGTTGCTTCTGGCCGAAAACTGCACGGTAACTATCGCGCATAGCCGGACCCGCGATCTGGCTGATGTCGTGCGGCGCGCAGATATTGTCGTTGCCGCAGTTGGCCGTCCGGAGATGGTGAAGGGGGACTGGCTGAAGGATGGCGCAGTGGTCATCGATGTTGGCATCAACCGGCTTGCGCCTGACGAGGGAGAAACCAGGGGCCGCTTGGTCGGCGATGTTGCGTTTGACGAGGCGCTGGGCCGTGCCGGTGCGATCACCCCGGTACCCGGCGGCGTCGGACCGATGACGATTGCTTGCCTGTTGCGTAATACGCTTGTCGCTGCCCATCGGCGCGCCGGCTTGGTAAGCCCTGAAGGATTGTGACATGATGACGAAATGTGGATTCGCTGCGTTGACGCTATTATTGGTCGGATGTGCAGGCGGACCTGCTGACGCTATACGCGGGTTCGAGGCAAAAATTGCAAATCCAAGCGCGGTTATCGCGGCCGAAATCCGGTTCAACCAACGCGCTCAGGAAAAAGGTCAGTGGACTGCATTCCGCGAAATTGCTGGAAAAGATGCCATCATGTTCGTGCCGCAACCGACGCTCGCGCTTGCCTGGTTGAATGGTCGGCCCGATCCATCCCGATCCGTTAAATGGCAACCGCACAAGGCGTTCATGTCATGCGATGGCAAGACCGGCGTCACCACCGGCGCAGCGCAATGGCCTGACGGACGCCATGGATATTTCACGACTGTCTGGAACCTCGATAAACGGAATCTGAACGATCCCGGCGAATGGCGCTGGATTGTCGATCATGGCGATTTTGTCGCAACGCCGCGGGCCGCGCCCGAAATGATCGAAACGCGCGTTGCCAGTTGCAAAGGCAGTGCGCCGGCCACGCTTGTTGCCCCGGCCGAAGGCGCAAAAATGAAGACCGGCCTGTCGCGTGACCAGTCGCTCAGCTACACTTGGACCGTCCAGGCCGATGGCTCGCGGACTATCGAAGTCAAATTGTGGAACGGGCAAGCCGCCGATACAGTCATTCTCGATCGCGTGGCGACTGCGCGGTGATCGATCTTTTCCTTTCGGCCTTCATCACGTTTTTTGTGGTGATCGATCCACCGGGTTGTGCGCCGATTTACGCCAGCCTGACCAAGGGCGCGACCGCTGCACAGCGGCGCAACATGGCACTTCGGGCATGTTTCGTGGCGGCGATGATTCTGCTGGTGTTCGCATTATTTGGCGAACAGTTGCTCGGCGCGCTGCATATCGAGCTTAACAGTTTTCGAATTGCCGGTGGGATCATGCTGTTTCTGATCGCCATCGATATGGTGTTCGAAAAACGTACCGAACGTCGTGAGGAACGGGCGCAAAAAATCATCGATACGCCTGAGATTGAGGACGTGTCTGTATTTCCGATGGCGATGCCGATGATCGCAGGTCCCGGTTCTATCGCCTCGGTCATGCTGCTAATGTCGCAAAATGAGGGTGTGGACCGCGCTGGCATCATCTTGGCGGCGTTGGCCGCGGTGTTGGTGCTGACATTGCTGGCCTTGCTGGCTGCAGGACCGATTATGCGGGTGTTGGGGTTGCAGGCGGAGGCGGTGATAACCCGGTTGCTGGGGGTATTGCTTGGCGCCCTTGCTGCTCAGTTTGTAATCGATGGTCTGCGCGCAAGTTTCGCCTGATGCACGATCGATTCTACTGAAGCGTCACTCGGTCTTCGGACCCGTCATGTCGTCCGAAAAACTGCATCAGTTGAACGATCAGGTCGGCCCGGTCGGACAATCCTCGCGCCTCAAGCAACGCCTGCTTTGCGGCGTAATCGAAGGGGGCAATCTGCGCGATGGCATTGACCAGCGAGTAATCGTCGAGCTGGCCGACCGCAGCCCAGTCGACGGCATATCCCTGAACATCGGCAAAGCGGCGCGATTCAATCTCGAGCGACGCGCGTTCGGCAATCGATAGCGCATCGGCAGCCTCGTCTTCCTCCCAAAGCTCGGCCTCGACCTGCCGGAAAGTTGTGGTGACATCGAGCTCTTTCAGCACCGCGAACCGCTGAAGCCCCTCAAGAATGACATTGTAACGGCCGTCTTCCATAGCTTCGACATCGCCGATCCGGCCCAGGCAGCCGACCTCGAACAAAGGTGGATTGGTACCCTGACCTTTTGGCTGGATCATACCGACCATCCGGTCCCGCGCCAGCGAGTCGCCGATGAGGTCACGGTAACGTGGTTCGAATATATGCAGTGGCAACTGCATGCCGGGGAACAGAATCGCGCCGGTCAGCGGGAAAATCGAGATACGGCGAACGGTCATCCGAACAAGATCGCTGACAATTTGCGCCGCGTTGCCGCCACCCAGGGATCTTCCAGACCGATCATCGCAAAAATTTCCAGCAGTCGGACCTTCGCCGCTCCGTCATTCCATTCGCGGTCTGTAGCTATGATATGGAGCAACGATTCCGCAGCTGCATCGCGGTCGCCCGCTGCCATCAACGCGTTCGAAAGTTCAAGCCGCTTGGCGTGATCATCGGGTCGAGTTTTAACAGCAGCTTTTATGGCATCGAGTTCATCCGGCGGAACGGCTGCGGCCGCGATGCTGAGCATCGACCCTGCCTTTGCCATGGCCGGATCAGTTCTGACTTCGTCGCCGAGGCTGTCAAATATTGCTTGCGCTTCGTCATGCCGGCCAAGTGCCGCCAACGCGCGGATCATTCCGGACAGGGCGGCAGGATGTTCGGGCGCGATTGCGATGGCGTCGGTAAAAAGACTATAAGCCTGCTCGGCCCCATCATGATCGAGCAACTCTTCCCCCGCGGCCAGCAGCGGAAGGATTTGCGCGGCAGGATCCGGCGTATCGTCTCCGATGGCAATGGGCAGCTTTTCGAGCAACTGGTCAAGCATTTGCGTCAACTGCTGTTCGGTGCGCGCAGGGGTGAGATCGGCAACCGGCTGGCCCTGGAATATGGCATAGACCGTGGGGATCGAGCGCACCTGGAACTGCGCGGCGATAAATTTGTTTTCGTCCACATTGACCTTGGCCAGCAATACGCCCTTGTCGGCATAGCCTGCGGCCACTTTCTCCAGCACCGGCGTCAATTGCTTGCACGGCCCGCACCATTCTGCCCAGAAATCGAGGATAACAAGCTTGTCCATCGACGGAGTGACCACATCGGCGCGAAACTGTTCGACTGCTTTCTGCTCTTCACTGGTCAGGGCCATCGTTGCCAAAGAGGTTCTCCAAAACAATTTGCGGATTCGATTCTGCCCCTATGTGGGTAAAGTCAGGTATTTCACAAGACAGGCAATTGCCCATTCGCACGAAATCCGCATATTTGGGGCTTGCGGGTCTATATACCCCATGCTAACGGCGCGCCTCACCCGTCGGGAATAACATGCCCCGACCGCCAGAGCGGGCGTAGCTCAGGGGTAGAGCACAACCTTGCCAAGGTTGGGGTCGAGGGTTCGAATCCCTTCGCCCGCTCCAACGTTAACACGCATTGTTATGACTTCTTAACCGGGCTACGGGCCAAAATGCTGATGTGAGAGATTTCAAATGGCACAGGTCGGCGGATATCTTCTACCAGATGAGCACTCCAGATTTAAAACTTATGCCAACGACCTTGGCCTTAGTGAGAGCGCTCTCGCAAAGCTCCTTCTAGTTCGCGAGTTACGAGGCAAACGCCTGAACGCATTAATAGGTCATTATCCATCTGGCACTCAGTCCGGTGGTCGTAAACGCGTCACAGCACATCGGCCAGATGCGGCGTTGAAAACTGCGTTTTTGGCACGGTCGAAGGAGGAAGGTCTGAAGCCGGGCCAGGCAGCTTCAATTTTATACAGAGCTGAGCTCGTTGAACGTTGGCTCGATAAAGCCATGACGACTTAGATTTTGGAATCATCTTGATTCCAAAACCTTTCTTGTATAAATTAATTAGAGAGAGCAAACTTCTCACAAGGGGTTGCGAGGCGGTCGAGTCGGTGATCGTTGGGGGCTTTGGAGTGTAACCCTATGGTTTTGAAAGCAGTAATCATGGACAGTTCCGAGGCAGTCAGCCTTGATGCTGCTGTTCTGGATCGTCTGCAATGGGAGCAGTTCGAGCATGACGAGAAATATCATCGGGAGATCGCTCGGTTAACGGTTCAAGACCGTTTGAAGCACATGGCGTTGCACTTTGCCAAATATGCTGGAGAACTTTTTGCTGAACCGTCGGACGACAAGTTTCGTCGGCTTGTGACGGATACTTTGATAATCGGAATTTCCGCCGCGAACACGTTAAACATTAGACTCGCAGATGCCGTCGGCCAAACAGATGCAGGCAATCCATCCGATTTCGACCGTCAGCTCGTCGTCGCGGCGGGTCGCATGGCAACGGCCTGTGAAAAATTAGACCATTTGGAAGATTTTCCGTTTCGACCCCATATTGCTGGTGAAGTGGTGAAAATTATCGATGCTGCGCTTGCGGTGTTTATGGACAACGGATGGGACGTGCTCACAACGATGAAGGATCGATTGGCACCCGTAAAAGCAAAGTCCATCTTCTTTGGGAAACTCTGACTTGAGCGAGCTTTAAATGGCTTTTTGGAGTGGGGCAAAGCTCAGAGATGATGGGGCTACCCTGAAAATTGTTGATGGGTTTGATGAAAAGCAAATCGACTGCTCTGCCTACACGCTCCGCATGGGCGCTGAGGCTTATGTTACCCCATCACACGGATGCGATCCTCGTCAAAACACGAAAATTGATCTTACAGCGTTGCAGACCGTTCAAGCCTTTGGGCGGCCGGTACAAACCAGAGGCGGGAGTTTTGTAATTCCTCCGGGGCAGTTTGCATTCTTGTTGACGGAAGAGGTCATAAGAATGCCGACTAACGCCATGGGTTTTATCTCGCTAAGGTCATCAGGAATAAAGTTCAAAGGGCTGATAAACGTATCCGGATTTCACGTTGACCCGGGTTTCACAGGAAATCTTGTTTATTCCGTTTTCAATGCAGGACCGTCTTCGATCCATATTAAAAGGGGAGACGATCTTTTTAAGCTGTGGGTCACGGATCTTGTCGGCCCAATTGAGCAGAAATTCGACAAGAGCAAAGATGATCCTCAACTTCAAATTTCTGCAAAATTGATCTCAGAGGTTGCGTATGAAACTTATTCATTAAAGTCGCTTTCCGACCGCCTTGACAGCTTGGTAATTCAAATGAGGATCGTGTGGGCCGTGGCCGCAGCTATAGGAATAGTACTTGCTATCGTCATAGGGTATTATCAGATAGTAGACGGCAGAGAGGAACGTGTCGCGCAAAACAAACAGCCTTTGCAAATCGAAGATGAAGGTACAACGCAAGATCAGGCACCGAACAAGCCTCCTGTCGTCCAAGCTGACAAACGCAAGGAATGAGGCACATATAGCGGATGTTTAGGTGTTCCGTTTCCATTAACGCCGAACACCTGCAATTTATTGCCCAGCAGCTTTAGAACTTCTTGATCACGATTGCGAAATTGCCCGTGATTTCCCCACGCCACAACGATAGGGTTGCTCTCGCTGAGGCCCTCAATCACCCGGATTAAAACAGCGTCATTGTCCGGTCCGACGGGGTCAGATGCCGCTCGCATAATAGCTGGAGAGGGCGAGCGGAAGGCAAAAAGATTTACAACTGATATTCCGGCGTAGCCCCACATGTTGGCCCGTTTGATCAGTCCTTTAATTGTTGGATCAAGAATCTCATGGGTGGCGGTGGACGGGTTCAGCATACAAACCGTTAACGGCGCGCCGTCTTTCCACGACCATTCCAGATAATAACGATATAGCTCATCATCGCTAAAGTGTGCGGTGCAGTGCATTCCTGATGCGTCAATCTGGCTTTGGATATTCATGATCGGCAAATACACAAGGCGACCAATCTCGCCAATGCAGTTTACGCTCGTTCCAGGCACTTTAAATCGTCACGCGAAGCAGTGATGCTAACGCTCGAATCCCTTCGCCCGCTCCAGAATTTCCTAATATCTGCGATTTTCTCCGGCGGCAGCGCGGAAACGGGCTGTCCGGGCATAGCGTTATCTTGGCTGCCCACCGATGCCGCCGCCCAACGCCGCATATAGTGTCACGGAGCTGCTTAACTGCGCGCCGCGAAGCTGGATCAGCGTCTGTTGTGCGGAGAACAGATTACGCTCCGCGTCGAGTACTTCGAGAAATTGGGCGACACCATTATCATAGCGTAAACGCGCCAGCCGGGTCAGGGCAAGCTGGGCATTGACCGCCCGCTCTTGCGCGACAAGCTGCTCAGCCAGAAATTTTCTGTCGGCAAGCGCATCCGAAACTTCGCGAAAGGCGATCTGGACCGTGCGATCATAAGTTGCGACTTCGATCGTCTCGCGCGCCTTTGCGACAGTCAGGTTGCCTTTGCGCGCCCCCCAGTCGAATATCGGCAACGAGATTGACGGGCCAAAGCTCCAGCTCAAGCCATCGTCGGTGAACAGGCTGTCGAGACTGGCAGAAGCAAAGCCAGCATTTCCGGTCAGGCTGATCGACGGGAAAAATGCCGCGCGCGCCGCGCCGACATTTGCCCTTGCGGCGCGCAATGCCTCTTCGGCCTGGATGATATCAGGCCGGTTGGCGAGCAAAGCCGAGGGCAGGCCAGCGTCGATATCGCGGATGATGCCCTGATCGCCCAGCCGCCTTGCTGGCGCAAGCCCGTCTTCATCGATGGGCGAACCTACAAGCAAGCGAACGATGTTACGCTGTTTGGCGCGCTGGTTACGCAGCGATGCAACCTCGGTCTGCGCCTGCGTGAGCAACGCTTCGGCTTGCCGGTAATCGAGCGCCGAGGTTACGCCTGCATCCAGCCGGAGTTTGGCCAGCCGCAGCCCGCGTTCGCGGCTTTCGACGGCACGATCGGCTTGCTCGGCTTGCTCGGCCAGCGAACGCGACGTTATATACGCCGTTGCAAGATCACGGATCAGCGCAATGCGGAATGCGCGTTCGCCCGCTATGGTCGCCAGATATTGCGCGCGCGCCGCGTTGCTCAAATTGCGAACACGGCCCCAGAAATCGAGTTCGAACGATGTTACGGCGACGCCGATGTCGTAGTTGGTCGAAGTGATCCCGCTTCCCGTGACCGGTATGCCGTTCAGCGCGTTGGCACCGATGCGGCTGCGCGTCGCGCTTGCCGATCCGCCAAGCTGCGGTAGCTGATCCGAGCGCTGGATCCGGTAAAGGCCACGGGCCTCCTCGATTCGCGCTACGGCAATGCGGAGATCGCGGTTATTGTCGAGTGTCTGCACGATCAACGCGCGCAACCGTTCATCGAGGAAGAAATCTTGCCAGCCAATGTCGGCAGCCGATATGGTCCCCTGCGGAGCGACCTCGGGCGGAAATTCGGCTGGTGTGGAAAGCGACGGTGTCACATGTTTTGGGGCAAAATTGCATCCGGCCAGCATCAGGCTTGCACCAAGCATAAAGGATTTACGCATTGGCTGGGTCTTTCTCGGTTACGGGGCTCCCGCCATGCGGCTTCTTTCTGGTCAGCCACTTCCGGATAGCGATGTAGAATATCGGCGTGAAGAAAATGCCGAGCAGTGTCGCGCTGATCATGCCGCCCATCACGCCGGTACCTACCGCGCGGCGGCTGGCCGAACCGGCACCGGTGGCAATAAACAACGGCACCATGCCAAGAATGAAGGCCAGGCTGGTCATGATAATCGGGCGCAACCGCAGCTTGACCGCCTCAAGCGTGGCTTCGAACACGCTGACGCCCTCCTCGACCTCACGCTCAATCGCAAATTCGATAATCAGAATGGCATTTTTTGCGGCAAGGCCGATAATGGTGATGAGTCCAACGTTGAAATAGACATCGGCAGCATAGCCGCGCCCCAGTGTGAACATCGCAGCGCCCAGCACGCCAAGCGGCACCACCAGCAGGACGGCAAGCGGCGTCGTCCAGCTTTCATAAAGCGCCGCCAGGACCAGAAACACGATTACCATCGACAGCAGCAAAAGCACGCCAATCTGACCGCCTGCCTGCTTTTCCTCAAAAGACGTGCCCGTCCATTCATAATTGAAACCGCCCGGCAACCTGTCCATCAACGCCTCCATTTCGGTCAGCGCCTCGCCGGACGAATATCCAGGCTTTGCCTCCCCGGAAATCGCCTCGGACGGATAGCCGTTGTAACGCGCAAGCTGGGGCGGCCCTGCGCTCCACGTCGCGGTCGTAAAGGCACCGAACGGCACCATCTGGCCGTCCGCGTTTCGAACCCGCAGGTTAAGGATGTCGTCGGGCGTCATCCGGAATGGTGCATCGGCCTGAAGATACACGCGGCGCACCCGGCCTTCCAGATTGAAGTCATTGGCATAGGCTGAGCCTGCAGAAATCGACAGCGTCGCATTGACGTCGCCAATCGACAATCCAAGCGCACGAGCGCGTACGCGATCAATATTGACCACCAATTGCGGCGCAGATTCCTGCCCCTCGGGCCGCACATTGGCGAGTATCTTGCTTTGCGCTGCCATCCCCAAGAGCGCATTGCGTGCATTGCTCAATTCTTCCGCACTTTGCCCGCCACGCGCCTCAAGCCGGAAGGAAAATCCGGTGGCATTGCCAAGCGACTGGATGGGTGGTGGCGACAGCGTGAAAATCATCGCTTCCTTGACCTGCATTAACGCGCCAAACGCTTTTCCGGCGAGCGTTTGCGCCGAATTTTCATCACCGGGGCGCTCGTCCCATGGATGCAGCGGGGCGAACACCAGGGCTGCCGACTGACCTTGGCCAAAGAAGCTGAAACCGCGCACGGCAACGGTATTGGCGACTTGCGGCTGCGCCTTGTAGAAGGCCTGTGTGGCCCGGATCGCTTCATCGGTGTGCTCGCGCGTCGATCCCGGCGGAGCCTGGATAACGGTAATCACATAGCCCTGGTCTTCTTGCGGCAGGAAACCACCCGGCACGCGGCTAAACACGAAAACAGCGAGCGCCACGAGTAAAGCAAAAACACCCAGCCAGCGCAGCGGCGCAGACATCATCGTGCCAACGCGCCTTTGATAGCCATCGGTGGTACGCGCGAATTTGACGTTGAACCAGGCCAGGAAGCGCGGAATGAAAGGCAGTCGGCGGGCAAGCCAGCCCGGCGCGCCATGCGCGTCGCCCGACTGATGCTGTTTCAGCAATGTCGCGCACAATGCAGGCGTCAGGGTGAATGCCAGCAGCGCCGAAAATGCAATTGAAATTGCAAGCGTGACGGAAAATTGTCGGTAAATGCCGCCTGTCGACCCCGGAAAAAATGCCATCGGCACAAACACGGCGATAAGGACGAGCGTGATGCCGAACAATGCGCCCGAAATTTCCTTCATTGCCTTTGCTGTCGCCTCACGTGGCGGCAGGCCCTCCTGCTCCATAATGCGTTCGGTATTCTCGATAACGACAATCGCATCATCGACCAATATGCCGATCGCCAGCACCATGGCCAGCAATGTGAGGACGTTGATCGAAAAGCCAAAGATAAACAGTCCGAAACAGGCACCGGCCAACGCGATCGGAACGACAATGGTCGCAATCACGGTGGCGCGGAAGTTCTGGAGAAACAGCAGCATCACCAGAAAGACCAAGATAATCGCCTCGATCAGGGTCGTGATGACCTCTTCGATCGATACTTCGATGAACGGGGTCGTGTCATAAGGAATCGACCACGCAACATCGCCCGGCAGATCGGCACCCAGTTCTTTCATCCGCGCCTTGACGCCCTCGCCGGTGGCAAGCGCGTTGGCCCCGGTACGTAATTGCACCGCCATGCCGGCCATCGGCTGACCATTTAGTTCGGTCCCTGAGATATAGTCCTGGGCGCCCAATTCGACACGCGCGACGTCGGCCAGGGTCACGGTCGAACCGTCGGGATTGCCCTTGAGGATAATGTTTTCGAACTGTTCCGGCCGTGAAAACCGGTTTTGGGTAATGATCGTCGCGTTGACGTCGCTGCCCTCGGCAATCGGCTGGTCGCCCAATGACCCGCCCGGGGTCTGGCTGTTCTGTTCCTGGACAGCGGCCAGTGCCTCTGACGGCGAGAGGTTGAAATTTGCAAGCTTGTCGGGATCGAGCCAGATACGCATCGCATAAGGTGAACCGAACAGGGTGATATCGCCGACGCCCGGCACACGGCGCAATTCGTCGATGATTTTGTTCGACGCGATATTACCCAGTTCGGTGGAATCATTCGCACCCGATTTTGAGGTCAGCGCAACGATCAGCAGAAACCCTGCATTGGCTTCGGTCACATTGATGCCCTGCCGTCGCACTTCTTCTGGCAGGCGCGATTCGACGCGCGATAGGCGGTTCTGGACATTGACCTGAGCGGTATCGATGTCGGTTCCCGCTTCGAACGTCAGCGTAATCTGCGCGGTGCCGTTCGACCGGCTGCTCGATGCCATATACAGATAGCCTTCGACACCGTTCAGTTCCTGTTCGATGACCTGCGTGACATTCTGTTCAAGCGTTTTGGCATCTGCGCCAGGATACACCACGCTGATCTGTAGCGATGGCGGCGCGACGTCGGGATATTGCTCGATCGGCAAGACGCGCAGTGTGAGCAGGCCGGCAAGCAGGATGGAAAGCGCAATGACCCATGCAAAGATCGGGCGTTGAATGAAGAAAAGTGCAAACATCAGCGCTGTGCGCCAGCAGCAGCACGCATTGCAGGCGCAATCGAAACGGGCGCGCCCGGGCGAACCTTTTGCAGGCCATTGACGATAACCTGGTCGCCAGCCTTCAACCCGGCGAGCACAATCCAGTTTTTGCCGTTAAGTTCGCCCAGCTTTATCGGACGCGCGTTGGCGATGTTCTTTTTGTCCACGACCATCACGCTGGCACCCCGGTCGGTAATCGTCACCGCGCGCTGCGGAACCATGATGCCGTCTGGCACAATACCGGATTCGATTTTTGCACGCACAAATTGGCCCGATAACAGCACCAATCCCGGATTGGGAAATTGCGCGCGCAGCGACACGGTCCCGGTTTCCGGGTCGATGGCAACGTCGGCGAAATCCAGTATGCCTTCGGGTTCATATGCGGTGCCGTCTTCGAGGATCAGCTTCACGCGGACGCGCCCGAGGCCTGGCGAGTCCAGCTTGCCCGAGGCGATATCGCGGCGAAGCGCGATCACGTCGCTGCTCGACTGGCCGAAATTGACGTACACCAGGTTCAGCTGCTCGATCTTGGTGAGCAATGTTGCGGACGCCGCACTGACCAGTGCGCCTTCGGTCACGTCGGCCCGCCCAACCCGGCCGCTGATCGGGGCCGTCACATTGGTATAGCTTAATGCCAGCCTAGCCCGATCGGCCTGCGCGCGCGCATTGGCGACATCAGCCTGGCTGGTGCGCTGCTGGGCGATCGCCGCGTCATATTCCTGCTTGCTGATGGCCTGTTCCTCGACCAGCGGTCGATAGCGGGCAACAATCTGGGCTGCATTTGCAGCAGCAGCCTGATTGCGGCGCAACGTGGCTGCTGCCGCTTCGTAATCGGCCCGGCGTTCGCGCGGGTCGATCCGGAACAGCGCCTGTCCAGCGCGCACGTCGGACCCTTCGGCAAACAGCCGTCGTTCGACAATACCATCGACCCGGGCGCGAACTTCGGCCGTCCGGATGGCGGCAACACGGCCCGGCAACTCAACGATATTTGCGACCGCTTGCGGGCTGACAACAATGATATCGACTTGCGGCGGTGGGGGCGCAGGCGGCGCTTCGCTTGAGCAAGAGGAAATAGCCAGGGTCACAAACCACAACGGAACTGCAGCGTGAAGCCGTTTGAATTGCATGCAAATTTCCCAGTGTGAGCAGTCTGGCACGCGATAGCGCCGAATCTGTACACAATCATGACATATTTCATCCCAGAGACTTTTGTGCAATGCAACATCGCAAGCCGGAAAATCGGAAAATTTTTGGCAAGTCATTGTAAATGCTGGATAGTGTCGAAAGCGCCTTTATTTGAGCCTGCAACAAACGCGACTCTTGTTTTTTCGCGTCAAGGCGACCGCCACATCGGACAAGACGCCGAAATCCGCATGGCTAATAAGGCTCAGCCTTTACGGACCATCGTGCTTTTAGCCAGCCGGTACGCAAGGCCCGGCAGGCCATCGTAACTGGCGCGGTGATAGGCTGAATCCGGGGCAAGCTGCGCGGTCAGGCGGCGATGTGCCTCGCCCAGTGCGTGGTACGGAACGCTTGGCAGCAAATGGTGAAGCGCGTGATAGCGCAAACCAACAGGAGCCCAGATTGCCGCCAGCATTCCGGGCGGCGGGACATTGACGCTGTCAAGAAACTGCGCGGTAACGCTTAGTGGTTCGCCGTCATTTTCCCACAAATGGGCGACCAGCGTACGGACCTGGTTAAGCACCGCAACGCAGGCAACAATCGCTAAAAATATCAGAAATGCCTTAAGCGGAAGAAGTCCGGTGAAGACAGACGCCAGCAACACGATCGACCAAATGCTGGCGGCGGTTTCCTGCCATATCCAGTTACGTCGTGCATCGCCCTCAGCGGGGCGGCGACGGAAAGCGGGGTTTATGACCAAGCCCGAATACCGTTCCACCAGCAATTTGCGAAGCTGCGGAATGACAACCGACAATGGTGCCAATATTGCGTTACGAAACAACAACGCAATCGGTGCAAGTAAAGACACCAGGATAAATATCGGTAACGTCCACGGCTTCATCAACGCCAGCGGAAGATATTCGGGGTCTTGGTCGGTCCCGTACCGCGTGCGGGCATGGTGGAGATTGTGAATACCTTCATACATGTACGAAGGAACGAGCAGCGGCACGCCGATGACCGCGTTGAAACCGAAACGAAATCCGGGCAGCGCCGAATGCTTGACGTG
>JANOPT010000002.1:0-8183 GCA_031421975.1 Sphingomonadales bacterium | reverse complement strand
TCGAGCTTTTCACCGACACCGGCAAATTTGATCGGCTTGCCGGTAATCGCGCGCATCGAAAGCGCCGCACCACCGCGGGCATCGCCGTCCATCCGCGTCAGCACAATCCCGGTCAGGTCAACGCGTTCGCCAAAGTTTTTGGCAACGTTAACAGCGTCCTGCCCGGTCAGCGAGTCCACCACCAGCAGAATTTCCTGTGGCATCGCGACTTTCGCCACAGCGCTCATCTCGTCCATTAATTGCTGGTCGACGTTCAGACGGCCAGCGGTATCGAGGATCAGAACGTCAAAGCCCTGCAACTTCGCCGCTTGCATCGCGCGTTTGGCGATATCGACGGGTTGCTGGCCCTGCATGATCGGCAGCGTTGCAACGTCGGTCTGGGTTCCAAGTGTCGCCAACTGCTCCTGCGCCGCCGGACGGTTGACGTCGAGCGAGGCCATCAGGACTTTCTTGCCCTGCTTGGCCTTCAACATCTTCGCGATTTTGGCAGTCGTCGTGGTTTTACCCGAACCCTGCAAGCCGACCATCATAATGATAGCAGGTGGCGTAACCGCCAGATCGAGGTCGCTCTGCTCTGCACCAAGCATCTGGACCAGCGCGTCGTTGACGATTTTGACGACTTGCTGGCCTGGTGTCACAGATTTCATAACCTGCGCGCCAATCGCCGTTTCGGTTATGCCGTCGATGAAGTCGCGTACAACAGGCAGCGCGACGTCAGCCTCAAGCAAGGCCACCCGTACTTCGCGCATCGCTTCGCGGACGTCGGCCTCGTTCAACGCACCGCGACCGCGCAGGCGATCGAACACCCCTCCCAACCGGTCGCTCAGCTTGTCAAACATAGACATTCCCTACAAACGAACAAAAAGCCGGTGAGCGAAACATCGCCAACCAGCCTGGAAACAATTGATTTCCATGTATATTTTTGGACCGCAAAGCCCGTTGGCTAATCCGTTACAACACAACCGCCATAAAAGCAAACCCATTCAGGCTTAGTCCTATTTTTACGGGGTATTACAGATACATGACGTCCGTTTAATCATATATTGACCTTTTTATATGCATTGCAGGCGATATCAAACGACGTCGCCATTGATGGAACCGCATGTGACCGAAGCAGCAAACAATGACTTAAACGTTGTGACACATCACGAGCGCAGCAGGAAAATTGTTTACAGCTTTGTCATGTTCGCTGCGATAGTGATGTTTATCGCCATCGGTGGCCAGGTCGGCGCACAAACCGTTCGCACGTTCATCGGAACCAGCGCAGGCGCTGACCAGATCATGGTGACGGCACTGCTACTGAACATTGCGCTCATCCTGTTGATCTGGCGCAGGACCAGCGTGTTGAGCGACGAAATCGGCGTTTACCGTCAGGCTGAAGTGCGCGCGCAACATCTGGCGATGACCGACCCACTGACCAATCTGTTCAACCGGCGAGCGATCAAGGAAAAGACTGCGGAATTGAGCGCCCGCGCATCACGCCGCGGCAAATCCATCGCATTTCTTATGATCGACCTCGACGGGTTCAAGAAAATCAACGATTTATATGGCCACGACAGCGGCGATCTTTTGTTACGCGAAGTAGCGGACCGGATGCGTGATGTCGCCCCGCCGAGCAGCGTAATTGCCCGGCTCGGCGGCGATGAATTCGGAATATGCGTGGTATTTGAACCTGAATATCCCGAATCGGTCGACCGGATTGCCGAAGATCTGGTCGAAGCACTGGCCCGGCCCGTGGCGGTGGGTGATGCGGATCAAACCGTTACTGCCTCCATCGGCATCAGTCGGCCAGAATTCGACTGCGATTCCATCGACATGCTCATCCGCCGCGCCGATATTGCGCTATACGCCGCCAAAAAGAACGGCCGTAATGGATATAGCTGGTTCGAAAACGGTATGGAGGTCGAACTCCGTTCGCGCAATTCGCTTGAGGGTGACATTCGCGCGGCCATTCCGAATGACGAATTCGTGCCTTATTTCGAACAGCAGATCGATCTGGTGACAGGAGAACTGGTTGGTTTTGAGATGCTTGCCCGTTGGGTTTCGCCCGTTCGCGGCCTGATTTCACCCGATGATTTCATTCCGGTCGCCGAAGAAACCGGGATGATCGGCGATTTGTCGATGAGCATCATCCGCAAGGCCATGGTAGAAGCCAAGGACTGGGACCCGGGCCTGACGATTTCAGTCAACATTTCGCCTGTTCAGCTTAAGGATCCCTGGCTCGCGCAGAAGATAGTAAAGCTGCTGGTTGAAACCGGTTTTCCGGCCAATCGGCTCGAAGTGGAAATCACCGAAAGTTCGCTGTTCAAAAACCTCAGCCTGGCGCAGTCGATCGTCGGCAGTTTGAAAAATCAGGGCATCAAGATCGCGCTCGACGATTTTGGCACAGGGTATAGCTCGCTGGCGCATTTACGGGCGTTGCCGTTCGACCGGATCAAGATTGACCGCAGCTTTGTGTCGTCGATGCTCGACAATGCCGAAAGCGCGGCGATCGTCAGCGCCATTGCGGGTCTCGGAGCAAGTCTTGATGTCCCGATTACCGCCGAAGGTATCGAAGACGACCAGATCATTACCAAGTTACGAGCGCTCGGCTGTACCAAGGGCCAGGGATGGTATTTCGGGCTGCCGATGAATATCGATCAGGCGCGCGCGCTGCTGGCGCAAAAAAATCTGTTGCCAGCCAGAAAACGCTACACCGATGCCAGAGATACCGCGAAAGAAACCGGCCTCGACGAGGATGTCCGCAAGGCGTCTTAGATGACAGCTGGCCATGTCCGCCTTAGTTTGAATGGTAGACTTACGGCCTGACTCCCCTTAATCGCGCCCCATGGCAGTTGGCGAATTTCACAAAATGCATGGTCTAGGCAATGACTTTGTGGTCATCGATGGCCGCTTGGCGCCCGTTGCCATGACTGCGGCGCTCGCGCGATCTATTGCAGACCGTCGCCAGGGGATTGGTTGCGACCAGATCATCGTCATCGAAACCTCCGCTCACGCCGACATCGCCATGCGAATATATAATGCGGACGGCAGCGAAGTTGAATCGTGTGGCAATGCCGCGCGCTGCGTCGTTGCGTTACTGGCAACAGATGTCATTATCGAAACGCGGGGCGGCATTATCGCCGGAACATTGGCCGGTACCGATGTAACTGTCGATATGGGGATACCCAAGTTCGAATGGCATGACATACCGCTGGCCTTCGCCATGGATAGCGCAGCAATGCCCATGGCGTGGGAGGATCTTGCAAGCCCGATGGCGGTCAATGTGGGCAACCCCCACGCCGTATTTTTCGTGCCCGACTGCGACATGATCGACCTCGCACGACTTGGCCCTGTCATCGAACATGATGCTGCGTTTCCGGATCGGGTGAACGTCAACATTGCGTCTGTCAACGACGGAGAAATCAAGCTGCGCGTGTGGGAACGCGGTGTAGGACTGACGCGCGCGTGCGGCACCGGCGCTTGCGCCACAGCCGTAGCGGCGATCCGGCAAAACAGGGTGACGTCACCGGCAACCGTCCATTTGCCGGGGGGAACGCTGAACATTGCGTGGCAGCCCGGCCATCCGGTTATCATGACTGGCGGAACGAATTATGTGTTTAGGGGCGAAGCCGACTGGGATAATTTTGCATGAATGCGCCGGTGCAAAAGCCCGAAGTAATCAGCATGGGTTGTCGCCTCAATCTGGCTGAAAGCAATGCTTTGGCCGAACAATTGTCAGAACGCGGCGACATTATTATCGTCAACAGCTGCGCCGTCACTAACGAAGCCGTACGCCAGACACGCCAGGCCATTCGTCAGGCGCGCAAACGCCGCCCCGATGCCCGGATTTGGGTGACCGGCTGTGCCGCACAGGTCGAGCCTGACACATTCCAGCAGATGCCCGAAGTGGCAGGCGTGTTTGGTAACGCTGAAAAGCAGGACTCGACGTTGCTTCGCACGCTCATGAATTTGCCGGATCGTCCGGTTGTCGTGTCCGACATCATGACGCTTCAGCAAACCGCGCCGCATCTTGTGACCGCATATTCAGGCAAAACCCGTGCCTTTGTCGAGGTGCAGAACGGGTGCGACCATCGCTGCACATTTTGCATCATACCTTATGGTCGCGGCAACAGCCGTTCGGTTCCTGCCGGTAGCGTGATCGAGCATATAAACGCGTTGGTGGGCAAAGGCTTTAGCGAAGTGGTCTTAACCGGGGTCGATGTCACCAGCTATGGTCACGACCTTCCAGGCGCGCCAAACCTGGGAAATCTGGTGGAACGCATCTTGAAGTTCGTACCCGATCTTCAACGCCTGCGCCTGTCGTCGATCGACGGCGTCGAAATCGACGATCGGCTGTTCGACCTTATCACCGCAGAGCCGCGCGTGATGCCGCATATCCATTTGTCGTTGCAGGCGGGCGACAATATGATTTTGAAGCGGATGAAACGACGGCACAGCCGCGAACTGGCGATCGAGCTGGTTGCCCGGATGAAGGCGGAGCGACCGGAAATTGCCATCGGAGCAGATATCATCGCTGGCTTCCCGACCGAAACCGACATGATGTTCGAAAACAGCGTCGATCTCGTGAGGCGATGCAATATCGTCCACGGGCATATCTTTCCATATTCGCCGAAAAAGGGCACGCCGGCCGCGCTTATGCCACAGGTCCCGCATTCAGCCATCAAGTCGCGCGCGAAGGCACTGCGAGAGGCCGTCGCCGACGAACGTCAGCAGTGGTTGAATAGTCAAATCGGATCATTGCAGAAAATCGCGGTTGAAAATGGCGGCCTGTCTGGTCATTCGGAAAATTTCGCTTATGTGAAACTGGACAAATACCGGGCCGAGGGCAGCGTTGTTGCAGCGGTCGTTCGCGAATTAAAGGACGGGGCGTTGCTGGCAGAGGTTACCGAATGACTGAAAAAGAAGGCTGGACCAACCGGCTATTCGGCGGCTTCAAGAAAACCTCGAGCAAGCTTACCGAAAACATCACCGGCCTGGTTACAAAGTCGAAGCTTGAGCCGCGCGATCTTGACGAAATCGAAGATGCCCTGATCGCATCCGACCTCGGTCCGGCGATGGCCGCTCAAATTCGAGACAAGATCGCGGCGGGACGGTTCGACAAAGGCATCGATGCCGAAGGTGTCCGGCAGATCGTCGAGGATGAAATTGCGGCGGTGCTGGCGCCAGTGGCAAAAGCCCTGGAGATCGACGCTTTTCCGCGCCCTCAGGTGATACTGGTTATCGGGGTCAACGGTTCGGGCAAAACCACGACGATCGCCAAAATGGCGCATCTGTTCCTTGAACAGGATTATGGCGTGATGCTGGCCGCAGGCGATACATTTCGCGCCGCAGCGATCGGGCAACTCAAAATCTGGGCGGACCGTATCGGTGTTCCAATCGTTACCGGACCAGAAGGCGGCGACGCAGCCGGTGTCGTATTCGATGCCGTCAAGAAAGCGACCGCCGAGGGCATCGATGTCCTGATCGTCGATACGGCAGGGCGGCTGCAGAACAAGCGCGAGTTGATGGACGAGCTGGCGAAAATCCGCCGCGTGCTTGGCCGCCTGAACCCCGCTGCGCCGCACGACGTTGTGCTGGTACTGGACGCGACCACGGGACAGAATGCGTTGTCGCAAATCGAGATATTCAAGGAAGTGGCCGACGTGACCGGGCTGGTAATGACAAAATTGGACGGAAGCGCGCGCGGCGGCATTTTGGTTGCAGCGGCGAAGCAGTTCGGCTTGCCCATCCACGCGATAGGTGTCGGGGAATCGATTGACGACCTAAGGCCTTTCAATGCCCAGCAACTCGCCAGGGCCATTAGCGGAGGCGCGCAATGAACGAAGCTGCGCCAACGCAAAAGCCTTCAGGCGCGCTAGGCTTTATTCTGGATTTCGGGCCACTCTTACTGTTCTTCGTTGCGTCTAAATTCGGCAGTTCGGATACCGACCCATCGCAGGGCGCCATTGTCGGCACGGCAGCGTTCATGGTTGCCATCATCATTGCCGTCATTGTTTCTAAGGTGAAACTCGGCAGGATTTCGCCGATGCTGAAACTCACGGCGGCGCTCGGGGTATTTTTCGGAGGGCTGACAATCTGGTTTCACGACGAACGTTTCATCCAGATCAAGCCGACCATCATTTACATGTTTTTCGCTTTACTGTTGCTGGGCGGCTGGGTGCGCGGCAAGGCGATGTTGAAATATGTGCTTGAGCAGGCCTATGACGGGTTGAGCGACGCGGGCTGGCTGAAGCTGTCGCTTAGCTGGGGTTTGTTTTTCACGGCGCTTGCTATAGCCAATGAGGTAGCGCGCGCGATGCTGTCTTTCGATACCTGGTTAAACCTGAAAGTTTGGGGCGTCACCGCCATCACCTTCCTGTTCGCGCTCGCAAACATCCCGATGCTCTTGCGGCACGGGCTCAAACTTGGCGACGACACCGGAGTGCCGCCGCAAGGATGAACTCGGCGATTATTGGTCGGCGCGGCTGACGCCTTTACCATCGAGATTTTTGGCGACAAATTCCCAGTTGATCGCATTTTCAAGCAGTGCACCGACATAATCGGGCCGTGCGTTGCGATAATCTACATAATAAGCATGTTCCCACACATCGATGGTCAGCAACGGCGTCATATCATGGACAATCGGAGTGTCCGCATCATGCAATGACGTCACTTTCAATGTATCCTTGTCGAGCACGAGCCATGCCCAACCGCTGGCAAAATGGCCGACTGCTTCGGCTTTCAGTTGGTTGAGCAACTCATCAGTGGAGCCAAACACATCGTCGATCATTGTTTTCAGTTTGCCGGTCGGTGCTTGCTTTTCGGGCGACAGACCAAGCCAATAAAAGCTGTGATTCCAGATTTGGGCTGAATTGTTGAACAGTGGCTTGCTGCCGTTTTCTTTCGCCGCAACGATGACCTCGCTCAATTTCGCGCCGCTCAATGCCTTGTCTTCGGCGATCAGCTCGTTGGTTTTTGCGACATAGGCATTGTGATGTTTTCCGTGATGATAATCGAAGGTTTCTGCCGAAATGAGTTTGCCAAAAGCGTCTTTTGCATAAGGCAATTCTGGGAGAATGAATGGCATAATAGATCCTTGGTGTTTATCGCCGGGAAATACCGGATGTACGCAGGCCTTTAACCTTCCCAACCCGTTTCATGTTCCAGAAATTATGTGACAAGCACGCCGCGCGCGGTTAGGCATCCGGGGATATGGGGGTAACGGTCCTCCAAACAACCGCCAGGAGGGAAAATGGCAAAGTTTTTTGGAAATCTACATTATGTGCTGGTCGCAGGACTGTTGCTGGCAATCGCGGTAATCGCCTTGCACGGGGGCGACGGTGGATTTGCCGTCCCGACGCTGTTTCGCTGGATCCACACTTTTGTGGGCATCGTCTGGATCGGCCTGCTTTATTATTTCAACTTCGTCCAAATCCCCACAATGCCCAAGGTTCCAGCTGAGCTAAAGCCCGGCATTTCGAAGCATATTGCGCCTTCTGCGCTGTTTTTCTTCCGCTGGGCAGCGGCGCTTACCGTGGTCTTCGGCCTTGCCATTGCGGGGCAGCCTGGCCCCGGCGCGTCGCCCTATCTGGTCGAAGCGCTGACATTTCAGCCAGGCTATGACCTGATCGGTATTGGCATGTGGCTGGCCTTGATCATGGCCTTCAACGTCTGGTTCATCATCTGGCCGAACCAGAAAAAGGCGCTTGGTATCGTCGAGGCCGATGATGCAACCAAGGCAAAATCGGCGACCACGGCGATGATTACGTCGCGGATCAACACAATGCTGTCGATCCCGATGCTTTACACGATGGTCAGCTTTAACGGCGGGTAACGGCAAACAACGCCAAAAAAAAACGGGGCGGCTTCGGTCGCCCTTTTTATTATCCTAACAGATCGTGTTTTTTAAGGGTGTGGCGCAACTGGTCATAACTCAGGTTCAGCGCCTTTGCGGTCTGCCGTTGATTATAACGACACTTTGCAAGCGCCTGTTCCAGAACCGCTTTTTCATATTTTTCGGTAGCTTCGCGGAAGTCGGTCACATCGACGGCCTGGCTTAGGTCGGTTGAAAAACGTGCCTCGTTGCCATTGCTACTGTCCACGGTCGCATGTGTTGGCGCAGACTGCGCGATGCCGCTGCGCCACGGGCTTTCGAACGGGTCGAACTGGATATAATCGACGGGCTGGCCCGGGTCGGCCCA
>JANOPT010000001.1:0-3719 GCA_031421975.1 Sphingomonadales bacterium | reverse complement strand
TGCGCGGCGTTGGCGACGATGATCGGCGCGGCAAAGCGTGTCCGGTCGATGACGCGTTCGACGGTGATCTGGAACATCGTGTGGGCACCGGTCAGCGCCAGGAACTGCTTCGGGGTTTGCGGCGTGGACATCGGCCAAAGGCGGGTGCCGCCGCCGCCGGATAAAATGACTGGGGTAATGAGCACGAAATATCCTTGTTGAAGCGCGCCAGTATACGGCACCTTATCCAATAACGGAACCACAGCGTCAAATCGCCAGAAAACAACAATGTTCCAGAACTTTACGGCGAAAGTGTAAAATTAAGCGACACTTTACCTTTGGGTGTTAAACAATCCGACAACACAGGCGAACTGGCGCAATGATAAGACTTTTCAAGCATTACATACCTTATGCGGTGCTGTTTCTCGCGATAATCGATTTTTGCCTGCTGGTTGTGGCGGCAGAAACGGCTTGGGTATTGCGTGCCCACCAGATCGGCATGCATGTCGATTATATCGGCAACCGGTTCGGTCAGCTATTCACGTTTGCCGCATCGGTACACGTCGCATCGATGGCGGTGGGTGTCTACGGCCCCGACGCGCTTCAGTCCTTGCGGTTTGCGATTGCCCGGCTGATGGTCGCGGTGTCGCTGGGCGTGATTTTTCAGTCGATGATGGCATTTGCATTGCCGGGGATGACATTGTGGCGGTCCAATTCGCTCTATGCGATGATACTGGCGTTTGTGTTTCTGGCCGCCAGCCGCGCGGTGCTGGGCAGCCTGGTCGGCGGAGAAAGTTTCAAACGACGATTGCTGGTTCTGGGCGCCGGACGGCGCGCGCAACGGATCAAGGATCTTGAGGCAAAGCCTGGTTCTGGCTTCGTCGTTGTCGGCTATATCGCCATGGACGAAAACAAGCGGTCAATTCCCGAAGCCATCAACCGAAGCGCCATTTTCAACCTGGCCGATTTTGTCGTTAAGATGGGCGCAAGCGAAGTGGTGCTGGCATTGGAAGAGCGCCGCAACGCATTGCCGCTCGATGATTTGTTGCGGATCAAGACCACTGGCGTCCACGTCAATGATATCTCCAGCTTTCTGGAGCGTGAAACCGGGCGGGTCGATCTGGATAGCGTCAACCCCAGCTGGCTTATATTTTCCGACGGATTTTCATCGGGACGCCGTCTGTCGGGTATTGCCAAACGGCTATTCGATATCATCGCCAGCACCGCGCTTCTGCTGCTGACTGCGCCCGTCGTTCTGCTGTTTGCCGTGCTGGTAAAACTTGAATCGCGCGGCCCCGCATTTTACCGGCAAATTCGCGTCGGGCTGTTCGGACAGCCTTACAGCGTGGTGAAGTTGCGATCGATGCGAAGCGATGCCGAAGTTGCCGGCAAACCAGTCTGGGCCGAGCAAAACGATCCGCGCATCACGATGGTCGGAAAGCTCATCCGCAAGGTGCGAATTGACGAGCTGCCACAGACCTGGAATGTTCTGAAGGGCGAAATGAGCTTTGTCGGGCCACGTCCGGAGCGGCCTGAATTCGTGGCCGAGCTTGAGCAGCAATTATCCTATTACGCCGAACGCCATATGGTAAAGCCGGGCATCACCGGATGGGCGCAGATCAATTACCCGTACGGCGCGTCGATCGATGATTCGCGGCAAAAGCTGGAATATGATCTGTATTATGCAAAAAATTATACGCCGTTCCTCGACGTCCTGATTTTGCTGCAAACCATTCGCGTGGTGTTGTGGCCGGAAGGTGCGCGTTGATCGAGGCGACTTTGTCTTTTCTAAGTTTCTGGGGCCACGCGGCCGTCGGCTTTACATATGCGGCGCTCGCGATCTGGCTGTTCCATAAATATGGCACGCGCAACCGGCAACAGGTCGTCCTGATCGGCGCGATGGCACTGACCTCGATCTGGGGCATTGCCGTTACCTATTCCGGGCCACTGACGATTGCGGCTTATTGGGCGGAAACGGCGCGCAATCTGGGGTGGCTCGGCTTCATGTTTTTCTTGCTCCGCAGCGGCGAAGGCAGGCAGCAGCCGCACACGATCAACATGATATATGTTGCGTTGTTGTTAGTTCTTGCGTTTCAGATTATCAACGACGGCGCAGTCGTTGCATTCGGCGGGGCCGATTTTGCCAGCAGCATCGTGGCGCAATCTGCCCTGACGTTGCGAATGATCTACGCCGTCGGTGCGCTCGTGCTGGTTCACAATCTTTACACCGTTTCCGCGCCGGAGACGCGATGGGGTATCAGCCTGCCGATGGCGGCGCTTGCGGCGATGTGGACCTATGACCTTAATCAGTACACGATCAGCTACCTGACTTCGGCACCCTCGCTGGAACTGATTGCAGCGCGTGGTTTTGCAACCGCAACACTAGCGCCGGTGTTCGTGATGGCCGCCAACAGGAACAGCAACTGGCGGATTCGCCTGTCGCGCTCCGTGGCGTTCCAGTCGATTTCGCTTGTCGCTATCGGGGTGTATCTGTTTGCGATGGTATTGCTTGCCACCGCGCTTGAGCTGGTCGGCGGCGCTTACGTCCGGCTGGCGCAGGTCACAGTTATTTTCGGCATGTCGCTTGCCGCGCTGCTGATATTGCCGTCAGGACGTTTCAAGGCCTGGCTTAACGTCATATTGGTCAAAAACTTTTTCCAGCACCGGTATGATTATCGGTCCGAATGGATGCGTTTTGCCGACACGATCGGGTTCCCGTCCAAAGAGGCTGCCCCGTTTTACGAACGTGTGGTGAAATCGCTTGCGGATATTTTCGACAGCCCGGGTGGCCTGTTGCTGGTGCCGGACGATGAAGGCCGCCTGACGCTACAGGCCCGATGGAACTGGGCGACGGCGGATGTGCCGGCCAATTGCGTCACATCGCAAACGATGCCGTTTTTTGAATCGAGCGGCCATATCCTGTCGATGGACGACGTCCGGGCAGGGACCGACGAACGGTGCGATCCACGTGCGGTTCCGCAGTGGATCTACGACGAACAGCAGGCATGGGCAGTCGTTCCTCTGGTCCATTTTGGCAAGCTTGCCGGTCTTGCCATCCTGTCGCGCCCCCGTATGCCGCGGGCGCTGGATTGGGAAGACCTCGACATGCTGCGCGTTGTCGGCCGGCAGTTGGCAAGCTATCTTGCCGAGGCCGCCAGCCAACAGGCATTGGCAGAAAACCGGCAATTCGAACAATTCAACCGCCGCTTTGCGTTTGTCATGCATGATATCAAAAATCTTGTCAGCCAGTTGAGCATATTGGCTCGAAACGCCGAAAAGCATGCGGAAAAGCCAGAATTCCGCGCCGACATGGTGGAAACGCTGAAATCATCGGTCGACAAAATGAACGAATTGCTGGCGCGACTGTCGCAGCATAACAAATCCCGGCACAGCGCTCCGGTCGCTATCGACATCGGTGAGGCTGTTATGAAGGCGCTGCACAGCAAGCGATTGATCTATCCTATCGACGCAAAGCTTAATTCGGGCATGCTGGCGATAGCCGATCCGGCGCGGGTTGAAACGATCATTGGCCATCTGGTTCAAAATGCGATTGAGGCTACGCCGGATGGTTCGCCGGTTCGGGTCACCAGCCGTACGCATGGCAGCGACATCGCCATCATCATATCCGATAGCGGGGTAGGTATGACCGAAAGCTTTGTTTCGAACCAGCTGTTCAAACCGTTTGAATCGACCAAAGACGCCGGCTTTGGCATCGGTGCTTATGAAGCGCGTGCACTGGC